>JBMLPD010000272.1:0-1576 GCA_049242285.1 Rubrivivax sp.
CCAGGGCCATGAACCGCGCGCTGGCGCCCATCTGCCAGTAGCCACGCAACAGGTGGCCCACGTGCAGTGGTTGGCGCTGGCTGGCGTGCAGCGATTCCGGCAACTGCCGCCACATCAGCGCGCACAGCACCGCCCCCACCAGCGCCAGAAACCAGAACACCGACGGCCAGCCCAGGTGCACGTACAGCCAGCCCCCCACCAGCGGTGCCACGGCCGGCGCCACGCCGAAGAAGATGGTCACCTGCGACATCACGCGCTGGGCCTGGGCCAGCGGGAACAGGTCGCGGATGATGGCGCGGCCGATCACCATGCCGCCGCCGGCCGACAGCCCCTGCACCGTACGCCAGAACAGCAGCCAGCCGATGGAGGGGCTGAGCGCGCAGCCCACCGACGCCAACGTGAACACGGTCATGGCCACCAGCACCACCGGGCGCCGGCCGAGACTGTCGGACAACGCACCATGGAACAAGTTCATCAGCGCAAAGCCGAACAGGTAGGTCGACAGGGTCTGCTGCATCTGCACCGCGGAGGCCGAGAGATCGGCCGCCATGCCGGGAAAAGCCGGCAGGTAGGTGTCAATGGCAAAGGGGCCCAGCGAGCTGAGCGCTGCCAGCAGCAGCGCCAGGGTCCAGAGGGGGCCGCGCCACAGGGTCGCGGCTTGGGGATGCATGGTCGGGGCGTCCTTCGTGCCAGGCCTGCGCCGCAATGAGCCGCCCAAGCCGTCCATAGTGTGAAGCAGGCCGATAGGCCGGATTCTGTGCGCCCGAGTGTCTTGCGACCCCCGGGCGTGACCGCCATTCCTCTGGGCCGGGGGTCGCCCACCCGGCTCGGTGCCACCTACCCGCCGGCTCCGCGGAGCCACGTCAACGCCGGCCTACTTGGTGTTGCTGCGCGCAGAGATTGCCCGTTTCACCCGCGCCGGGTTGCCCCGCCGCGACTCGTCTCTGTTGCTCTGATCCTCACCTCGCGGTGGAGAGCCGTTAGCTCCTGCGCTGCCCTGTGCAGTCCGGACCTTCCTCCAGCGCCGGGTTTCCCCGATCGCGCCAGCGGCGGTCTGGCCTGCTTCACAGGGGGGATTGTGAGGCGAAACCAAAGACGGCCGCGCAGGGCGGAAATGACAAGGGGCCCCGCAGGGCCCCTGGCATGACGTCAGTGTTCGCTCACTTCGATTCCTGCAGCATCCGGATGCGGTCTTCGATGGGCGGGTGGCTGGAGAACAGCGCCATCAGGCCACTGGGCTTGCTGGAGATGCCCATGTTCTGCACCGTCTGCGGCAGGGCGCCGGGCTCCAGGCCGCCCAGGCGGGCCAGGGCGTTGATCATGGGCTGCTTGCGGCCCATGAGTTGCGCCGCGCCGGCGTCGGCACGGTATTCACGCTGCCGCGAGAACCAGGCCACGATCACGGCGGCCACCAGGCCCAGGACGATGTCCATGACGATGGTGGTGATGTAGTAGCCGATGCCCACGCCCTCGCGGTCGTTCTTCAGGATGACCTTGTCCACGAAGTAGCCCACCACGCGCGAGATGAAGACCACGAAGGTGTTCATCACGCCCTGGATCAGCGTCATGGTCACCA
>JBMLPD010000273.1:0-30400 GCA_049242285.1 Rubrivivax sp.
GCCACGTTCAGGCTCAGGCGCAGCAGCGTGGTGACCAGCAGCACGGCGGGCAGCGCGGCGAAGTCCAGCGGGCGCTTCATGGTGGCCGCCACCATCATCACCATCAACGACAGCGCGATGTTGAAGGTGAACAGCAGGTCCAGTGCCAGCGGCGGCAGCGGCAGCACCATCATCGCGAGGATCATCACGATGAACAGGGGCGCAGTCAGCGCCTTGAGGATGCCGGCGTCGGGACCGAGCAGGCCCTGGATTCGGGTCAGCCAGGGGCTGGAACTCAGGCGGGCGGTGCTCATTGATCATCCTTCGCAGGCGCGCTGGTGGCCGCGGGCCGGTTCTTCGGGTCAAGTTCAGGGGGTACTTGCAGCGCCGGAAGGTCGCCTGGCGCCCTGCCCTGGCCTGCCATGGCGGCACGCAGCTGGAACACCCAGGCCAGCACCTGGGCCACCGCCGAGAACAGGGCCGCCGGGATCTCGCGGTCCACTTCCGCGTGCGCGTACAAGGCACGGGCCAGGGGCGGCGCCTCGAGCACGGGCACCTGCGCTGCGCGGGCGGCATCGCGAATGCGAAACGCCATCAGGTCAGCACCCTTGGCCACCACCAGCGGTGCGGCCATCCTGCCGTCGTCATAGCGCAGGGCGACCGCAAAGTGGGTGGGGTTCATGACCACCACGCTGGCCGAGGGCACGGCAGCCAGCATGCGGCGGTTGGCCGCCTCACGCATGCGGGCCTTCTGCTTGGCCTTGACCTCGGCATTGCCCTCGACTTCCTTGTGTTCCTTCTTCACCTCTTCGTGGCTCATGCGCAGGCCTCGCAGCCAGACGAAGTTCTGCAAGGGCACATCCACCAGGGCAAAGGCACCCACAGCCAGCAGCAGCAACAGCATTCCGGCCCACACCGTGCCGGCGGCATGGCTCAGCGCCGCCGGCAAGGGGACGGCCATCGAATGCAGGAAGCGCCCCATGTTGGCCTGGACGAACAGCGCGCCGATCAGGCCCAGCACCAGCGCGAGCAGGCAGGCCTTGAGCGTCATGCCGATCTGCGAGGCCGTGAACAGACGCGCCACGCCGGAGATCGGGTCGAGCTTGCTGAACTTGGGCTCCATCGCCTTCCAGGAGAAGTTCCACCCCCCGCAGGCCACGCTGGCCGCCACACCCACGGCCATCAGCAGCAGCCCCATGGGCAGCACCACCAGCAGCATTTCCGCGCCAAAGACGGCCAGTCGATCGGCCATGCGCTCCGGCTGTGAAACCGTGTGGGCGTCGAAACTCAGGCCGCGGGCCAGCATGCGTTGCAGCCAGCCGGTGAGCTGCGGCGCCACCGCCACCAGCGCCAGACAGGCGGCGAACAGCGCCGCGAAATGCCCCAGATCACGCGAGCGCGCCACCTGCCCCTGTTCACGGGCCTTGGAGATCTTTCGCGCGGTGGCGGGGAGGGTGCGGTCTTGTGCGCTGTCGGACATGGTGATGAGCCTCCTGGGGAGGCCCTGCCATGGTGCCGCGACGGCGCAAAGACTTGAGCGGGAAAAGAAGGGCGAAAGCCCAGCGTTTCAGCGCGCAGGCGGCGCTGTTGTGGGCAGCGCTGTCGCAGGGGGCGCTGCTGTGGGCGGCGAAGACGACGCCGGCTCCTGGCCTTCGGCCAGAGCGATGCGGTCCTCGGCGTCACGGTTCATCACGATGATGCTGATGCGGCGGTTGACCGGCGCCAAAGGGTCGTTCTTGTCGAAGGGCACGCTGGCGGCCAGGCCTTGCACGCGCATCACGCGGGGTTCCGGCAACCCTCCCACCATCAACTCGCGACGCGAAGCGTTGGCCCGGTCTGAGGACAGTTCCCAGTTGGTGTAGCCCGCCCCACCGTTGCCGAAGGCCTGCGCATCGGTATGGCCTTCCAGAGTCAGACGGTTGGGAACTTCGGCCAGGAGGGCGCCGATCTCCTGCAGCAGATCGCGCATGTAGGGTTGCACCACCGCACTGCCGCTGGCGAACATGGGCCGGTTGTTGGCATCCACGATCTGGATGCGCAAACCCTCGCGCGTCATGTCCAGCCGGATCTGCGAGTTCAGGGCCTTGAGCTTTTCGTTGTTGTCGATCTTGCGCTCGATGTCTTCTTTCAGCCGCTCCAGGCGCGCCCGCTCTGCACGCGCCTGCTCGGCCTTGAGCGCCTGCAGGTTGACCGAGCGGGTCGGTGCTTCGACGTCACCGCGCTTGACCTGCCCGACAGAGCGCGTGAGGTCCTCGCCCCCGCCCTTGACCACGGAGGAAGAATCGCCGGATCCCGAGCCGCCCAGCATGGCCAGTTTCAGCGGGGTGCTGAAGTAGTCGGCGATACCCTTGCGGTCGCCCTCCGTGGTGGAGCCGATCAGCCACATCATCAGAAAGAAGGCCATCATGGCCGTGACAAAGTCGGCGTAGGCAATCTTCCATGCCCCGCCGTGCGCCGCATGTCCGCCCTTCTTCACCCGCTTGATGATGATGGGCTGAAGCTTCTTGCTGTCACCGGCCATGTACCAGCCTCCCGCCTGGCATTGGGCCGGCGCCATTGACCAGGGAAGAACTCACTTCTTCTTGCCCTTCACGTGATTCTCGAGTTCGGAAAAGCTCGGTCGGTCGTCGTGGTAGAGCACCTTGCGGCCAAATTCGATGGCCACCTGAGGCGCATAGCCTTGCATGCTGGCCAGGAGGATGGTCTTGATGCACTGCAACTCCTTCGTGCCCTCTTCCACCTTCTGCTCCAGCAGGCCCGCCAGCGGTTCGGCAAAGGCGTAAGCCAACAGGATACCCAGGAACGTACCCACCAGGGCCGAGCCGATCATGCCCCCCAGCACAGCAGGAGGCTGCCCCACGGAACCCATGGTGTTGACCACCCCCAGCACCGCCGCCACGATGCCGAAAGCCGGCAGGCCGCCGGCAACGCGCTGCAAGGCCATCACGGGCGCGTGCGCTTCGTGATGGTGGGTGTCGATCTCGTTGTCCATCAGCGACTCGATCTCGTGGGCATTGAGGTTGCCCGTCACCATCATGCGCAGGTAGTCGGTGACGAATTCCGTGACATGGTGGTCGGCCGCGATGGTGGGGTACTTGTTGAACAGGGGAGAATCGTGCGGCGACTCGACATCGTTCTCGATGGCCATCAGGCCATCGCGGCGCGCCTTTTGCAAGATGTCGTACAGCAGCGCGATGAGATCCATGTAGCGCGCCTTGCTGTACTTGCTCCCCTTGAAACACTGGCCCAGCCCGGCCAGGGTGCTCTTGATGATGGCCGGCTTGTTGGTTGCCAGGAATGCGCCAATGGCGGACCCGAAGATGGTGGTCATCTCGAAGGGCAAGGCACGCAGCACCGGCCCCATGTTGCCCCCGTGCGCCAGGAACACGCCGAAAACGCAAGCCAGCACGACGACCCATCCGATGATGATGAACATGACGAGGCTGCTGGAGTGATTTGTGCAAGGGCCGGGGATGGACATCCGGCACCCACAGGTGAACCAGACATCGGACAGTTCGGATGTTATCGGCCAATTGAGCCCGCAATTGAATCCCGCGGTCGGCCCAGACGGTATATCAAGACAGCCCGGCCGTCGGGACATGTCAGCCGCCGGGTGGGCGCCAGATCCGGCACCTCGAACTCCAGGCTGACCAACCAGGCACCCTCGGACATTTCACGGCAAGCCTTGTCCCAAGCGCGTTGCATGGACTCCGGCCGCTGGAACATGTAAACCAGGTCGAATCCTTCCCAGGAACAAGACCACATGTCACCGCGAACCACCTTGCAGGGCGGCAGGGTGCTGAGGCGGTCGTGGCCGATATCGCGGCGCAAGCGCCAGCGGCTCAGCAGCACCAGCGCCAGACTGCTCTCCACCCCCTGCAAGCGGGCCGATGGATAAGCCCGTCGCAGCGCGTCCATGCCATGCCCCAGGCCGCTGCCTGCGTCAAGGACCGCAGCGCCTTTGACCAGAGGCACCGCTGCAGCCAGGTCTTCCAGCGCGTTGCCGGGCGTGGGAAAGACGGGTGCGTCACACCACGCTTGCAGGGGGTAGATGACCAGCAATGCCAGCGCAAGGCCCAGCCACCCCCATGGGCCGACCAACGACACCCCGGCCGTGATCAGCATGAGCAGGGGCAACCCCCCCAGCACCATCCAACGGCGCCAGCCAGCGGCCACCCAACCCTGAAGCAACAGGGACGGCACCATGCCCAGCAAAAGTGCGCCACCGGCAGACCACCCCAGACAGGACGCCGCGAGCATGAGCGCCCAGCCGCCGCCCCAGGCGTACACAGCGGGCAACGGCCACCGGCGCCACATGGGCGCCCCGAGCGGGGAGACCCCACCGAGCGCCATCAGATCATCGAGATCATCAGTTCGTGGTTTGGCACGAGGTTGACTTCTGAGGCAGACAACGAGCGCGCCACGCGGTAGGTGTTGGAGTTGGTGTCACGCAGTGCTGGTGTGGACAGCGGCCGGCCATCCGGTTCCCGCAGGCTCACCACCCTGGGCAGATCAGGCCGTGAACCGCGCGCGACAACGATACCCAACTCCTGGTTGGCCAACTCGACAAAAGTGCCAGGCGGGTACAGTCCCAAAGCCTTCAGCATTGCCGAGCCAATCTCATCCAGGTTGCCGTCAGGCCCGCTGCAAGCTTGCTGGGCGGCCTGAAGGGGCGACATCGAGGCCCGGTTCCTGCGGCGGCTCAGTCGTGCCGTGAACATGTCCACCCGCATCAGCAGGCGCGCCAGCTTGTTGGCTGGTGAAAGTTCCGCGAAAGGGATGCGTTCGTACTGCTTGGTATGGCGCCAGCGCACGGCCCCAGCCCAGATCGGATCCTCCACGCCACTGGCCTTCAGGAGACCCAGGCCGGTCAGGCCGTGCTGCTCGATCTCCTGACGCGTCTCCACCGTGGGCGCGACATCGCTGTTGCCCAGCTCGTCCTGCAACTTGGCCATCGCCGCGTTCATGGTCAGGGCCGCCAGGCCCACGGATTGCAGCCAATCCTTGGGCCAGCCCAGCACCCGCGCAGCGGCGTGACACACCAGACAGCCCAGCAAGCTGTGAAGGGCGGAGTAGTGGTTGTGCGCCTGGCTTGCCAGATAGATCATGTAGTAGAGCGATCCATCCGGGCTGCGGTTGCCCAGCTGCTGCACGCGGCGGTGTGTCCGGATGACCCGATCAAGCCAGTCACTGCCCGGTGTCGCCTCACGCAAGGCCGCGATCATCAGCCGATGCAGGGAATCCCAGTCCTCGGCAAGGGAAAGCTCCTGCACAAGGCCGGTGCCAGTTGACCGGCTTCGGCGCGATGTGGGCGCGGGCTTGACATCGCCAGCCCGGGCGTTCACCGCCGCCAGGGCAGCTTCAGGCACCGCTGCACCTGCACCTGCACCTGCACCTGCACCTGCAGCCGCCAGGCGCAGCGTGTTCGGAAGCGGATCCGGCGTCAAGGCCTTCCACTTGTGGGCCATGGCCTCGTCGACAAACACGCGCCGGGAGGCCAGGGTCTGTCGCAACAGATCCGTATCGACCGCACGGCCCTCGGCCAGCAGCAACGTGCCATCCTCGTCGTAGATGTCAGCGGGCGCAGGCTCGCCCGGGAGCAAGGTGCCGGGGGGGACAGGCAAGCGTCTCACGATTCACAAAGGCCTGTAGCGGGGGTCAGATAAATGGGGTCGGCGTGGCTCGGCCCCGAATTGTTGAGTAGGGCGTAACGGGCTTTCTGACACGATCAAGCTTCTGATGTTAGCTCAATTCAGACCAATGAGCCCAGAAGATATTCCCCCAGCTTGCGTTGACACGACCAGATGCGGCAGGCTTCCCGGAAGAGCAAAGCACACGCGGCCCGCCGTCAGAGACGGTGGGGCCGCGAGCGGGGCCAAGCCCCGTCTTGCTCCAGCGCGGCCGGCTCAGCGCAGCAGGCTGAGGATTTCCCTCGGGCCCTGGTTGGCCTGGGCAAGCATGGCATTGGCCGCCTGCTGCAACACCTGGGCACGCGACAGGGCCGCGGTCTCCTTGGCGAAGTCGGCATCCTGAATGCGGCCCCGGGAAGCGGTCAGGCTTTCAGAGGCCACCCCCAGGTTGGAGACCGTGGACTCAAACCGTGACTGCAACGCCCCGAGCTTGGCGCGCTCGCTGTTGAGGAAACCCAAAGCCGCATCCATCACCTTGATGGCCTTGCTTGCACCGGCATAGGTCCCGACGTCGGTATCAGCGACGGTCTGCAGGGTCGCGATGGTGGAGGCCGTGCCAAAGAACGCGCCCGCGGCGCTGTCGGCCACCGAGAAGGACTTGTCACTGTCCAGCGTGATGTAGCCGCTGGAGATGGCATTGTCGGCCGTCGTGTCAGCGGCCAGGGTGGCGCCCGTGGTCAGATCTCCGTCTGCCTCGCGCTTCTGCACCGTGACGGCACCTGCGTTTGCCGTGGCGGTGTCCGACAGCAAGATATCGTTGCCCGTCTCGTTGGTCAGCACGATGGCGGTTCCCGAGGAGTTCAGAGACGCTGTCACACCCGTCTTGGAACTTTGCTCGTTGAAGGCCGAGAGCGCCGAGCTGAGACCGTCCGCCGTCGCAGCGCCCGACAGGGTGAACGAGATGGTCTGCGCCGTGCTGTTGTCCGACCGCAGGCTCAGCGTGTAGGCCCCTGCGGCGGCAAAGCTCACTTGAGTTTCCGTGCGCGCCGCAGCGCTCACGCCCGTGGACCCGGACTCTGCATTGATGCCGGCAGCCACGTCCTTGGCGGTTGCGTTGGCAGCCACCGTGACCGTCTTTGTGCCCAGCGAGCCGCTCACCGTGGCCGTGGCGGCCCCGATCCCGTTGGCACCCCAGCCACCCGTACCCGCAGCCACACCACTGCCGGCGACGTTGAAGTTGCCGTAGGCCGTGGTGCGGGCATTGACCATGCTGGTGTTGATCACCTGGCTCGCATTCGCACCCACCTGGAAACCCTGCGTGCCGAACGACCCATCGAGCAGCTTCTTGCCGTTGAACTCGGTGGTCTGGGCCACCCGATCGATCTCGCTGGCCAGTTGCATCACCTCCTGCTGCAAGGCCTTTCGGTCGGTGGAACTGTTGGTGGCGTTAGCTGACTGAACCGCCAGTTCGCGGATACGCTGCAGATTGGTACTCATCGAGCCCAAGGCCCCTTCCGCGGTCTGCGACAGCGAGATAGCGTCGTTGGCATTTCGCGCTGCCTGGTTCAGGCCACGGATCTGCGATGTGAAGCGCTCGGAAATCGCCAGGCCGGCGGCATCATCCTTGGCGCTGTTGATGCGCAGGCCCGAAGACAGCCGGGCCATGGCGGTGGACAGATCGCCGGATGCCTTCATTGAGTTGCGCTGCGCTGTGATCGTCGAAATGTTGGTGTTGATGGACTGCGACATGATGACTCCAGTTCAGGTGAGATTTCCCGGCACCGTGCCGGTCCCGCCCATCGACTGTCGACGGGCCCCGGAAGCGAATGTTCGATCCCGTTGGGTGGCTATCGGCCAATCGGTCGGCGAACTTGAGGCCCAAGTTGAAAACGTCGCCGTCGCGCCGGACACGCACCGTCCTGAAAGACGGCGGGACGGCCCGCCGTGTCGAAGAACTTCCTGCAGCGCGTGGGCGCCGCCCCACAGGCCGATGGCCCCATGACTGGCTTCAGGAATCTCCAAAGTGGTGTTTTCTCTGATTTCCGCTCTTCGCGCATTTCAGTGTGATCCGGCATTGTCCGGCCTGAGGTCGAGCTTGCCGCAGAAGACAGCATGCGGATGCGATAGTTGGCGAATGATCGGAAGCCTCGAGCGTTGGTTGTAATCGCCTGGATCGAGGAGTTGAACCCCTTTGGGGCGGCGTCCGTTATGCGGTACTTGGTGCAGCTGAAGAGGCCTTCGCTGTGTCTGCGCAGCATCTTCGTGACGGTCTTGATCGGCTCGATGCGACTGCGCATGGCGCGTGTGCTCCAGGCGTTGAAGAAGTTCTGCGCGGCCTTGGGGTATCGGTAGTTCCAGAACGCCGCGAAGCTCTCTTTCAGTGCCCATGCCCGGCTGGTCTGCAGGTTGGCCTGGTACAGATGCCTGAAAGCTACGGCCTGGGCACAGCGCTTGTCGCGCAAGCCTTTGAGCCAGACGTACTGGGTGCCGCTCAGGGGTGTGTCCGCCTGCCACAGCAGCCGCTTGTGCTCCTTGCTGCGAACCCGGTCGACCGACTCGTTGAGGTACTTCGAGATAGGGAACTTGTCGTGCACGATGTCCGCGCTGCCCAGCAACTCGCGCACGGCACTCATGTAACCCGGCCGCATGTCGATGGCCACCGCACGAACGCTTTCGCGCTGCGTCGGGCTCAGGCTGGACAGGACCTTCTTGGCATCCTACAGCTTGCGCCCCGCCTGTACCTGCAGCGCCCAGGACCGGGTGATGTCGGTCAGCACGCTGGCACAGTTCTGGACGCTCAGGAAGATCATCTCGTCAAGACCCGCATACGGCACCGCCTCTTCGGTGAGTCGTTGGAGCCCGCGCTGCCACGGCTCGCTCCATGACGTCGTTGACGGTATGCCAGTCCAGCCTGACCAGCTTCGTCACGCGGCTGATGTTTGCTGCGGCCTGTAGCAGCCGCACCGCGAAGGCTTCCATCATCGACATGATCCGGCTGTAGCGCTGGGCCCACGGAACAACCGCCTCTTCCACGCGGCCGCTCTTGAACTTCAGCCTGGGTACCTTGGCCACGATGCAGGTCTCGAACTGGCAGGTGTACAGGTGCAGCCAGCTTCGCTCCACCCAACCGTGAATGTGGACCCTGCCTCTTTCCGTCTCCGGGTCACCCCACACCGTCCCTCGCTCACATTCGACGTGCACCGTGATTCGGCTTTGCTCCAATTCGAGCTCGACTCGATCCACTGACCACGGCTTGCTCAAGCCCAGCAGCTGCCCATGGAGTTGGGTGTCCTTCATCGGGGCGTCTCCCTCCCGGTGGCTTTGACGCCCACACCTTATCCACCCTTCTTCCTGGGCGGACCTCAGGCCGACCAATGCCGGATCCCACTGAAATGCGCGAAGAGCCTTCCGCGCCATCTGAGCACGAACGCGGTTCAGTTGCCGTTGCTGTTCCAGTTCCTCATCGAGGCAATCTGCTGCGACACATACGAGTTGAGCGAGTTGAACTTCGCCACGGTGGTGTCCAGCGCTGCGTATTCGGCCCGAAGACGCTTTTCCACAGCTGCCAACCGGTCTTGATACCGGCTCTGATCCTTTTGGTTCGAGGCAATCTGCGCCTGGAGTGACTTGGTCATGCTTGGCAGTGTGCCGCTGTTGGCCGCCAGCATGCCATCGGTCAGCGTTTGAAGACGCTTGGCCAGCCCTGTTCCACCCGGCAGCGCGGAACTCGCCGTCATGGCAGCCTTCATTTCGTCCAGATCGGTCAGCGCCTTGTCGAGCTTGCTGGTGGAGACCTGCAGCGTCCCGTCCTTCTGCATCTCGATACCCATGCTGGACAGCGTGGGAAAGGTGCCAGAGGCATCTGTCGTTTCGCTGGACTTGGCCTTCAATTGGTTGAGGATGCCCAACACGGCGCCATTGCCCTGAAACAGGCCGGCTTGCTTGGTCGCGGGGTCGTACTTGGTCTGTTCAGTAAGGAACTTGGACAGGGTGTTGTAGGCGCTGACGAACGAGTTCACCGCCTGGCGGATGGAGTCCGTGTTCTTGCCTACCGTGATGGTGGCCGCAGACGAGGTGACTTTCTTGGCCGTGAAACTGAGGCCCTGGATGACACCATCGAAGACATTGGTTGCCGACTTGACCTCGATACCATTGACCGTGGCCACGGCGTTGGCCGCAGTCGCGGTGCGGGACAACTGGTTCACCGAGTTCTGCGGGTCGTAACCCAGGCGGGACAGCCCCGAGGCATCGGTATTGCCCCCGTCGCCATCGGCCACGGTCACCCTGAATCCGTTGACCGCTCCCGTGGTGGTCGACTGCAGCGAAAGGCGCACCCCGCTTGTGTCGGTGACCAAGGTCGCAGACACGCCCGCCTTGGCCGCGTTGATCTTGTCCTTGATGGCACTGAGGCTGTCGGTAGCCGCAATGGTGAAGCTGGCGGGCGTGCTTCCGCTCTTGGGTGTGAAGACGTCACCCAAACCCCATTCGCCCAGCGTGATGGTAAGCGTGCCCGAGCCCACGGTCTGCGTCGCCGCCGTGAATTGCCCAGCGCCAGACACCAGCGTCTGCCCCGCTGCAAGCGACGTCACGGAAACCGCGTAGCTCCCCGGCTGCGGCTTTGGTTCGCCAGAAAGCGCCACGGTGACAGATGCCGAGTCGCCCGAGGTGGCGCTGAGGGCCTCATAAGTGCTGGCCGTCGCGAGTTTCTTGGCGGCGTCCTGCAGTCCTGCAAGATTGCTTTGCACCTGACCCAGGCCGCTGAGCCTGGTCTGCAGCGTGGAGACCTTGGCCTGGAGGTTCAGAATAGGCCTGCTTTCCAGCGAGACCAGTTGGGCGACGATGGAGTTCACGTCCAAGCCGCTGCCAATGCCTGGTGAAGACAAGGCCATCTCAGCCTCCTGATCTCTTCAATCGACCATTGTGGGTATCGGCTGGGCTGCCCAGCGCTTGAGCGCTCCGCGCCAAGACAGATCAGAGCCCGTTCAGCACAGCGAACGGGCTCTTGCCTCTGCCGCCTGCGCAAAGACGGTGAGCGCGACGCGCTTCAGCCCCTGAGCAATTCCAGCACCTGCTTCGGCGCCTGGTTGGCTTGCGCCAGCATGGCATTGGCCGCCTGCTGCAGCACCTGCGCGCGGGACAGCGCAGCCGTCTCCTTGGCAAAGTCAGCATCCTGGATGCGCCCGCGCGAGGCGGTCATGTTTTCGGCGGCGACCTGCGCGTTGCTCACCGTCGATTCAAAGCGCGACTGAAGTGCCCCCAACTTCGCCCGCTCGTTGTTGATGAGCGACAACGCCGCGTCGACCACCTTGATCGCAGCCGAGGCACCGGTGAAAGTGGCCACGTCCACGGAGGCCACGCTCTGCAGGGTCGCGATGGTGGAGGCCGTGCCAAAGAACGCGCCCGCGGCGCTGTCGGCCACCGAGAAGGACTTGTCACTGTCCAGCGTGATGTAGCCGCTGGAGATGGCATTGTCGGCCGTCGTGTCAGCGGCCAGGGTGGCGCCCGTGGTCAGATCTCCGTCTGCCTCGCGCTTCTGCACCGTGACGGCACCTGCGTTTGCCGTGGCGGTGTCCGACAGCAAGATATCGTTGCCCGTCTCGTTGGTCAGCACGATGGCGGTTCCCGAGGAGTTCAGAGACGCTGTCACACCCGTCTTGGAACTTTGCTCGTTGAAGGCCGAGAGCGCCGAATTCAAGCCGTCGGACGTCGTCGCCGAAGTCAGCGTGAAGGAGATGTTCTGGGCCGTGCCGTTGTCCGACCGCAGACTCAGCGTGTAGGCACCTGCAGCGGCGAAGCTCACCTGGGCCTCGGTGCGTGCAGCCGCGCTCACGCCAGTGGAACCGGCCTCGGCATTGATGTTGGTTGCCACATCCTTGGCTGTCGCATTGGCAGCAACCGTGACCGTCTTCGTGCCCAGCGATCCGCTCACTGTGGCGGTGGCGGCCCCGATCCCGTTCGCACCCCAGCCCCCCGTACCCGCAGCCACACCGCTGCCACCGATGTTGAAATTGCCGTAAGCGGTGGTGCGAGCATTGACCAGACTGGCGTTGATCACCTGGTCGGCGTTGGCACCGACTTGGAAGGCTTGCGTGCCGAACGAGCCGTCGAACAGCTTCTTGCCGTTGAATTCCGCAGTCTGCGCCACGCGATCAAGTTCGCTGGACAGTTGCATCACCTCCTGCTGCAGTGCCTTGCGGTCTGTGGCGCTGTTCGTCGCATTGGCTGCTTGCACTGACAGTTCCCGGATGCGCTGGAGATTGGCACTCAGGGATCCGAGGGCTCCTTCGGCGGTCTGCGCCAGGGAGATCCCGTCGTTGGCGTTGCGGGCCGCCTGGTTGAGGCCGCGGATCTGCGAAGTGAAGCGCTCCACGATCGCCACGCCGGCGGCGTCGTCCTTCGCCCCGTTGATGCGCAAGCCCGAGGAGAGCCGCGCCATGGCGGTGGCCACATCTCCCTGCGTTCGGCTGGCATTGCGCTGCGCCGTCAGGGAGGCCAAATTGGTGTTGATCGACTGTGTCATGGGTCTGTTCCTTTGAAAAGTGGGTGACACCCAAAGAGGGCATCGGTCAACCAGCGGATGCAGCGACTGCGGGAACCGCTCGCGATGTCGGTATCTTCGGCAAGCTGCAAAGCCCTGATCGATGGAAATCAGGGTTCTTCGCCCGCCAATTCGCGCTGCATGAACCGGTGATGCGCAATCCAGGCCTCAAGTTCAAGCACTGACCAGACGAAAACCATGCACAAGCCCAACTTCCGCAGGTACATCCAACATGCAGCCCACAAGCACCTTCAACGCACGCCACCAGGGCGCTCGCTCCAGACTGGCCACCTACGCAAGACTGGAAGTGGAGACCCAGCTTCCAGAAGCTGATCCCCACCGGCTGATCCTGATGTTGATGGACGGCTTTCTCGAGTCCATCGCCCGAGCCCGCGGTGCTCTCAAGGAAGGCCGGGTCGCGGCGAAGGGGGAGGCCCTCATCAAGGCGGTGCGCATCGTGGATGAGGGTCTTCGTTGCGCGCTGGACCATCACAATGGCGGCAAGATCGCTGCTGATCTGGACGCCCTGTACACCTATGTCATCAAGCGCCTGACGCTGGCCAACATGCGCAATGACGACCAGGGCATGCAGGAATGCGCGGAATTGATGCGGCCCATCAGGGAAGCCTGGGCTGCCATCACGCCCGCCAAGACGCCGGGCCTCTCCTCCTGAGACGATGCAGCCTGTTGCGCTGCCCTGGGTGAATCGGCGCCCAATTCAAGGGATCGACCGATGAGGCTGGATTCAAGCCCGCGCCACGGCTGCCGATAACAACAGGAAAGACACTCCACCTCAAGACGCACCGCCGCCATGTACGCCCTCCACAAACCCACTGATCAAAGCTACCAGCAGGTTCACGTCTCCACCGGCGTCGCATCGGCTGACCCCCACAAACTCATCGAAATGCTGCTGCAGGGCGCACTGGATGCCATCACCAAGGCACGAGGCGCGCTGGACCGCGGCGACCACGCAGTCAAGAGCCAGGAGATCCGCCATGCCGTGCGCATTGTCGAGGAGGGCCTGCGGTCTTGCCTGGACCACACCGCCGGAGGCCAGATTGCCACCGACCTGGACAGGCTGTACAAATACGTCACCTGGCGGCTGACTCAGAGCAACTTGCGCAATGATGCAGAACTGCTTCAGGAATGCCACGACCTGATCTCGACCATCCACGACTCGTGGTGCGCCATCAGGGGCAGCGTTGGATCGGGACGAATGCAATGAACGCGCCGAAAGGTACCTCCGTCCGCCCGTCGACTCCCGAGGTTGCCATGAATGCAGAACTCATCCACTATTACGAAAGCATCGAGCGAGCCAGCGCCGAAATGCTTGAGGCGGCTCGGGCAGGCCAGTGGGAGGAAGTGATTCGCCTGGAGGGAGCATGCATGGTGCTCATCAGCGAATTGAAGCACGTGGCCCAGAAAGCCGAGGCAGACGCGGAGTCCCGACACGCCAAGTCGAGGATCATGCAGCGCATCCTCGTCAATGATGCCGAGATCAGGAACCTTGCAGAACCTTGGCTCGAAGACCTGGAGAAGATGATGGCGGGGAAACTGACCTTCCACTGACACTGCGGTCTTGCCGCAGCGACTGTCATCACACCTGCATGTTCATGATGTCGGAGTAGGCCTGCACCAAGCGGTTGCGAACCTGCAAAGTGGCCTGAAAACCGATCTGCGCCTTCTGCATCGCCACCATGGTCTCTTCCAGGCTGACGGTGGGGTTGTCCAGTTGCAGCTCACGCTGCATGCGAGAAGCCTCCATCTGGCTGCGGCTGACCGTCTTCAGGGCCTGATCAACGGCGCTGGCGAAGCTGGGCCCGGCAGTCTTGTTCTCGCTCTTGCCCAGCGGTGACAGGTCCGCACGCATGCCCGCCTTGGCTACGGCCTGGGCAAAATCGAACGGCCTGAGTTTGACGATGTCCAAGACGGCTCCTTGAGCAAGGGCCCGAACAGGGCGAGCGCGAACTTTAGGAGGACCACTCCCACCGCAGTGCCAGGATCTGCGGCCGATTCCCGGCCTTTCTCGCGCCATGCAACGGCGGCCCGGTGCCGAAGAATAGACCCCGTCGCTCCATTGCGGACCACCACAAACGCGTGGCCCGGGCATGGCAGGCGACGTCGAACCGAACCGGACGCCCATGGACACTGCCCTCGCCGCCACCGCCCCGCAGACGCTGATCCCCGAGCCGCGTACGCTGTCGGAGAAGTTGGCCACCCTGCCCCTGAAGCCCCTGCTGATGCTGGGCGTCGGTGCCGCAGCACTGGCTGCCGTGGCCATCGCCCTGGCGCTGCGCGGAGGCGGCCAGAGCGACTACCGTGTGTTGTTCAGCGGCCTGTCCGACAAAGACGGAGGCGCGGTACTGGCCCAGTTGTCACAGATGAACGTGCCCTACAGGCACAGCGAAGGCGGCGGCGCCATTCTGGTGCCGGCCGAGAAGGTGCTGGATCTGCGAATGAAGCTGAGCAATCTGGGCCTGCCCAAGAGCTCGACCGTCGGCTACGAATTGCTGGACAACCAGAAATTCGGCCAGTCCCAGGCCGGCGAGGGCATGTCCATGAAGCGCGCCACCGAGGGCGAACTCATGCGCACCATCGGCAGTCTGGCCGCCGTTCAGCAGGTGCGCGTGCACCTGGCCTTGCCGGCGCAGAACGGCTTCTTCAGAGAACAGCAAAGGCCTTCCGCCTCGGTGATGCTGACCCTGCACCCCGGGCGTACGCTGGACCGTGGGCAGATCTCCGGCATCGTCCACCTGGTGTCTTCCAGCGTGCCAGACCTCAACCCCAAGGCCGTCAGCGTGGTCGATGGCACCGGGACTCTGCTCACCGAGCAGGACGGGGGAACGCAAAACGGGCTGGACACTCACCAGCTTCAGTACCGTCAGCAGGTGGAGGCCAGCCTTCAAAAACGCCTGGTGGAACTGCTCGAGCCGGTGGTAGGCAGGGAGCACCTGCGCGCCACCGTCACTGCCGACATCGATTTCACCGAGACGATGTCGGTCAGCGAGGAGTTCAAGCCCAACAACGGGGACGCGCCTGCGGCCGTGAAGAGCACGCAGATCCTGGAATCCACCCAGGCCGGCGCCAACACCCCCAGCGGCGTGCCGGGCGCCCAGACCAACCAGCCCCCGGTGCCGGGTACGGCCCCTGTGACCGGGGCGGCCGCGCCCTTGCAGGGCACGCAGGGCGGGTCAGCCAACGGCGCCATGCGCAAGGAGGCGTCCACCAATTTCGAGGTGGACCGCACGCAGAAGACAGTGCGCAACGCCACGGGCAGTATCAAGCGACTGTCCGCTGCCGTGGTGGTGAACCACCGCGTGACCACCGACGCGCGCGGCCGCACCACCTCCACCCCGCTGACGCCCGAGGAGCTGGAAAAACTCACGGCCCTGGTGGAGCAGGGCCTGGGCGTCAGCAAGGACCGGGGCGACACGGTCAAAGTCATCAACGCGGCCTTCCGCGCCGAGCCTGCAGCCCCGAAGGGCGAGGATCTGCCACTGTGGAAGCAGGTCTGGGTGCAGGACATGTTGCGCGCCGCCGCCATGCCGGCAGCGCTGGCCTTCGTCGCCCTGCTCATCGTGCTGACCACCATCCGCCCGGCCCTGAAGAGCCTGCTCGCGCCGCCCGTGGCCACACCCGCGCCGGGCTCCAGCGTCAATGCGCTGCTGGACGAGACGCCACTGCTGCCCGGAGAATCGGACGCGCCTGGCAGTGAACTGATCGCGACAGGCATGAGTTTCTCGGGGGAGAACTCGAAGCAACATCCCGGCATCGCCAAAGCGCTCGCCTTTTCCCAGCAGAACCCTGCAGCAGTGGCCAACATCCTGCGCAGCATGATGTACGGAGGCCAGGCGCCCACCGAGGCCTGAACACGACATGGCCAGTTCAAGCTCAATGGTTGACGGCGGCGTCGAAGACGCTGCAATCCTGCTGATGTCCATGGGCGAAGAGGCCGCCTCGGAGGTCTTGAAGCACATGCAGCCCAAGGAAGTTCAGCGTCTGGGCGAGACCATCGCCAGGACAAAGGCTGTGCCTCGAGAGCGATTCGAGCGAGTGGTTGAGGACTTCCTGAAGCTGGCCGAGGCCGAACACCTGCTGGTGCCGGACTCCAGCGAGTACGTGCGCTCTGTGCTGCGCAAGGCGTTGGGCGAGGAAAAGGCCAGTCTCCTGCTGGATCGCATCCTGGCTGGCAACGACATCACGGGCATCGAGAGCCTGAAATGGATGGAAGCGCAGTCCGTGGCGGAGTTGTTGCGCTACGAGCACCCGCAGATCGTGGCCGCCATCCTGGTACACCTGGAGTACGACCAGACCTCGCAGATCCTGAAGCTGCTGCCCGATCGAATGCGCAACGAGGTGCTGATGCGCGTGGCCACGCTCGATGGCATCCAGCCCGCCGCCATGAAGGACCTGAACGAGGTATTGAGCAACGTGCTGGCAGGCAGCGACCGGGCCCGCAAGTCGCAGTTGGGTGGCGTGAAGAGCGCAGCCGAAATACTGAACATGATGGGCAGTTCGGTGGAGACCTCCGTGTTGGACTACATCCGCGAGAGCGACGACGGGCTGGCGCAGAAGATCATGGACAACATGTTCACCTTCGACGACATGCTCAAGCTGGACGACAAGGCCGTCCAGATGGTCCTGAAGGAGGTTCAGGCGGAGAGCCTGGTGATCGCGCTCAAGGGCGCCACTCCCGAACTGCGCGAGCGCATCTTCAAGAACATGTCCAGTCGTGCGGCCGAAACCCTGCGCGAAGACCTGGAGGCCCGTGGACCGGTGCGCGTGACCGACGTGGAAGCCGAGCAGAAGGAGATGCTGAAGATCGTTCGCAGGCTGGCCGAGGAAGGCGAGATCACGATGGGTGGCGGAAGTGATGACGAGTTCGTCTGACGGCAGGCGCCGCGGCCTGGGTATTCTGAACGTCCCCCCGCCCGACGGTTCCAAGGCGGGGCTGTCCTACACCCGCTTCATTCCCAGAGAGGAACTCGGCGATGTCCAGCCCTGGGAGCCCGGCAGCTTCGGGGGGGCCCGTATCCGGCCCAGACAAGCCGAGCAAGGCCCGGCAGCGCCCACGGAGCAGGAGTGGCTGGCCCGCCTGGAAACCGCGCGCCAAAGGGCTTACGAAGAAGGCTACCGCGACGGCGTGGCGGCCCTGGAGAGCTTCAAGAAGACGCACACGGCCCTGGTCAGTGCGCAGGTCGGCCAGCTGGTGCAAAGCTTCGACAACCAGTGGGCCCAGCTGGAGCATCAGATGGCCGACAGCCTGTCGCGCAGCGCCGTACTGCTGGCGCAGCAGGTGCTGCGCAGCGAACTCAGGACAGATCCCTCACGCGTGAGGGAGGTGGCCGCAGAGGCGCTGAACGCCGTGATGATGGGCGCCCGTCAGGTGCTGGTTCGCGTGCATCCCGACGATCTGCCGCTGGTGGCCGAGGGCGCAGGCGAGGCCTTGCAGGCCCGGGGCGCCCGGCTCCAGGCAGATCCCCATGTGCAGCGCGGGGGGTGCAGCGTCGAGTCCGATGCCGGCACCATCGATGCCACCATCGAGACCCGCTGGGCCCGCGCCGCCCAGGCCATGGGGCACGTGCTGGACTGGAAGCCGGCCGAGTTGGCGCGTGAGCAGGACGCCCACCCGATGCAGCCGCCGCCATCGCAGGGAACCCGGACCGCAGGTGGTGAAGCATGACGAACGCCCTGACGCAGCCTTCGGCCGCGGCCGGCATGCCCCCGGATCTGGCATGCGAACAATCCACGCAGCGCTGGCGCGCCTACCTGTCAGCCTTGGTGGCGCAGGCAGAAAGCGCCGAACCTCTGGAAACCGTGGGCACGCTGGTGCGCGTGGCGGGCCTGGTGCTGGAGGCCGCGGGCGTGCGCGTGCCGGTGGGCTCCATCTGCGAGATCCGCAGCCCGGGACTGCCGGTGGTGCTCGCCGAGGTGGTGGGCTTCAATGGTGACCGGGCCTACCTCATGCCCACCGGTCCGGTGCACGGGCTGGCCTGCGGCGCCCAGGTCATGCCCAGGCCGCTGCCGGTGCATCCTCCTCGCCTGGGCATGGCCGCACACGAGTTGGCACGGCCTGAGGCGCGCGGTCTGCATCTGCCCATCGGGCCGGGCCTGCTGGGGCGGGTGGTGGATGCGCACGGCGAGCCGCTGGACCGGCAAGGCCCCATCCATGGGGTGACCCACCAGACGCTGAACCGCCCGCCCATCAACGCCATGGATCGCGACCCCATCCGCAAACCCCTGGACACCGGGGTGCGGGCCATCAACGCCCTGCTGACGGTGGGGCGCGGCCAACGCATCGGCCTGTTCGCCGGCACAGGCGTAGGCAAATCGGTGCTGCTGGGCATGATGGCCCGGTACACGGCCGCAGACGTCATCGTGGTCGGTCTGATTGGCGAGCGTGGCCGCGAGGTCAAGGAGTTCATCGAAGACATCCTGGGCGAGGAAGGGCGGCAGCGCTCGGTGGTGGTGGCTGCGCCGGCCGACGCGCCGCCTCTGGTGCGCATGCAGGGCGCCAACTACGCCACGGCCATTGCCGAGCACTTCCGCGACCAGGGCCAGCATGTGCTGCTGCTCATGGACAGCCTGACGCGCTATGCCATGGCGCAGCGCGAGATCGCCCTGGCCATTGGCGAGCCGCCGGCAACGCGCGGCTATCCGCCCAGCTGCTTTGCCCGGCTGCCGCAACTGGTGGAGCGATCGGGCAACGGCCTGCACGGACAGGGATCCATCACCGCCTTCTACACCGTGCTGAGCGAGGGAGACGATCCGCAGGACCCCATCGCCGACGCGGCTCGGGGCATCCTGGATGGCCACATCGTGCTGTCGCGCGAGCTGGCCGAAAGCGGCCACTACCCGGCCATCGACGTGGAGCGCAGCATCTCCCGCGTGATGACCTCGGTGGCGCCAAAGGAACAGATCCATGCGGCCCGCCGGGTGCGGCAACTGCTGGCCAAGTTCAACAAGGCCCGTGACCTGATCCAGCTGGGCGCCTATGCACCGGGCCATGACAACGAGCTGGACATCGCCGTGCAGGCCCACCCGCAGATCAACGCCCTGCTGCAGCAGGACATGCTGGAGCGCGCCCCCCTGCAAGACTGCCAGCGCCGCCTGATGGACCTGGCTGCCTGACGCCCTGAACCGACGTGTTGCCATGAACATACCAGACACCGCCTCCTTGCAACTCCTGCTGGAACGCGAGGAAGCACAGCGGGATGCCATCGCCTTGACCCTGCGACAGGCCCAGGACCACCTGCAAAGGCTGCAACGGCAGATGACGCAGTTCGCCCAGCATCGCGCCGACTACATCGCCCGCTGGCAGCAGCAGTTCCAGCAGACAGGAGGCATCGAGATCGTGCAGTGCTACCGCAGCTTCACGCAGCGGCTGGACCAGGCCGTGGCCCAATTGAGCCTGCAACAGCGCCAGGCGGAGCTCAACCTGCAGCGCCAGCACCATCGTCTGGTGGAAGCCGAAAAGCGAGTGGCCGCCATCGGCAAGCTCATCAGCCGTCGCATGCAGACACATCAACGCGCCGAACAGCGTCGTGAGCAGAAGCACACCGACGAAGCGGCACAACGCGCAGCCTGGCTGTCCAGGCAGTCGCACGCGGTGCCCGCACCGGGCTGAGTTCCCGGCCCCGCTTCAGCGCCCCTCCAGGCCCGCGCCGGCACCCCTGCCCCCCCCCCGCAATCCCCGTTCACACCATGACGAACTCCTCCCCTTCCCTCGCCTGGCTGACGGCCGCTCCGTCACCCGGCAAGAACGCCCCTGGATCCTCAGGCGCGGGCGTTCACAAGGCCTCACGGCACGCGGCCGAGGCGGGTCCCGGCCCCACAGCAAACGACGCAGCCGACACATCAAACGACGGCCCCAGCTTTGCGAAGGTGCTGCGCGACCAAGCCCGTGCAGAGCAGTCATCCGATCCGGGCTCCGCCCCGGCGAACGATGCCAAGACGGGTGCATCAGCGGAGGCTGCCGACAGGCCGCAGGCGGCGCCGCAGACTTCTGAGCAGTGGGCTGCGTGGCTGGCAGCGATGATCAAGGGGCACACACCAGTGCAAGAGCAGGCTGCGGGCAGCCATTGCGGGCCCGTGTCGGCCCAGAGCGAGGCCGAGCAGTTGTCCCGCCTGGATGAGAAAAGGCCGGCGGTGACAGCCTTGAAGGCGCGTGGTGAGGACAGGACATCACCGTTCAAGGCAGCAGTGAAACCCGCCGACAGTTCTGCCTCACCTGTCGAACAGGCCTTCGGCCCCGGCGCCTTGGGCGCGACGCGCGAGCCGACCAAGGCGGCCGGGGAAGCCGCGGGTGCATCACTGGTTGTCAAGGCATCCCTGCCGCGCCCGGGCATGGCAGACCTCAACCCTATGGCCACGGCCCTGCCCGGGGTGACGCCCGGCGCATCGGCGGCACCTGCATCGGCAACCCCCGCGGCGGTGGACACCTCGGTCTTCCAGGATGTCCGGCGCCCCGAGTTCGCGCCCGTCTTCAGCGCCCGCATCGCGACCCTGGTGCAGGAGGGGGTCGAGCAGGCCCGGGTGCACCTGAACCCGGTGGACATGGGCCCGGTTGCGCTTCAACTCTCCGTGGACGGACTGCAGGTGCGGGTGGACATGACCGCCGACGTGGCAGCCACCCGGCAACTTCTTGAGCAGGCCCTGCCCACCCTGGCCGGCACCCTGCGCGAAGCCGGATTCACGCTCACTGGTGCCGGCGTGTCGCCGCCTGCCGAGGCGGCCCACACCGCAGGACAGGACACCAGAGGCGGCAGCGGCTCACAGGGCGAGCCCAACCCGCAGTTCTCTGACCCATCAACGGGGCTTTCAGGACAAGCCTCTGACGGCCGCCGCCCGCCTGAGGCGCAACCGGGACGGACACCGCTCGGGGGTGTTTCAGGAACCCCAGAGATCCTGACCACGGAACTGCATCTGGACGCAGAGGGCAGACCCTGGCGGCCGTCAGGGCGAGGCCTGGTAGACACCTTCGCCTGACCGCCACCGCTGTGGGCCGAGCGGACTGCCGGCCCATCCGGCACCTGTTCAGCCGATTGATCGCGGGGGAAGTGACCATAATCGACATTTTCGTTGGAAAATCATGACCCGATGGCCCTGGGCCGACTCTTCCCGCAGGAACATGCATGGCGACAGCACCGCCCACCGACAAGCCTGAAACCGCTGCAGAGCCCAAGAAGAGCAAGAAGAAGCTCTTCCTCATCATCGCCGTGGTGGCGCTGCTGGTGCTTGGCCTGGCCGGTGGCGCAGCCGCGTATTACATGAAGAAGAAGGCTGACGCCGAGGCCCTGGCCGAAGCTGAAGCCGATGGCACCGCAGCGCCCAAAGCCCAAAAGCGCGACCGCAAGGCCAAGACTGCCTTTGTCGCGCTGGAAACCTTCACGGTGAACCTGGCAGACCGCGACGCCGACCGCTACGCGCAGGTGCAGTTGGCACTGGAGCTGAACGACGAAGGGGCTACGCAGCTGGTCAAGAACTTCATGCCGATCATCCGCAACAACATCCTGCTGGTGCTGTCGCACAAGATGGCGGCCGAGCTGCTGGAAAAGGACGGCAAGATCAAGCTCTCGGAAGAAATCAAGCTGGAAGTGGCGCGCGCACTGGGCATGGCCCCCCCCGAAACAGACTCACAATCGGCCTCATCCCCTGTGGCGGCAGCGAAAGGGAAATCCAAGCCAGCGGCAGAAGACATCTCCCCTGTGGTGGGCGTGCACTTCTCGAACTTCATCATCCAGTGACCCGGACGTCGACGGCTCCCGAGCGACCCTCCAAGACCCTGTCATGAGCCAGCAGATTCTTTCCCAGGACGAAGTCGATGCCTTGCTTCAGGGCATTACCGGCGAGAGCCAGAAGCTTGAAGAAGGCATCGAAGTCAAAGGCGGCATCCGTGAGTACAACCTCGCCAGCCAGGAGCGGATCGTCCGCGGGCGCATGCCCACGATGGAAGTCATCAACGAGCGCTTCGCGCGCAACGTGCGCATCGGTTTGTTCAACCTGATTCGCCGCAACCCGGAGGTCTCCATTGGCGGCACCAAGGTGCAGAAGTACGGTGCCTTCCTGCGTGAGATCGTGGTGCCCACGAACTTCAACGTCGTCGGCTTCAAGCCCATGCGCGGTTCTGCTCTGCTGATCTGCGATCCCAGCCTGGTGTTTGCCACCATCGACGCACTCTATGGTGGCAACGGCAAGTTCCCCGCGCGCATCGAGGGCCGTGACTTCTCGCCTACCGAGCAACGCGTGATCATGCGCCTGGTCGAGACCATAGGCGCCGAGTTCAAGAAGGCCTGGGCCGGCATCTATCCCATTGAGATCGAATACCAGCGGTCGGAGATGCAGCCCCAGTTCGCCAACATCGCCACGCCCAGTGAGATCGTGGTGTCCACGGCCTTCACGCTGGAGCTCGGCGACGTCACGGGCGCCATTCACTTCTGCTTTCCGTATGCGATGCTCGAGCCCATCCGTGACATCCTGTACTCCACGGTGCAGGGTGATGCGGTGGAGCCCGACAAGCGCTGGGTGGCCATGCTCAGCAACCAGATCCAGGATGCTGAAGTAGACCTGGTGGCCGAGCTGGGCAGCACCTGGGCAACGGTGGAGCAACTGCTGGGCTTCAGGCCGGGAGACTTCATCGAACTCGAGGTCGATCCACTCATCAAGGCCAAGGTGGATGGCGTGCCGGTGCTGGAGTGCCAGTACGGCGTGAAAGACGGGCATTACGCGATCAAGGTTGAACGACTCTTGTCCAGCACGGACTCCTTCCTCAAGGGAGACATGACCAGTGACCGCTGACGACAACATCTCCGATCAGGACCGAATGGCCGCCGAATGGGCCGCTGCGCTGGACGACAAGCGGAGCGAGCCACCGGGCGGCGGCGTGTCCGTCAAGCCCGCGCAGTTCACGAACTTTGGCGCAGCCGGCTCAGCCGGTGCCGGGGGTGGCAGTGGCGACATGAACCTCATCCTGGACATACCGGTGCAGCTCACCGTGGAGCTGGGCCGCACCCGCATCCCCATCAAACACATCCTGCAGCTGGCCCAGGGCTCGGTGGTGGAGCTGGAGGCACTGGCGGGTGAACCGATGGACGTGCTGGTCAATGGCTTCCTGATCGCGCAGGGCGAGGTGGTGGTGGTCAACGACAAGTTCGGCGTGCGCATGACCGACATCGTGACCCCGAGCGAACGTCTGCGCCGGCTGAGCCGGACCTGAGGCCCGGCACGAGAGGCCCTGACGTGGAAACCCCTGTCGTTTCGCTGCTGTGGTTCGCGCTGATCATCGCGTTGATTCCGACAACCCTGTGGTTGCTCAATCGTCTGCCGGTGGTCAAGGGCACCCACAGTGCCTCGTCGAGGGTGGTGGGCGTGCTGCCGCTGTCGGGCTCGCAGCGCATCCTGACGGTGGAGGTCGGCAGCGGCGAGCACAAGACATGGCTGGTGCTGGGGGTGACGCCTTCTGCCATCCAGTTGCTGCACACCCTGCCACCGCAGGACATCGACGCCGGGCTGGCCGAGGCGCGCACTTCGTTCGCCCAGGCCCTGCACCGCCTGCGGCCCGGCCCGAAGGATCAACCATGAAGCGGTGGGTGCGTTCTGCACTGCTGTGGGGTGGGTTGTGGACGGTGGGCAGCGCGGTACTGGCGCAGAGCCAAGGCGGCAACCTGCCGCTGGTGATCGGCCAGGGGCCGGGGGGTAGCACCTATTCGGTGCCGATCCAGACGCTGCTGTTCTTCACGGCCCTGGGCTTCATACCGGCCGTGCTCTTGCTGATGACGGCCTTCACCCGCATCGTCATCGTGCTGTCCCTGCTGCGCCAGGCCATCGGCACGCCCGCGGCGCCGCCCAATCAGGTGATCGTGGGCCTGAGCCTGTTTCTGACCTTCTTCGTCATGCAGCCCACGCTGGACAAGGTGTACACCCAGGCCTGGGAGCCCTACAGCCGCAACGAAATCGGATTCGACGTTGCGCTGCAGCGCGGAGCCCTGCCCATGCGCGAGTTCATGCTCAAGCAGACGCGCCAGAGCGACGTGCAGATGTACTCCAAGCTGGCCCGACTGCCCGCCGAGGTCAAGCCCGAGGACCTGCCGTTGCGCGTGCTGGTACCGGCGTTCGTCACCAGTGAGTTGAAGAGCGCCTTCCAGATCGGCTTCTTGATCTTCATTCCGTTCCTGGTCATCGACCTGATCGTGGCCAGCGTGCTGATGAGCCTGGGGATGATGATGCTCAGCCCCGTGCTCGTGGCCCTGCCCTTCAAGCTCATGCTGTTCGTGCTGGCCGACGGCTGGAACCTGCTCCTGGGCTCGTTGGCGGCCAGTTTTGCCACCTGATTCACCATGACCGCACAACAAGTCTTCGCCGTGGGACAGCAGGGTCTGTTCCAGTTGCTGCTGGTTGCCGCACCTCTGCTGCTGTCTGCCCTGGTGGTGGGTCTGGTGATCAGCATCTTCCAGGCCGCCACCCAGATCAACGAGGCCACGCTGAGCTTCGTGCCCAAGATCGTCGCGGCCGTGGTGGTGCTGGCCCTGGCCGGGCCGTGGATGATGACCTCACTGGTGGAATACCTGCGCAGCATCCTGCTGTCCATTCCAGGCTCGGTGGCCTGACAGGCCGCAGGCGCGTCCCGCCGCCCGGGCGACCCAGGCAAGCTCCCGTGATCACCTTCACCGAGGCGCAGCTCACAGCCTGGCTGTCGCCGCTGATCTGGCCTTTCATCCGGGTGCTGGCTGTTTTTTCGGCGCTGCCCATCTTCAACCGTCGCAACGTGCCGATGCGCGTTCGCATCGCGCTGGCAGCCTTCATCACCGCCACGGCCCAGCCCTCCTTGCCCGCGATGCCCGTGGTGCCGCTGGATTCCATGATGGCCGCGATGCTGGTCGTGCAGCAGGTGCTCATCGGCGTGACCATCGGCTTTGCCGTGCGCCTGGTGTTTGCCGCGGTGGAGTACGCGGGCGAGCTGATCGGCCTGCAGATGGGCCTGAACTTCGCCGGATTCTTCGACCCCGTCAGCGCCACGCAAAGCACGCCCGCGGCCAGCTTCTTCGCCACCATGGTGGCGTGGCTGTTCATCGCGCTCAATGGCCACCTCATCGTGATCTCGGCCGTGGTCAACAGCTTCCAGGCCTTCCCGGTCGGGCCGGAGCCGTTCGCCTTCCTGGTCAAGGCTCAGCCCCACCGCTGGGGCGCGGAGATCTTTGCCACCGGCCTGTGGATCGCCCTGCCCATCGTCACCATGCTGCTGTTCGTCAACCTGGTGCTGGGCTTCATCTCCCGCGTGGCTCCGCAGATCCAGATCTTTGCCATCGGCTTTCCCATCACGCTGGGCCTGGGCCTGGCCGGGCTGTACTACATCGTGCCGGCGCTGGAGCAGCCGTTCTTGCTGGCGCTGGACCGGGTGCTGGCGCCCTTGCGCTGAGCGCACCTCAAGCCGCAGCGGGGTTGGACGGGTTCAGACCCCTCAATCCCCCTGCCCCACCAGCCCGTTCCTGATGGCGTACACGGTCAGTTCGGCGTTGTTGGCCAGACCCAGCTTCTCCAGTACCCGGGCACGGTACACCGACACGGTCTTGGGCGACAGCAGCAATTCCTCTGCGATGTCGGACAGGCGCTTGCCGGAGGCGATCATCACCAGGGTCTGCAACTCACGGTCGGACAACCGCTCATGCGCCGATTCAGACGGTGGCGCGGTCAGGCTCTCCACCAGCATCTGAGCGATCTCCGGCGTGACGTACTTGCGGCCCTGTGCCACCGTGCGCACCGCCTGCACCAGTTCCTGCGGATCCCCGCCCTTGTGCACATAGCCCGCAGCCCCGGCGCGCAGCGCGCGGATGGCGTACTGGTCCTGCGGGTACATGCTGACAATGAGCACCCGCACCGCGGCGCCCTCGTCCTTGAGCACCTGCAACACATCCAGGCCGCTGCGCCCGGGCATGTTGATGTCCAGCACCAGCACATCGCAACGCGTTCTTCTCATCAGGGTTCGAAGCTCACCGTACTCCGACGCCTCGCCCACCACGCGGATGTCGGTGGCGTCGGACAGGGTGTCCCGTATGCCGCGCCGGATCAGCGCATGGTCATCGCAGAGGATCACCTCGATCATCGCGTCCTCCTTGCCTCAGCCTCAGCCCCAGGACTCGACACCGCCAGAACCCGTGGCCAAGGGGCTGCCCTCTTCGGGCGCCGCGTGCAAGGCCTGGTCCAGCGGTACCGACAGCATGAGCATCGTGCCCGCCGGGCTGCTGGACAGATCGATCCAGCCGCCCACGGTGCCCGCCCGCTCGTGCAGGCCGCGGATGCCGAAGCTGCGGGCCTTGGCCAGGGCACCTTCGTCCAGCCCGCGGCCGTTGTCCACGATCTCCAGGGACAGCACGCCATGCGACAGCGACAGATCCACCGTGACCCGTGAGGCCTGCGCGTGCTTGCCGACATTGGTCAGCGCCTCCTGCACCGTGCGGTAGGCCACCAGCGGCACGCCAGGCGGCAGCGCGGGCAGCAATTCGTGGCTGCTGAGAAAGACGGTGGCGATGCCGTGCCGCCGCTCGAACCCGCGGGTCATCCACTGAAGGGCGGCCACCAGGCCCTGCTCCAGGATGGCCGGCCGCAGGTTGCGCATGATGCGCTGGCTGGCTTCGATGGCGTGGGTCACCGTTTCCATGGCCGAAGCCAGGCGTTGCTGGACCTCGGCGTCCTGCACGCGGCGCGCCATCCAGGCCAGGTCGAACTTCAGCGCGGTCAGCGAGCCGCCGACGTCGTCGTGAATCTCGCGGGAGATGGCGCTGCGCTCGCTTTCGATGCTGGTTTGCAGGTGCTGCGCCAGTTCCGACAGGCGCTGGCGTGAGGCGGCCAGATCCTGATCGGCCTTGAGTCGCGCGCGCCTGCTCTCGCTGGCCTCGATGGCACGCTCCAGCGCCGGCGCCAGCCGCGCCAGGTTCTGCTTGAGCAGGTAGTCGCTGGCGCCGCTGCGCATGGCCTCCACGGCCATGTCCTCGCCGATTTCGCCAGACACCAGGATGAAGGGCAGCACCAGGCCGGTTTCACGGAACCGTGCCAGCACGTCCAGGCCGGTAAAGCCCGGCAGGTTGTAGTCCGACAGGATGGCATCCCAGGGCTCGGCCAGGGCTGCCTCGAAGGCTTGAAGATCATCCACGCGCCTGAAATCGGTCCGCAGACCTGCGCGGCTGAGTTGGAGGACTGTCAGCGCGTGATCGTCTTCGGAGTCCTCCACGTGCAGGATGCGCAGCCGCCCGGCCGGCAGGGGCAGGCGCTCCAGCCGCACCGCGGGCACACGGTCCACTGGGCTGGGCGTGAAGCCCTGGGGAGCAGGCGCAGACGTCGAGCCGGCAACCGGCGTGGAATCAGCATTCACGGGACCGAGTATCGCCGAGCCCTTGGGCGCCCACGACGGCCGGCCTCACAGCGCCGCACTGCTGCGCAAGGACTCGACCACCGGCTTGCGCAGCACGCCACGAAGACCCCACCAACCGGCGCCCCAGGCCAGAAGCGCACCAGCGGCCGTCCCCGCCAGGGGGACCCAGGGCGTGGGGTTCCAGCTGAACTCGAAGGCATACAGCGCCAGCAGCCAGCCTACAGCCACGGCCACCAGCGATGCCAGAAAGCCAGCCAGCGCGCCCACACCCAGCAGCTCGGCGCGCTGCACCGCGGCCAGCAGGCTGCGGCTGGCCCCCATCGCCCGCATCAAGGCGTACTCGCGCGCGCGGGCCTCCCGGGTGGCCGTCACCGCAGCGAACAGCACCACCAGCCCGGTGGCCAGCGTGAACCCGAACAGGAACTCCACCGCCCGGATGACCTGATCGAGCACGCGCTGCACCTGCGCAATCGAGGCCGACAGGTCGACATTGGTGACGTTGGGAAAGGCCCGGCTGAGCGCGCTGTCAAAGCCTCGCTGTGGCGGGGCACGAAAGGCAGTGATCCAGGTGACCGGCAACTCCGCGGGCATCGCCGCGCGCGGGAACAGCACGAAGAAGTTCACCCGCATGGAGCCCCAGTCCACCTTGCGCAGGCTGGTGATGCGGCCCTCGACCAACTGCCCGGCAATGTCAAAGCCGAGCCGGTCGCCCAGCTTGAGCCCCAGGGTTCGGGCCAGGCCCTCCTCCACGCTCAGGCCGTCGGCTTCCTCGGCGGTCCAGCGCCCGGCCACCACCGGGTTGCCTACCGGCAGTGCGGCGGCATGGCTGAGATTGAACTCGCGCTCGACCATTCGCTGCGCACGATCCCCTTCGAAAGTCTGCGCCTGCACAGGCTGGCCGTTCACGGCCACCAGGCGGCCGCGGATCATGGGGTACCAGTCGTAACGCTGCACCCCGGCCTGCGCCAGAGCCTGCCGAAAGGCCGTGGTCTGGTCGGGCTGGATGTTGATGACGAAACGGTCGGGCGCGTCGGGCGGCGTGGCGCGGCGCCAGCTGCCGATCAGGTCGGTTCGCAGCAGTACCAGCAGCACCAGGGCCAACAGGCCCACCGCCAGGGCCGAGACCTGCAGCACGGCGTAAGCCGGGCGCGCCGTCACCTGGCGCGTGGCCAGCAGCAGCCAGCGCGGTGCGCCGGCCTCGGGCACCAGGCGCCTGAGCAGGCTCACGGCCCCCCAGGCCAGGCCGGCAAACAGGCCCGAGGCCAGGGCAAAACCGCCCACCGCAATGCCGCCCAGCACGGGATCGGCTGCCACGGCCACGAGCAGCACGGAAAAGCCCAGCACGCCCACCAACAGCACCGACAGCGACGCGGCACGCGGCAGGCCCAGGTCGCGCCGGATGACGCGCAGGGGGGGCACGCGGGACAGTTGCAGCACCGGAGGCAAACCGAAGGCCAGCAACAGCGTCATCCCCACGGCCAGGCCGAAGAGTGCCGGTGCGGCGCCGGCCGGCGGCAAGGCGGCATTGACCAGGCCGGCCAGCAACCACACGAATCCGTGGTGCACGGCCCAGCCCAGGAAGATGCCCGCCACGCTGGCCAGCAAGCCCACCAGGGCGAACTCCAGCGCGTAGGCGCCCGCAATCTGCCGCTGCGGCAGGCCCAGCACCCGCAGCATCGCGCAGTCGTCCAGGTGGCGCTGGGCGAAGTCGCGCGCGCCAATGGCCACGGCCACCGCCGCCAGCAAGGCGGCCAGCAAGGCCACCAGGCGCAGGAACTTGTCGGCGCGGTCCAGGGTCTGGCGCATCTCGGGGCGCCCACTCTCGAAGGATTCCAGGCGCAGACCCCGCAACGATTCGGCGCGGATGTCTTCCTGCACCTGCTGGGAGAACGTCTTGACCGCCGTATCGGGCCCCGCCACGGCCAGGCGCCAGGTGATGCGGCTGGCCGGCTGCACCAGACCGGTGGCGGGCAGATCGGCCATGTGCAGCATCACGCGCGGGGCAAAGCTCAGAAAACCGGCACCGCGGTCAGGCTCCACCACGATCAGGCGCTCGATCCTGAGGGCGGCATCGCCCAGCAGCAGGTCGTCACCCATGGACAGGCCCAGGGACTCGAGCACGGACTCGTCCACCCACACCACGCCACGCGGTGGCCCGCCCGCAGCCGTCTGCACCGGGCCTTCGGGTCCGGACTTGACCTGCAACTGCCCGCGCAAGGGATGGTTCGGGCTCACGGCCTTGACGGCCACCAATCGCGATGCGCCGCCGCGGCTGTCGGGCGCGCGCCCCATGCTGGGAAAGCCGGCGCTGGAGGCAGTCTGCAAGCCCAGGGCCTGCGCACGCTGAGCCAGCCCGGCAGGGGCCGGCTGGTCGCTGGCCACCACGGCGTCACCCCCCAGCAACTGGCGGGCATCGCGCGCCAGACCGGCGTTGAGGCGATCGGCGAAGAAGGCCACGGCCGTGAGGGCCGCCACGGCCAGCAGCACGGCCAGGGCCAGCAGCCGCAGCTCGCCGGCCTGGAAGTCGCGCCAGGTCTGGAGGGCGGCCAACCGCCACAAGCGGGGCGGTCGCGCAGCACCGGTGCGGGGTTGGAAGACGGGACGGTTCAAGGACGACATATGCGGAAGGTACCTCAGCGCCGCGCCCCCGTCCGCAGCGGGGACAACTTCAGGGGGGTTGTCGGACGAATCCCAGGATGACGCCGCCGCCATGACACTGGCCGTGCAACCGGCCCCTGCCGGCTGCTCCGGCACCGACCGCGCCAACATGATCAAGAAGTCACAGGAACTCATCGAAGAAATCAAGGGGGTCAGCACAAACACGGCTTTCAACCTGAAAACGGCAGTTGGATGCATTTGCCAGCGCTGCTGTTGGGGCGCCAGGCAAGG
>JBMLPD010000274.1:0-4806 GCA_049242285.1 Rubrivivax sp.
GATGTCGTCGGACACGATGGCCACGCGCTTCGCGCCCTCGGCCTGCACCTGGCGCGCGATCTCGGCTACAGACAGCCGGCCGTCCACGGGCTGACCGCCCGTCATGGCCACGGCGTCGTTGTAGAGCACCTTGTAGGTCATGCGCGCGCCCGCGGCGATGGCCTGGCGGATGGCCAGCAGCCCGCTGTGGAAGTAGGTGCCGTCGCCCAGGTTCTGGAAGACGTGCGGCGCGTCGGTGAAGCGCGAGGCGGCCACCCAGTCCACGCCTTCGGCGCCCATCTGGATCAGCCCTTCGGTGTCGCGCTCCATCCAGCTGGCCATGAAGTGGCAGCCGATGCCCGCCAGCGCCTTGGAGCCCTCCGGCACGCGGGTGCTGGTGTTGTGCGGGCAGCCCGAGCAGAAGTAGGGCTGGCGCCGCACGGCGTCGGCCTCGTTGGACAGCAGCGCCGGCATGGTGAAGTCCACCACCCGGTCGCGCCGGTCCAGCGCCGGGTTCAGCCGCGCCAGCCACTGGGCCACCACCGGCATGATGCGCGAGGGCCGCAGCTCCCCCAGGGCTGACAGCAGCGGTGCGCCTTCGGGCGTGGTCTTGCCCGCGATGCGCGGGCGCTGGCCGTCGGGCAGGGCGTAGAGCAGCTCCTTCATCTGGCGTTCCACCACCGGCGCCTTCTCCTCGATCACGAGGATCTCCTGCAGCCCGTGCGCGAACTCGGCGATGCGCGTGGGCTCCAGCGGCCACACCAGGCCCACCTTGTAGACGCGCACGCCGGCTGCGGCCAGCGCGTTGGGGTCCAGGTCCAGGCGGCGCAGCACCTCCATGAAGTCGAAGTGGGCCTTGCCCACCGTGACGATGCCCAGCGTGGCGCGCGGGCTGCTGACCACGTGCTTGTCCACCGCGTTCACCCGGGCAAAGGCGCGCACCGCGTCCAGCTTCTCGGCCGCGCGCGCCTCCAGCGCCAGCGAGGGCAGGTCCACGCTGCGCACGTGCAGGTCCTGTGTGGGTGTGAAGACCTCGGGCGGCACGGGCAGGGCGAAGTCGATGGGCACGGCGTCCAGGTCCACCGTCATGCCCGACTCCACCACCTCGCTGATCGCCTTGAAGCCGACCCAGGCGCCCGAGTAGCGCGACAAGGCCCAGCCGTAGAGCCCGAACTCCAGGTACTCCGCCACGTTGGCCGGGTGCAGCACCGGCATGCCGAAGTGGGCCAGGGCCGCGTCGCTCTGGTGCGGCATGGAGGAGGACACGCAGCCGTGGTCGTCGCCGCACACCACCAGCACGCCGCCCTTGGGGCTGGAGCCGTAGACGTGGCCGTGCTTGAGCGCATCACCCGAGCGGTCCACCCCCGGGCCCTTGCCGTACCACAGGGCAAAGACGCCGTCCACGCGCCGCGCCGCGTCCAGCGCCACGCGTTGCGTGCCCAGGCAGGCGGTGGCCGCCAGGTCCTCGTTGATGGCGGGCAGGAACTCCACACCCGCGGCCTGCAACAGCGGCCGGGCCTTCCACATCTGCTGGTCGACCATGCCCAGCGGGCTGCCGCGGTAGCCGCTGACGAAGCCGGCCGTGCGCCAGCCTGCGGCCGCGTCGCGCTGGCGCTGCATCAGCACCAGCCGCACCAGGGCCTGGGTGCCGGTGAGCCACACCGTGCCGGTGCTGGCGCGCAGGTTGTCGGTGAGTTCGTAGGGGCGCAGGGCGGGGGTTGGCATGCACCGATGCTAGTCGGTCCTGTCGAGTACAGTTCTTGCGATTCATGCTCGTGAACACCCTGAGATTGAGCACATTCGTGTTCATGAATGCAGCCTTCCGGACTGAAACATGCTGGACAAGACCTCCCGCCGGATCATCGAGTGCCTGCAACGCGATGCCACCCTCTCCGTGCAGCAGCTGGCCGAGGCCGTGGGCCTGTCGCCCACGCCTGTCTGGCGACGCCTGAAGGCGCTGCAGGACGCCGGCGTCATGCGCGCCCGCGTGACGCTGATGGACCGTGAAAAGCTGGGCCTTGCGGTGTGCGTGCTGGCCCATGTGACGCTGGTGCGGCACACCGAAGGCGTGGTGGAGGACTTCGAACGCATGGTGCGCGCAAGCCCCGAGATCCTGGAATGCGCCAGCACCACCGGCGAGAGCGACTACCTCATCAAAGTGGTGGCGCCGGACATGAAAGGCTACGACCGCTTCCTGCAGGAGCGGCTCTTTCGCCAACCGGGCGTTGCCAGCATCAAGAGCAGCGTGGTGCTGCGCGAGGTGAAGTACGACACGGCGCTGCCGGTGCCAGGCTGAGGCCTGGAGGGGTGGTTCGCTGGCGCTACCCCCACCACCCCTTGACCGCCGCCAGCACCTCCCACAGCACATGGCCGAAGGCAACGGCGAAGGCCACCGCGCCCGAACCCACCACGGCTGAGGCCAGCATCGCCAGGCCGTCGCGGAACATCCAGCCCAGGCTCAGCAGCACCAGGCTGATGCTGGGCAGAACGTTGCCGAAAGGCAGGGGCAGGAAGATCACAAAGCCCATGAGGGCGATCCACAAGCCCCACCAGGGGGCCGAGCGCGGGTGGCACAGCACCGTCCAGCGGGCGCGCAGGCAGCGACCCGAGGTGGCGTAAAGCCAGGCCAGGCCGTGCAGGCAGCGGCGCGACCAGGTTTCGTCCAGCCGCAGGCGGCCCAGACGCTGGGGCAGCACCGGCCCGCCGCGGGCACCTTGGCCCTGATGCGCCATGCGGCTCCAGTGCCAGGCCATCAGCAGGATGGCCAGGCTCAGGGCCGTGCCCACGCCGTACACCGGCAGCACGCACAGCACCGACAGCACCAGCAGCAGCACGGCGGGTGATGCGTCGCCGTGCAGGCCCAACAGGTCCGACAGGCTGAGTCGGTCGCCGGACTGGGCGGCCCGGCGGAAGGGATCGGGCTGGATCACGTCACACGCCGGGACGCACCGCGCCCCAGCCACCAGTGCGCGCCGGCGGCCAGGCCCAGCAAGAGCAGCAGGCCCAGCCCCCACAGCAGCCACACCAGCGGTACCAGCCAGCCCACGAGCTGCCCGGCCGTGGGCAGTGCCGCACCCCAGGAACCCAGCACATCCAGCACCCATCGCACCGCCTCCTGCACGAAGAGCACCGCCTGCGGGTCCACCCACAGGGCGATCCAGGGCGGCACGGGCACGTTCGCGGCGGCCCGGGTCCAGTCGGCCACGCCGCCCGAGGCCAGGACCTGCGCGGCCCAATCCGTCAGGCCGGCGACCAGGGCGGCGCACCCGGTCCACAGCAGAGCCAGCAGGCCGACGCCCAGCCAGAGCGCCCGTTTCATGCGCGCTCCCTGCAAAAGAGCAAGCGCGCGGGAAGATCGCGATTGGGAAGGGGGTGCATTGGCAAGACGGTGAACATGACAGACATCCCACAGTCTTGTGCAGATGGAGAAACACTGCAGAAGTGTGGGATCTGCAGAGCGGGCTCCGCCCGTGATGCAGCCAGGAGCCGGCGAGGACACACCGGCCCGCTTCGTGGGCCTTCGTGGGCCTTCGTGGGCCTTCGCGGGCGCTCCGGCCAGATCTGCAAGCCCGTTTCCACCTTCCGCGACCAAAGCCCATGCCCCCGGACTCCCCGGAACCCCAAGAACCGCGACACCCGCATGAGCGCATCCAGCGCAGCCGCCATGGCGTCAGACCGCGTCTTCGGGTCAGCAGCGGCGCAGTGGGCGGAGCCCCGGGCGGGGAGCCAGGGGAGCGCCGACCCGATCACGGCGCTGCGGAACCACGCCAACGCCAACCCGCTGCGAGAGTCGCTTGCGGCGCACAGGCGCCACGCCGCACCGGGTCTGCAGGGATGTCGTGGCAGGACTGAGCCTCGGGCCAGGAGGAGTTCTCGCTCGAATGGAATGGGGGAGTGACACGACTGCCGGAATTCGGCCGCTACGCGATCGAGCGACACCAGCGCGACGGACAGGGCGCACCGCATTCGCGGTCGGCACCCACCCACCAAGACACGCCAGCACCGAGGGCGAGCAGCCTTCACCCCATGCCAAAGGGCAGTGGCACCACAAACGTCCACAGTATCAGCAGGGCCGATTTGCACTGATTCGTGTCTCATTTGAACTTTTGAGTTCACAATGCAACCGAGCCGTTCATATCACCACGGCCCGCTGCACTTTCAACCTCAGGAGATCACATGTTCAAGAAACTTGTCGCGCTGTCTGCCGCCACCGTCTTCTCGTTTGCGGCACACGCTGCCAATCACGGCAAGGACATCGTCGACACCGCCGTAGCGGCGGGTTCATTCAAGACGCTGGCCACCGCCTTGCAGGCCGCCGGTCTGGTGGACACCTTGAAGGGCAAGGGCCCGTTCACGGTGTTCGCACCCACCGACGATGCGTTCGCCAAGATCCCCAAGGCGGATCTGGACGCCCTGCTCAAGGACAAGGCCAAGCTCACTGCGGTGCTGACCTACCACGTGGTGCCGGGCAAGGTGATGGCCAAGGACGTGAAGGCCGGCAAGGTCAAGACCGTGCAGGGCAGCGAACTGACCATCGGCACCACGGGTGGTGTGACGGTGGACAACGCCAAGGTCACCAAGACCGACATCGCCGCCAGCAACGGCGTGATCCACGTCATCGATACCGTGGTGATGCCGAAGTAACCAGACCTGCGGGTTTTCTTGCGATCGAAGGGCGGCCCACGGGCTGCCCTTTTTCATGGGGGGACGGGTGGAGTCCCTGCAGGCCCCGCAGGTGAAGGGCCGCGCCAACTTGTGCAGCCCATCGCAGGCTACCGCTGCTGCTGCATCCTCTGCGCCGCCAGCACCTCGGCCCGCACGCACTCG
>JBMLPD010000275.1:0-5031 GCA_049242285.1 Rubrivivax sp.
GGCCAGGTAGTCAGCCATCGCAGCCCCGGTCAGTGACTTGATCATCACGCGCGCGGTGACCGGCTGGCCACTGGCGTTCAGGTAGGGACGCGTGCGCACCTCCTCATAGCCGCACTTGGACCAGAAACGCTCGGCGACGGCGTTGCCGCACATCACCGACAGACGCATCCACCGGGCCCCTTGCGCCATGGCCCATTCCTCCAAGGCGGCGTGCAGGCGTCGCGCCACACCGGTGCCACGGGTGGCGCCGTCCAGCAGAAGGAGCGCGATGTGCCAGACGCCCTCGGCGACCAGGTCCGACACCACGATCAACACCCCGTGCAAGGTGCCTTGCGCGCCAAAGACACCCGCGAACCACCGCTCGGAGAAGGTCAAGTGCGGGGGTGGCAACTCGTCGTACTCCACCTGCGCTTCGTCAGGCAGCGGGGGCCGGCCGGAGACCGTCAGGAAGTAACCCGGATTCGCCTCGAACAGCGCCTGCAGCGCCGGCACTTCGTCGCGGCGCAGGTTTCGCACGGTCAAGCCGTCTGTGGTGAAGAGCGTGGACACCAAATGCTCCCAGGAAAACGTTGCTACCTGACCCAGGAAGCCGTTCGCACCGGGCCTGTCGAAGTGCGCGCGCCGGCTTCGCCATCCCGCGCATGCCCGCATTCTGTGCCCATGGCGTCCTCGATACCCGCTGATGGCCTCATGAGGCGGTCGGCGCTCCTTGGGCGCGGCCTGTTTCGGATGGCGCATCCGCCAGTCGTCGCGGGCCGGCGTGCAGCAGGCGCAGGGCCCCGGCCTGGGCGTGCACTGCTGCCTCGCCCATGGCGATCAGCCGCATGCGGTAGTCGCACGTCCAGCCGGTCCAGTATCCCGTGTCCGGGTGCAGCAGCAGGTCTGCCACGCGCGCGTCGGGCCGCGTCAGCGCGCGCTTGCGCAGGTCGGCCTCACGGTAGGCCGCGGCCTCGGGGGCACCTGTGCCGCGGGCGGCGCCATCGCGCGCCGCCTTGCAGCCGGCCAGAGCCAGCCCGCCGGCGGCAGCCGTGCTGAAGGTCAGCAGTGCGCGGCGCCTCATGGGCGATGGGCCTGTGCCCGAAGGCTGTCCTGGCTCACACCCCGCGTCATGCCAAGCACCTGCTGGAGCGCATGCACCAGGATGCCGCTGACCAGCAAGGTCGCCAGCCCATGGAGGGCTGACCAGGCGAACAACATTGCGCCTTCGCGCCGCCTGCACGGGATGGCCCCGGCCTCGATGAAATCGTCCAGCAACCTGGACAGCGCACCCCCAGGGCCAGTGGGCAATGCCTGCCCGTACCCGCCCGAGGTGCAGGCCCCGGCCCCATGCGGGCCGAACATCACGGCGAAGCGCTTGGGCTGCTCGGTGGCGAACTCCACACAGGCCCGGCCCTGCGCCGGGAAGCGGGCACGCGCGGCGCCGAGCCCGCGGTCGGACACCGACCGCATGGACTGATCGAACCGGTGCCTCATGTCCAGGAAGGCGACCGCCGCGATCGACCGCAGCAGCGCCGCCTTTTCCTCGAAGTGGCGGCAGGCCGCATTCGGCCACACCCCCCCGCTCATGGCCGCTTCGCGCAGGGAAAAGCCTTCCACGCCGTGCCTGGCGATCAACCCGACGGCAGCCTGCTTGAGCGCGGCGGGCAGGGCGCCATGGTGGTGGCGCCTGGGTGCGTTGGCGATCGCGGTTCACGCCGACCGTCGCCTGCACAGGCTCTGTCCAGTTCGGGCCACCGGCAAGCGCGCCAGGATGATCCTGAAAACGGCAGTTGACCGCTTGTCATCTTGCCGCACACCGCGTGGACTCGGTTCTTGCGTTGTTTTCGCAGCCTCACCTTTGGGGTGACAGCGCCATGCACTTGCCAGCACCGCCTTTGGTGCGCCATGCAGTGTTGCTCCTCCTTGCAGGCACGAGCCTGCCGCGTCGTCGCGCCTTGCCCGGCGCCCCAACAGCAGCGCTGGCACAGGCATCCAACTGCCGTTTTCAGGGATGATCAGCATTTCGGTACAGGCCTGTGCTGCCTCCGCCCCTTTCCTGATGAAGTGCTCGCGAAAGAAGTGGCGGTGCACTTCATGCGCATGGAAGTCTCTCGGAGTCAGGACGACCGAAAGAATGGGCGTGCTGGTTTCGAGCTGGACGCGCATGAATCCACCGATGACGGTCGCAGCCACGAGCTCATGTCGGTAGATGCCGCCATTCACAACGAGCCCGCAGGCGATGAAGGCGTCGTGCAGCCCTGTGGCCGCAAGCCGTTTGGCATGCAGCGGGACCTCGAACGCGCCCGGCACTTCAAAGAGCTTTGTCGCGATGCCAAGCCGACGAGACGGCCGCCACGAAAGCAGTCTTGATGTTCGAACATGGCCCGGGCTTGCCTGCCGCGCACTCTCCATCGCGGTAGGCGTCATCGAGTTGTACGGTCCCGCCGAGCATCCGAGCGCCTTCCTGGCGGGTCGCGGCGTTGTTGATCCTGTGGTGCAGCAGCCAGACAGTGGGGGGGCTCACGCCAAGGTCCCGCTTGAGGGCCCGTGCCGCGCTGCCGGTCTTGGCCTGGCAGATGAGGTGGATGGCCGGGAACCAGGTCGTCAGCGGCAGCTTGGTGTGCGCCATGAGGGGCCGGCGGTCAGGGTGGCTTGAGGCCGGACGTCGCCGCGCTGTGCTGTGGTGCCGGAGTGGCTCGGAAAATCAGGTTTCAACATGCCGCACTGGTACGGGGTCCTGCTGCTGCACTTCGGCTTCATGCTTCATCCGGAGCCATCAGACCACTGACTCATTGGCTCACTGGATGAGCCTGCAGATTCAGACTTCCAACCCAGAAGGCTCAGACGTGAGGCGGCTTTGTACGTGAAGGATTCTCACTCCAACACCACCCGATACACCGACGGCCCGACGGTCAGGACCATCGCTCCCCCGGCCATGAACAGTTGCCCGGGCGCTGTGTCCAGCCGCAGCGTGGACTGGCCGGTGCTGGCGGCCCAGGAATAGGTCTTGCCGCCTTCGCCGTAAGCCACCTGGCCGCCGCCGGTGGCCAGAAGCGTGGCCGTGCTCAGGCTGGACAGCGTGCTGGGGATGCTGCCCGCAGAGGCCTTGAGCGCGCGGCTCGTCGCGGTGGGCGCCTCCATCCAGGCCAGTACCCCATCGCGCAGCTGGAAGCTGGTGGCCTTGGCGGACATGGAGACGGGCGCCACGCTGGCGAGCGCGGTGACGGTGAGCGAGAAGCTGCCGTCTGAAGACCCCCCGACGGGCGACTGCTGCCAAGCCGCGCGGGTGCCGTCTACCTGGGGGTAGATATGACGACTGCCCCCCGTGGTGATGCGGGTGGTCAAGCCGCTTTCAGACCGCCAGCGGAACATGTCGAACTGCGAAGCCGTGCCCTCGCCGCCCGTCTGACCCCAGAACCAGAAGTCCACCACCCCGCTGCCCACGCTGAAGTCGTAGGCGTTGTTGCCCACGTAATTCACACCCGTTGGCACCCCTATGCGGGTGTAGGTGGCCGTGGAGATCTGGTGCAGCGTGTAGCGCCCGGTGGCGCTGGTGACGACCCCGGTGTCCGCCGCCTTGTCATTGACCCACAGCACGTGGTCGCCGCGCAGCACGGGGTGCAGGTCGTAGGCCCAGCCGCCGCCGATGTTGCTGGCCCTGGAGTAGGGGTTGGCGTTGCTGAGGTTGGTGACGGCACCGGAGGCCGACCACAGGTACACGCAATACAGCACGCAGTCCGTCCCCTTTCCGTAGGCCACTGCCCGGCCGGCGTCCACCTGCCACCCTGCTGCGTACTGGATGCTGGATGCGTTGGTCAGGATCACCTCGGTACCCTGGGTCAGGTGGCGCATCAACACCGACCCATCACCCGGCGTGTAGAGGACGTGCAAACCCTCGGCGGCCAGCAGCTTCCCGCCAGCGGGCAGCGCAAACACGGGGGTGTAGGCCCGCGCTGCGCTGGAGGTGACGACGATGTTGCGCTGGATCTGGCTGACCTGCCCGGTGCTGTCGGTGGCACGCACGGTGAGCGGATAGGCGCCCGGCGTGACGCCCGTGAGGTCGTAGCTGCCGCTGAAGCTGCCGCTGCTGGTGGACAGGAACTGCAGGTCTCCCAAGCGGGCGGTGACGGTCACGGCACCGGGCTTGTCGCTGGTGAAGCTGCCTTCGACGCGCAGGGTGCCGAAGACGATGGCGCCATCGGCCGGTGCGCTCAGGCTCAGGCCCGGGGCATTGCTGATCGGCACGTCCACGGTGTCGGAACGGGTTCCGCCCGCGGCGTCCCTGGCGGTGATGACCATGCTGTGGCTGCCGCTGCCTGCGAGGGCCGCGTCCACGGTGAAGCGGAAGACATCGTTGGTACCGCCGCAGTAGCGGCTGCAGGCGTTGGGCTGCGTCAAGGTGCCGGCATCCACGCCGTCGAACCTGGCCGAGACCGAGGTGATGCCAGCGGGGGATGTGGCGCGCACATCCACGTTGATCAGGCCGGTGGTGCCGGACACGGTGGTGTTGATCGTGACAGTCGAGTTGGACACCGTCACGGTGCGGCGCAGGTCCGTGGCACTGCCCTCGGCGGGCTGTATCCGGGCCAGCAGTTGGTGTTCACCGTTGGCAACGCCCGCCGTGTTCCAGGTGATGGAGTGGGCATCGGCGGCGTTTCCGTTGCCCAGGAGCCGCAAGTCGGCGTACCAGGTCACGGCACCGGTGACAGTGCCCGTGAGGGAGAGCCTGACACTGCCCGATAACGGCTCGGTCTGGCCCAGGACAATCGCAGGTGGGACAGGCGGCGCCGTCACGGTGATGGCTGCTGACGCTGCCGCGCTGGCGCCCCGACCATCGGCAACCGTGACCGTGGCGACATAGGTACCGGGCAGGTCCGGGGTGAAGACCGGCTGTGCGGTGGTGCCCTGGGTCAACCCGGCTGTGCTGCCCGCCGGGCTGGCCAGGCTCCATGAGTAGCTGAGCGCGTCGCCGTCGGGGTCGCTGCTGGCGCTGGCGTCCAGCGTCACGGAGGTGCCCACGGTCACGGTTTGTGCTGCCCCTGCGTTGGCAAG
>JBMLPD010000276.1:0-20879 GCA_049242285.1 Rubrivivax sp.
GCGCGGCGCGGGCGTGGCCCTCCCGCAGCCCCACGCCGGTGGCCACGCGGGCGAAAGCTTGGGCCAGGTGGCGCAGCGGGATGGCGTAGGTGGGGATGGAGCAGCCGTCGGTGCCTCGTGCGGTGCGTGACAGGTCAAAGCCCGTGCTGTCCTGCAGCGCGGCCGTGACCTCGCGCATCACGGGGTGTTCGGGCTTCACATAGCCGCGCAGAAAGCCCGCCACGTCGCGCCCATCGGCCATCATGCAGCCCAGGCAGACAAAGCCGGCGTGCTTGCCCGAGCAGTTGTTGTTCAGGGCGGTGGGCTGGGCGCTGGCGGCAGCCATCGCCTTGACGGCCGCGTCGTGGTAGGGCCAGTGCGCGCCGCATTCCAGCGCGTTCACATCCACGCCGGCCTTGGCCAGCATGGCGGCGGCCGTGCGCACGTGGCGCTCCTCGCCGCCATGCGAGGCGCAGGCGAGGGCCAGTTCCTCATCCGTCAGTCCCAGGCGGTCTGCCGCGCCGCTTTCCACCAGAGGCAGGGCCTGCAGCACCTTCACGGCCGAGCGCGCAAAGATGGGCCGCTCAATGTCGCCCAGCGCCATGTGCACGGTGCCATCGGCATCGACGATGGCCAGTGCGCCGCGGTGGAAGGATTCGACGATGCCGCCACGGGTGGCTTCGACCAGCACGGGCTGGGTGTTCAGGGCAGGGGCTTGCATGCGGGCACTGTAGCGGAGCGCACCGACAATGCGGCCCATGTCTCTGACCGCTCTGGGCCTGGTGCTGCTGGCCGCCTTGTTGCATGCCGTGTGGAACCTGGCCGCCAAGAAAGCGGGGGGCGACCACCGTTTTGCCTTCATCGCCGCGTTGTTCGCCGTCGTGGGCTGGGCGCCGGTGGCGGGGTGGGTCGGACTGGAGGAATTCGCGCGCTGGTCGGCCTGGGCCTGGGCCGTGGTGCTGGCCAGCGCAGTGCTGCACCTGCTGTACTTCACGGTGCTGCTCACCGGTTACCGGCGCAGCGACCTCACCGTCGTCTACCCCGTGGCGCGCGGCACCGGGCCGCTGCTGGCCGTGCTGGGGGCCTGGATCTGGCTTCGCGAGCCCCTCACGGTGCAAGGTGCGCTGGGTGCGCTGCTGGTATGCGCCGGGGTTTTCGTGATCGCAGGCGGTCCGGCCTTGTGGGCTCGGTCCCACGCGTCCGCTCAGCGCGAGCGCGTGCTGGCGGGCATCCGCTGGGGCGCGCTGACCGGCGCCTTCATCGCCGCCTACACCGTGGTTGACGGTTACGCGGTCAAGGTGCTGATGCTCAGCCCCATCCTGCTGGACTGGATGGGCAACGTCCTGCGCTTGTCCTTCCTGGCGCCGGCCGCCCTGCGCGACCGGGCGGGCTTGGTCCAGGCCTGGCGCTCGCAGTGGCATCTGGCGGCCGTGGTGGCGGCGCTGGGTCCGCTGGGCTACGTGCTGGTGCTGTACGCGGTGACGATGGCGCCGCTGTCGCACGTGGCGCCAGCCCGTGAGTTGTCGATGCTCTTTGCCGCGCTGCTGGGCGGGCAACTGCTGAGCGAGGGCGACCGCTGGCTCCGCCTGGCCGGTGCAGGGTGCATCGCGGTGGGCGTCATGACCCTGGCCCTGGCATGACCCTTCTGCTGGGCGTGGACTTCACGAGTGCGCCGTCGCGGCGCAAGCCCATCACCGTGGCGCGGGGCCGCCGGCAGGGGGATGTGCTGCGTTTCGAGCGGCTGGACGTGTGCACGGACTTCCCCGCGTTTGAAGCAGCGCTGGCCGAACCGGGCCCGTGGCTGGGGGCCTTCGACTTCCCTTTCGGCATGCCACGGGCCTTCGTGGAGAGCCTGCAACTGGGGGTCGCGGCCGCGGAGGTGAGCGCCGAACTCCGCCGCCGCTGCGCCACGCGCATGGACTTCCGCGCCCTGGTGGATGCCTGGGGCAACACCCGGCCCGCCGGGCAGCGGCTGTTGCACCGCCGCACGGACGGCGCCCTGCCCGGCATCAGTTCCACCAGCCCGCTGCAGACGCGCTACGTGCCGGTGGGCTTCATGTACTTCGAGGGCCTGTCGCGCCTGCTGGCGGCCGGCCTGCACCTGCCCGGCCTGCATGCAGGCGACGAGACTCGCGTGGGCCTGGAGGGCTACCCTGGATGGCTGGCCTTCGAACTGATCGGACACCGCTCCTACAAGAACCAGGCCAGCCCCGACCGGCTGATTGCCCGCAAGGACATCGTGGACGCCCTGGAGCAGGGGCGCAGCCGTCTGGGTGTGCGCCTGAAGCTCACCCACGCCCAGCGCGACAGCCTGGTCGACGATGCCTCGGGCGACCGGCTGGACGCCGTGCTGTGTCTGGTGCAGGCGGCCTGGGCGGCGGCACAGCCGGGCTATGGGATGCCCGCTGACGTCGATCCCGTGGAAGGCTGGATCGTCACCGCTTGAACAGTGGCACCTGGGTGCCGGGCCGTGGTCTCGTGGAGTGAAGCCTTGCGGCCTCGCCGGGCTGATGTTCAGGCCGGCTCCATGCCGTGGCGGCGCTTGGCCTCGGCCGCTGCAGGCGAAGCCATGAAAGCCAGCAGTGCGCGGGCGGCCTCGGGCTGCGTGCAGGTGACGGCCAGGGCCGCCGAGAAGGTGGTCATGAGCTGCACCCCGGGGGGCAGCGGACCCACGATGGCGATGCCCGGCGCGTGCAGCAGTTCGCTCAATTGCTGGAAGCCCAGCGCCACGTCGCCTTGGGCCACCAGACGGGCCACCGGCACGCCGGGCGGCGCCTGCACGATGCGCGGGCGCAGCGTCTCCAGCAGGCCCCAGCGCTCGAAGGTCTTGAGCAGATGGGTGCCGCTGGGCCCGGTGGAGTAGCCCAGCGTCGGCGCAACCAGCACGGCGGCCTTCAAGGCTTCTTCCGTGCTGATGTCGGGCTGCGCCGCGCCCGTGGGAACGGCCACCGAGACGCCTGAGCGCACCAGGGCCGCCGCGCTGCCGGCCACGGTCTTGCCTGCACTGTCCAGGGCCGACAGGGCGTTGGCGGCCAGCACGATGACGTCGAAGGCCTCGCCCTCCTGCACGCGCCGGGCCGCGTCCACCCCGCCCACGGCCTCCAGAGTGGTGGGAATGCCGCCGGCACGTTCATGGGCGGCGACCAGTTCAGCCAGCACCTGACGGGTGGCCATGGAGGAGATCATGCGCAGGGGGGTCATGTGTCGGCTTCGGTGAGAGTTTGGCAAGCCATCGGCCGTCGGGCGGGCCGTGGCGGAGCAAGGCGCCAGCTTGTCACAAACCGTCAAGAAACGCACACACGGCAGCCACAGACAAACGCGTCGCGGATTTCCACAATGCCAGGCATCGACACACGGTGTGTCGCCCACCGCAACCCAAGGAGATTTCCATGAGCAAGTTCAACCCCCGCGCCTTCGCCCTGGCCCTGCTGGCCACCTCGCTGACCGTGGGCGGCACCGCCGCCCTGGCGCAGGACCTGCGCAGCCCTGATCAGCGCAGCCACGGCGCGCCGCTGGCCCGGGTGATCAGCGCCACGGCGAACGTGGAGCGCATCAGCGAGCACACCCAGCAGTGCACGCAGCAGCAGCAGGTCGTGACCACGCCGGGCCAGGCGGGTCTGGGCACCACCCTGGCCGGCTCCCTGATTGGCGGGGCGATCGCCTCGCCCATCGGCAAGGGCAGCGGCAAGGCCGTGGCCGTGGCCGCCGGCAGCGTGGTGGGCGCGCAGATCGCCCGCAACCTGGCCGAGCAGAACAGCACCACGAGCGTGCAGACGGTGCAGGTCTGCCAGCCGGTGAGCAGCGTGCGCGAACAGGTGCGCGACTACACCGTGCGCTATGAGTGGGAGGGCCGCGAGCATGTGGTCAACCTGCCGCAGCACCCGGGCGCCTGGCTGAAGGTTTCCAGCTGGCACACCGTCCATGCGATGTGACCGACAGTCGACCAGCTCACAGGGCTTGGCCCTGGCGCGCTACGGCGTCGGCCAGTCGATCAACAAGCGTGCCCCGCCCAGCGGGGCTTGCTGCATGCGGGCCCGGCCACCGTGCGCCTGGGCCACCCGGCTCACGATGGCCAGGCCCAGACCCCAGCCGCGACTGCGGCGCTCCCGCTCGCCCTCCAGGCGCTTGAAGGGCTCGAACACCGCCTCGCGCTGGGCTTCGGGCACGCCCTGACCGTCGTCGTCCACCGCCACGAACACCCGGCCGTCCTCGGTCCAGGCCGACAGCTCGATGCGCGAGCGCGCATGGCGGGCGGCGTTGCGCAGCCCGTTGCGCAGCGCGTAGGGCAGCAGCCGCGCGTCAAAGATCACCGACTCCGGCAGGGCCCAGCGCGTGCCCAGCGCCTTGCCTTCCAGCAGCGGCGCCAGGGCGCGGGCCTGCCCGTCCAGCAGCGCAGCCAGGTCGCCGGGCTGCGGCGCTGCCGCCAGCGCACCCATGTCCAGGCGCGCCAGGGTCAGGCTGGTGTCGATCAGGGTCTGCAGCTCCTCGATGTCGCGCTCACAGGCCGCCACCGCGCGCTCGCGGGCGGCCGCGTCGTCCTCGTCCACCAGGGCGTCCAGGGCGAAGCGCAGCCGGGCCAGCGGGGTGCGCAGTTCGTGCGAGACCGCGCCCGTCAGCTCGCGCTGCGTCACCAGGGCCGCTGCCAGCCGCTCCAGGGCGGCGCGCATGCCCTGGCCCACGGGCGCGAACAGCCGGCTGTCCAGGTCGGGCAGGGGTACGTCGAAGCGCCCGGCGCTCAGGGCATCGGCGGCTTGCTGCAGCGAGCGCAGGTCGCGCCAGGCCGGCCGCAGCAGCGCCCAGGCGATCAGGCCGACGGCGGCGGCCAGCAGCAGGGCCGCCACCATCTGCAGCCACATCTGCCGCGGCAGGGCCAGGCGGTGCTCGGGGTTCCAGTCCGGGTCCAGCGGACCCAGCACCAGCACCTGGGCCGACACCGCCTGTCCGGGCCCGGTGGGCATGGCCGCCACCACGCGCCGGTTCAAGCCCGTGACCAGCAGCTCCCCGGCCGCCAGCCGGGTGCGATCCTGCGCTGTGAAGTCGCTGGCGGGCGCCAGCGCCACGGGGTAGGCGAAGCGTTCGTCAAGTTCGCGCACGCGCTGCGCCCGGGCGGGGCCGTCCAGCGCGGCGAGCTCGTGCTGCAGCATCAGCACCGTGCCGGCCATGAAGCGGCGCACGAAGTCGTCGGTCACCTCGCGCACGGCCAGCGCCACCAGCGCCTGCACCAGCAGCATCAAGGCCATCACCGCCAGTGCAAGCCCGGCGGCCACCCGGGCCACGCGGCCCCGCCGAGGCGGCGGGGACGGCGCGGGCTGCGGGGGCCCGCGCTCAGGCGACGCCGACGGGCTCATCCCGGTGCAAACAGGTAGCCTTGCCCGCGCACGGTCTTGATGCGCACGGGGGTGTCGGCGTCGTCGCCGATCTTGCGCCGAAGCCGTGAGATGCGGGCGTCGATCGCCCGGTCCAGGCCATCGAACTCCAGGCCCCGCAGGCCCTGCATGATGTCGTCACGCGAGACCACCTGCCCGGCGCGTTCGGCCAGGAAGCGCAGCAACTCGTACTCGGCCGTGGTGAGGTTGAGCACCTGCCCGCCCAGTCGCACCTCGCGTGCTGCCGGATGCAGCGCCAACGAGCCGAAGCGCATGGCCTGCGGTGCCTGCGGGCCTGGGTGCGCCGGGGCCGCCGGCGTCGGTCGGCGCATCAGCGCCTTCAGCCGGGCCAGCAGCACCCGCGGGGCCACGGGTTTGGTGATGTAGTCGTCGGCGCCGCCCTCCAGCCCCAGCACCTGGTCGATGTCGTCGTCGCGCGCGGTCAGCATCACGATGCGGCCGGCGAAGTCTCGGCGCACATCGCGCAGCACCTCGAAGCCGTCCTTGCCTGGCAGGTGTCCGTCCAGCAGCACCACGTCGAAGGCCTCTCGGCGCAACAGGGCTTCGCCCTCGTCGCCGCGCGCGCAGTGCGTGACCTGCCAGCCCGCGCGCGTCAGCGCTTGCGACACCAGCTGCGCCAGGCGCTCGTCGTCCTCCACCAGCAGCAGCCGCGCGCCGTCCATGGGGGTCTCCACGTCGTGTCCGGCCGGGCGCCTCAGCCCGGCGGCCTCAGGCCGATCCTGGCCAGACGGACCTGGTGGCTCGCGCCCGCGGATGGGCAAGCCTGGCAGAGTGGCAGGGGGGGCAGGGGGTCGTTCATGGCGCGGGCAGGCCCATCAACTTGTGCAGCTCCATTTTGACCCCGGCGCGCGCGACACTGCAGGCCCGCCCCTGCACGTCCACCTTGGCCCTGAATCGAACATGAAGATTTACCGCATCACCACCATCCCCGGGGATGGCATGGGCAAGGATGTGATACCGGCCGGGCAGCAGGTGCTGCAGGCCCTGGCCGGCCGGCTCGGCATCTTCTGCCTGGAGTTCGCGCACTTCGGATGGGGCGCAGACGGGTGCCGGGCCCACGGCCGGATGATGCGCGCCGATGGACTGGACGCCCTGCGCACACAGGACGCCCTCCTGTTCGGATCGGCCGATGACCGACTCCGCCCTGCACACGCGCGACCTGGGCGTGCGGGCCACCACAGCGCAGGTCACGCAGGCCGTGTGCGAGCGCCTGTGCGGCGCGCGGGCGCCCTGGGGGTTTTCCGCCTGACGCGGCGCCTGTCGTCGGGCACATTGGCGAGGTCGGGTCGTCTTCCGGCGCCGTGCGATGAAATGTCTCCCCGCCTGTCTGGCGCCCTCCTGGGGCACCCTTGTCGCAACCGCCCCGGCATGGCTGCCCTTCGCCGGTTGGGGCGGGTGAAACAGGCCGTGGACCGGATGGAGGCCCTCAGCAGGCAGGGTGTGCAGGTCAGCACCGACGCGGGCCGGGCCCCGGCGCGCGGGCAGGAAGCGGGGCGCGGCTTGACGGCTGCGAGGGGGCGCGCGTGAAGCTGGCCCGTTGGTTCCGGCTGGCCCAGGCCGGCCGCCTGAAGGTGCATCTGCTGGCGCTTTGGAAGCTGTTCCGCCACCAGGACACGCCCTGGTTCGTGAAAGTCATTGCGGTGGCCGTGGTGGCCTATGCCGTCAGCCCCATCGACCTGATCCCGGACTTCATTCCCGTGCTCGGGCAGTTGGACGACCTGCTGCTGCTGCCGCTGGGCGTGGCGCTGGCCGTGTGGCTGACACCGCCGGCCCTGTGGGCACGCTGCCTGCAGGATGCCCAGGCGGGCCTGGAGCGGCTGCCGCGGCTGCTGTGGGGGGCTCTGGCCATCGTGCTGCTGTGGCTCCTGCTGCTGGCGCTGCTGCTGTGGGCCTGGGCGGGCGCCCGCCCCGCACAGGCTGCCGTACGCGTGCTGCCAGGCCAGGTCACCCGCGTGGTGGATGGCGACACCTTGTGGTTCAAACCCGACGAGCCGGGGGAACCCCTGGTGGCCGTGCGGCTGCGCGGCATCGATGCGCCCGAGAGCTGCCAGCCCGGTGGCCGCCAGGCCACGGCGGCGCTGCGCCGCCAGGTGCTGGGGCGGTCCGCCGAGCTGCGGATCCACGGCCTGGACGACTACCGCCGCACGCTGGGCACGCTCAGCGTGCAGGGCCAGAACATCAACGCCAGCCTGGTGGACCAGGGCCATGCCTGGGCCTGGCGCGATGCCCGTGGACGCAGTCTCTACCTTGAGCAAGAGGCCGCCGCGCGGCTTGGTCTTCGGGGCCTGCATGCCGACCCCCATGCGCAAGCGCCGTGGGACTTTCGCCAGCGGCACGGGCGCTGCCGCAAGTGAACTCGCACGGCCGGGCTGCACACGCGCGCGGACCGCCGCCTACCGCACCTGCACCCAGCGCAACTCGATCGTGTCATTCGGCCACTGCACCACGCTCACTTTCTTGGCCATGGCCCAGGTCAGGGTGCGGCGGTACAGCGGGATCATGGGCAGGTCCTCGCTCACCAGGCGCAGCACGGTGGTGACCAGTGCGCGCCGGCGGGTGAGGTCGGGTTCCACGCGGATGGCGTCGATCAGGGCGTCCAGCTTGGCGTTGCTGTAGCGCCCGGCGTTGAAGCTGCCCAGTCCTGAACGGTCGTAGGTGCGGAACAGACCGTTCAGCGAGGCCCAGGCGTCCGGGCTGGCGCTCCAGCCGAATTCGAGAAAGCTGCCGGTGCCCTGGCTGAGCTTGGGGAAGAACTGGTTGGTCGGGCTGGAGCGCAGCGTGGTGCGGATGCCCACCTGCGTGAGCATGGCCGCGGCGGCCTGGCAGACGTTCTCGCGCCAGGCCACGTTCACGCAGTCCAGCGTGACGGCAAAGCCGTTGGGGTAGCCGGCCTGGGCCAGCAGGGCCCGCGCCCGGGCCGGGTCGAAGGGCAGACGCTGGTCCAGTTCGGCCGGGGAACCCTCCACCAGGGGCGACAGGAAGGCCCCGGTGGGCACCGCCTGACCGCGCAGCACCTTGTCGATGATCAGCGGCACGTTCACCGCGTGGTACACGGCCTGGCGTACGCGCAGGTCCTTGAAGGGGTTGCGGCCCTTGACGTCGCTGAACTCGAGCTCGTCGCGCGCCTGGTCGAAGGCCAGATATTGCTGGCCGATGTCGGGCCTCTGCGCCAAGGCGATGCGGCTGTCGGCTTTCAGCCGCGCCACGTCCTGGTAGGGCGGATCCAGCACCAGGTCCACCTCGCCCGAGGCCAGGGCAGCCAGGCGCGTGGCATCGCTCTTGATGGTGGTGAAGACCACCTCGGTGAGGTTGCCGTTGCGCCTGGCCATGGTGGGGTCGGTCGCGCCCCACCAGGCCGCGTGCCGCTTGAGCACGGTGCGCACATCCGGCTCGTAGCGCTCCAGGCGGAAGGCGCCGGTGCCGTTGGCGTGACGCACCGCGTGCGTTTCCTGCTTGCCGTTGAAATCCTGCGCCTTCTGCACCCCATGCTTCTCGCTCCAGGCACGGCTCATCATGGGCAGGAAGGTCAGCTTCTCGGGCAGCACCGCATCGGGCGCCTCCGTGACGATCTCCAGGGTGGACTCGTCCACCTTGCGTGCGGCCGCCACGCCCTTGAGCTGGAAGGCACGCTGCGAAGGCGGGGCCATGGCCCGCTGGATGGAGAACACCGCGTCGTCGACCGTGAAGGTGCTGCCGTCGTGGAAGCGCACGCCCGGGCGCAGCTTGAAGCGCCAGACGGTGGGTGACACCATCTGCCAGGACAGTGCCAGCCCGGGTTCCAGCTTGAAGGCCTCGTTGCGGTGGACCAGCGAGTCGTACACCTGAAAGGCCACGCGCGAGTGGTACAGCAGCGCAATGGCGTGCGGGTCCATCGTCTGCGGGTCGAAAGCGCTGGCGATGCGCAGGGTGGCGGCCTGGCCGTTGCCAGGGCCTGCGAACGCGGCCAGCACGAGCACGAAGGCCATGAATCGGGTGCGCCACATGAGAAAGCCTTTCTTTGGGACGTGTTGCGAGAGGTCAGCAAGGTGACTGGTCATTGAAGGGGACGTTTGCCATGGATCGGCGAAGCGGAAGCGAGATCGCAGCTGGGGAACCAAGCCACGCATACGATACAGGCCGCGGAGTTCAAGGCCAAGTGCCTGGCGCTGATGGAAGAATCCGCCCGCGCGCGGCCCGCCAGGCCTGCAGGCGGACAACCTTGCCCTCGCGGATGTCGGGCGCGCCTGCCATTCGAGCGGTGAAGCAGCCGTCAGCACCCACCAGGCACTGCATCCTCCGCTGGTCATCCTGCCGGTGGCGGGCTTGTGGATCTCCAGGGCCGGATTCAGGGCCGGCGGCAGGTCCGGCCTGCGGACGGTTCGTGGTCACCGAAGTCTTCAAGCCCGGCCGTCACGCACCTCGCGGCAGGCGTTCAGGAAGTCTTGCAACATGGCCGAATCGTCGAAGTGCTCGGGGTGGCCGGCCTGGTGGAATTCGGGGTGCCACTGCACGGCGGCCACATAGGAGCCCCCGGTGCGGCGGATGGCCTCCACCGTTGCGTCCAGCGCGCAGCGCGCCTCGATGACGAAGCCGGGCGCCAGGTCTTTCACGCCCTGGTGGTGGATGCTGTTGGCACTGGCCCGCGTCACACCGGGGTAGAGCTGGGCCAGACGCGTGCCCGGCACGATCTCGATGGGGTGAACATGTTTCTCGTAGCGCTGCAGCGCACAGTGGTCGAAGGCACCCGGGCGCTGCGAGACGATGTCCTGCCACAGCGTGCCGCCATGCAGCACGTTGATGAGCTGGAAGCCGCGGCAGATGCCGAACACCGGCTTGCCCGCATGTTCGAAGGCGCGGATCAGCTCCATCTCGTAGGCGTCGCGCACCGGGTCCCCGGCCCAGGCCGGGTCCAGCGGCTGTTCGCCGTAGGCCGTGGGCGAGATGTCGTTGCCACCTTGCAGCACCAGTCCGTCAAGGGCGCGGGCGTAGTCGTCCAGGTTCAGGTCGGTGCGCTCGACGATGCCGTCCTGGGTGACGGCCGGCACCATCACCGCCATGGCGTGGCCCGACAGTACCCAGTGCGCCACCGACTGCTCCAGATAGTGCAGCGTCTTGCTGAACACGCGCGGCAGCGCATCGTGCTCCGTGGGGTGGTGGATGCGCGCAGACAGGCCGATCAGCAGGGGTTTGTCGCTCATGGGGTGGCTCTCACAGGGGAGTGCGGAACGGTCGCTGGTGGTCGGCCTCGGTGGGCGGTGGGGGGCTGGGGCCGCGCGTGATCACCTGTGCACAGGGGCTTGCCGAACACGCCGTCACAGACCGCGACCGCCAGCCCCCGGAGGGGGTTGCGGAACTTGGCCATCACCGGCTGCGGCGCCAGCGCGCGCTGGCGCCGCAGGGGATGGCGGTGGGGAAGGCGAAGCGGGAAATGTCCATGGCGTATTTTGCGCTGCAAGGGGGTGTACGCCTTGATGCCGTGGTGCCGCCCCTGATCCTGCGCGGCCGATCGTGCAGCTTGCAATTCATCCCGCCAAACCTGCCGTCCGTCGCACCCGGCGGGCAAAGAGCCGGGCACCTGCCAGATACTGCGGAGCTGGCGGCCCTGCCAGCGATCCTTTCGCGAGCGCGGTCTGGTGGTGCCGTCCTCTCATTGCAGACACGCCCTCGGCGTGCCGATCGGTCCGCAACCTTGTGAACCCCTGGAGATCCTGAAGATGCTGAGCCTGCGCGATGTCTGTCACATCTACCCCAACGGCACCCGTGCCCTGGATCAGGTCAGCCTGGAGGTGCCCAAGGGCATGTTCGGCCTGCTCGGCCCCAACGGCGCCGGCAAGTCCACCCTGATGCGCAGCATCGCCACGCTGCAGACCCCGAGCGCGGGCAGCATCCGCTTCGCGGACATCGACGTCTTGCGCGAGCCCGAGAAGCTGCGCGCCACGCTGGGCTACCTGCCGCAGGACTTCGGGGTTTACCCGCGCGTCTCGGCCTACGACCTGCTGGACCACCTGGCCGTGCTCAAGGGCATCAGCCGGCGCGGCGAGCGGCGCGAGACGGTGGAGACCCTGCTCGCGCAGGTGAACCTCTGGGAGGTGCGCAAGAAGGCGGTGGCCGGATACTCCGGCGGCATGCGCCAGCGCTTCGGCGTGGCGCAGGCGCTGATCGGACAGCCCAGCCTGATCATCGTGGACGAACCCACGGCGGGGCTGGACCCGGAGGAGCGCAACCGCTTCAACAACCTGCTGGCCGAGATCGGTGAGAACGTGGTGGTCATCCTGTCCACGCACATCGTGGAAGACGTCACCGATTTGTGTCCTCGCATGGCCGTGCTGGCGGGCGGACGCATCGTGCTGCAGGGGGTTCCCGGCGAACTGATCGGTTCGCTGCGGGGCAGGGTCTGGCGCCGGGCCATCGAGACCGGTCAGCTGGCGGCGTACCAGGCTGCGACGAACGTCATCGCCCATCGGCTGCGGGCGGGCCGTACGGTGATCCATGTGTTGGCCGATGCGCCGCCGGAGGCGGGCTTCGAGCCGGTGGAGGCCAGTCTGGAGGATCTGTACTTCGCCACCTTGGTCCAGAAACGCCGCGAGGCGGCGGTGGCTTCGGCCTGACGCCCGGGAGGCTCCATGCTCAGCCGCATCGCTCGCTTCGAGCTCAGCTACCAGTTGCGCTCCCCCCTGTTCGTCGTCGCCTTCGCGCTCTTCTTCCTTTTCGCCTTCGGCAGCGTCACCTCCGAGAACATCCAGATCGGTGCAGGCGGCAACGTCCACGTCAATGCGCCCTACGCCATCCTGCAGACGGTAGGTGTGCTCAACATCTTTGCCCTCTTCGTGGTGACGGCCTTCGTGGCCAACGTCGTGATCCGTGATGACGAGACCGGCTTCGCGCCGCTGGTGCGCAGCACCCGCGTGACGAAGTTCGACTACCTGGTGGGACGCTTCGCCGGGGCGATGCTGGTGGCTTTCGGCGTGATGCTGTCGGTGCCGCTGGCCATGCTGGTGGGCAGCTTCATGCCCTGGATCGACCCCGAAAAACTCGGGCCCACCGCCCTCCGCTCCTACCTGTTTGCGTATGGCGTTTTCGGGCTGCCCACCTTGCTGGCCCTGGGCGCTGGCTTCTTCGCCCTGGCCACGGCCACGCGCTCGATGATGTGGACCTTCATCGGCGTGGTGGTGTTTCTCATCCTGTTCGTCGTCTCGCGCGTGATGCTGCGAGACCCGGCCTGGGATGCGGTCTCGGGCTGGACCGACCCCTTCGGCATGAGCGCGCTGAACCAGGCCACCAAGTACTGGACGGCGGCCGAGCGCAACACCCGGCTGCCGCCTCTGGAGGGCCTGCTGCTGTACAACCGGCTGCTGTGGCTGGCCGTGGGGATGGCGCTCTTTGCTCTGGCCTATGCCGTGTTCCGTTTCGAGGTGTCCGGTTCGCGTTTGAAGGCGGGCCAGGCAGGGTCTGCCAAGGGCGCAGCGGCCGAGGCCGCCCCCGCGCCGCACCCGCTGGCCCGGCCACGCTCGGGTGGAGGCGTCTGGGTGGTCCAGTTCCTGGCGCTGGTGCGCTTCGACATGGGCTACGTGCTGCGCAGCCCGGCCTTCGTCGTGCTGCTGTTCCTGGGCCTGTTCAACGCCGTGGGCGGGCTCATGGGGGTGGTGGAGGACCGGGGCGTGGACTACCTGCCCGTGACGCGGGCGGTGGTGAACGCGCTGGAGGGCGGCTTCACGCTCTTCCCCATCCTCATCGCCATTTTCTACGGCGGTGAGCTGGTCTGGCGCGACCGCGAGCGCCGCATGCACGAGATCGTGGACGCCAGTGCCGCACCCGACTGGGCCTTCATGCTGCCCAAGGTGCTGGCCGTCTGTGGCGTGCTGCTGGCCACTTACGGGGCTGCGGTGCTCGGCGCGATGGCCTTTCAGGCTGCCCATGGCTACCTGCTTTTCGAGCCTGGCCTGTACTTGCTGGGCTTCCTGTTGCCAGGCTTCATCGCCGCAGCGCTGCTGGGCGTGCTGTCGGTGTTCGTGCAGGCGCTGGTGCCGCACAAGTTCGTTGGCTGGGCCGTGATGCTGGTGTGGCTGGTGGCCAGCTTCGTGCTCGGCTCGCTGGGTTTCGAGCTCAACGTCTACAACTACGGCGCCGTCCCGGCCGTGCCGCTGTCGGACATGAACGGCCTGGGGCACTTCTGGTGGGGCCGCGCCTGGACACAGGCCTATTGGGCGGCTTTCGCTGCGGTGTTGCTGGTGCTGGCGCACCTGCTGTGGCGCCGCGGCGGGGACACGCGTCTGCGTCCGCGCATGGCCCGGCTGCCGCGGCGCTTGCGTGGCGCGGCGGGCGTGCTGCTGGGCACCGCCACTGTGGCTTGGGCGGGCCTGGGAGGCTGGGTGCTCTACAACACCACCGTGTTGAATCAGCACCTCAACAGCGATGAACGCGAGGCGCTCAGCGCCGACGCCGAGAAAACGCTGCTGGCCTTCGAGACGCTGCCGCAACCCACCATCAGCCACGTGGAGCTGGAGGTGGCGCTGCACCCGCAGGCGCTGCGCGCGGACACGCGCGGCCACTACCTGCTGGAAAACCGCACTAGCCAGCCCCTGCAGGCCGTTCACGTGCGCTGGAACGCCGACTTGCTGAAAGCCGACATCCGCATGGAGGGCGCTGCCCTGGACAAGGAATGGCCGAAGTTCGGCTACCGCATCTACCGCCTGGCCCAACCCATGCAGCCTGGGCAGAAGCGGCGTCTGGACTTCACCACGCAGTATGGGCAGAGGGGCTTCGTCAACGGCCGGGGCCAGACCTCGGTGGTGGGCAACGGCAGCTTCCTGAACAACTTCGACATCGCCCCCCTCATCGGCATGGGCCGCGAAGGGCTCCTGCAGGACCGCGCCAAGCGCCGCAAGCACGGTCTGCCCCCGGAGCTGCGCCCGGCCAAGCTCGAGGATGAACTGGCGCGCCGCCACCACTACCTGCGCCACGACAGTGACTGGGTCACGGCGCAGATCACGCTCAGCACCGACGCCGACCAGACCCCGGTGGCGCCGGGCACCACGGTCAGCGACACCACCGCCGGTGGCCGACGCACCGTGGTCACCCGCACCGAGGCACCCATCCAGAACTTCTTCTCGCTGCAGTCGGCCCGCTACGCGGTGCAGCGCGACACCTGGAAACGGCCCGATGGCCGGGCGGTCGAGCTGGCCGTCTACCACCACGCAGCGCACGACACCAACGTCAGGCGCATGCTGGAGGCGATGAAGGTCTCGCTGGAAGTGTTCAGCCAGCGTTTCTCGCCCTACCAGTTCGATCAGGCCCGCATCCTGGAGTTTCCGGCCTACGCCTCGTTCGCCCAGTCCTTCGCCAACACGGTGCCGTATTCCGAGGCCATCGGCTTCGTGCAGAACTTCAAGGAACAGGATGCGGATGAGAAGATCGATCTCGTCACCTACGTCACGGCCCACGAGATGGCCCATCAGTGGTGGGCGCACCAGGTCATTGGCGCCGACAAGCAGGGCATGACGCTGCTGAGCGAGGCGTTCTCGCAGTACGGTGCGTTGCTGGTGATGGAACAGCTCTACGGCAAGGCGCAGCTGCGCAAGTTCCTGAAGTACGAACTCGACGGCTACCTGCGATCACGCGGCCGGGAGATCCTGGAGGAACTGCCCCTGAACCGCGTGGAGAACCAGGGCTACATCCACTACCACAAGGGCGCGCTGGCGATGTGGGCCTTGAAGGAGGAGGTGGGCGAGGCGGTCGTCAACCGTGCCTTGCAGCGTCTGATCAAGGAGTTCGCCTTCAAGCCCGCGCCTTACCCCTCGTCCACCGATTTCCTGCGCCTGCTGCGTCAGGAGGCCGGGCCGGCCCATGAGGGCTTCATCAGCGACCTGTTCGAGAAGATCACGCTGTACGACCTGAAGGCTGTGGACGCGCGCTCGGTCAAGCGGCCTGATGGGCGCTTCGACGTGAGCTTCACGCTGGAGGCGAAGAAGTTCCATGCCGACGGCAAGGGCGTGGAGACCGAGGCGCCGCTGTCCGAGACCTTCGTGATCGGCGCCTTCACGGCCGAGCCGGGCAAGAAGGGCTACAGCGCCGATGCCGTGGTCGCCCTGGAGCGTCGCACCCTGGTGTCGGGCCGTCAGGACATCCGGATGGTGCTCGACAAGGAGCCCCGCTTCATCGGGGTCGATCCGTTCAACGGCCGCATCGACCGCAATTCCAATGACAACCTGGTGAAGGTGGGCGACGCAGCGCGTTGATCGCCGGGGCCGGCCCTCAGCTCGCCAACAGCGGGCTCAGGCAGCGCTTGTGCTGGGCGCAGGTCTTGAACAGGGGGGGCTCGGCCGGCCTGTTCGAGTGCACGCGAGAACGCGACGGCCTCCTCGCAGGCGCCCGCCGCGGTCTCGGTTGCAGGCGCGCCAGCGCATCGGGCAAGCCATGACGCCCGGCCGTGACCTGGGTGTTGCCGCAGCAGACGTCGTGTGCGCCGGATGGGCGCACCTCGGCCAGGGCGGGGTGTGCCGTGCAGATGCGGGGGCAGTGGGAGCCTGCTTGAAATCACTCAGGCGGCGGGCCTGCCGTCGGAAATGCCCATCTCGGCCAGCGTCTGGCGCACGGCATTCACGGCCTGGCGCATCTCGTTGGGGCCGATGGCGCCGATACAGCCCACGCGGAATGTTTCCACCTGCGTGAGCTTGCCGGGGTAGAGGAGAAACCCGCGCTCCTTGGCCGCTTCGTAAAAGCGCTTGAAGTCGTAGGCCGGATGCGCCGGCGCATGGAAGGTGACGATGATGGGCGCCTGCACGCCGGGGTCGAGGAAGGGCTTGAATCCGAGTGCGCCCATGCCTTCGGTCAGCGCCCGGCAGTTGGCCGTGTAGCGCGCCAGGCGTGCGCTCTGGCCGCCTTCTTCCACGAACTGTGTGAGGGCCTCGGACAGCGCCACCACCACGTGTGTGGGCGGGGTGAAGCGCCACTGGCCGGTCTTGCCCATGTAGACGTGCTGGTCGTGCAGGTCCATGGCCAGGCTCTGGCTGTGGCCGGCGCAGCCGTCCAGGATGGCCTTGCGCAGGAAGACGAAGCCTGCGCCGGGCACACCCTCCAGGCACTTGCCGCTGGCGGCGACGAGGGCGTCAAACCGCGTGGTGCGGGCGTCGATCGGCAAGGCGCCAAAGCTGCTCATGGCGTCCACGATGAGGCCCTTGCCATGGCGTTCGCACACGGCGGCCACAGCCGGCAGCGGGTTCTCCACCCCGGTGCTGGTCTCGCAGTGGACGAGGATGACGTGGGTGATGCTGGGGTCGGCCTGCAGCTGCGCCGCCACGGCGGCGGCCTCGACCGGTCGGTCTTCCGGCACAGGCATGACGGTGGCTTTGCGGCCCATCATCTGCGACAACTTGGCGGCGCGCTTGCAGTAGGCGCCGTTGTCGGGCACCAGCACGTGTCCCTCGCGCGGTACCACGGTGGCCACCGCGGCCTCCACGCTGAAGGTACCGCTGCCCTGCAGCGGCACGACCACATGGGTGTCGTGCCCGTCCACGATGTCCAGCAGACGGCTGCGCACGCTGGCGGTGATGGCGTTGAAATCCGCGTCCCAGGAGCCCCAATCCTTGAGCATCGCCAGCTTCGTGCGCAGCGTGGTGGTAAGCGGGCCGGGGGTGAGGAGGATGCGGTCGCGGTCCATGGTGAATTCTCTTGCGGGATGTATCCGGTGTGGGTGGTTTGGTGTGTCTGGTGTGCGCTGTGCGGCATGCGCCGGTTGAGCCGCGCCGGTTCTCGCTGCTTCCAAGGGCCTCACCGCCAGCCCCATGGCTGCGAGGACCCCCGGTGCATCACCGTCTTCCTCGCCGCGAGAGCGCAGAAGCACTGCGTCAAGCCCGGAGGGCCGTCATCCAGGGACAACGCCGGGGATGCACCGGGGATGCACCGGGGATGGGCCTTGATCGTGCACCGGCCTTTGCTGCATGTCAACAGTCATGAGTCGATTGTTGACAATCTGCGATCGTGGCGTTCCAATACCGCGCATGAGAACCCTCAGTGGTGCAACCCCCACGCCGGTGGCGTCTGCCGGCGCGCTGGCATCGGGCGCATCTTCGCTGTCCGTGCCGGGCGTGTTGGCGCCTGCTGCAGCGTCCACCGGCATTCCCGCCATCGCGCTGCTGCAGTCCAGCTCCCTGCCCATGCTGGTGCAGGCCGAACTGGAGCGGATGATCGTCAGCGGCGAGCTCCAGCCCGGGGCCAAGCTGACCGAAGTGACCCTGGCGGCGCGTCTGGGCGTGTCACGCGGGCCGCTGCGCGAGGCCTTCCGCATGCTGGAGCAGGCGGGCCTCGTGCGTACCGAGAAGAACCGCGGTGTGTTCGTGCGCGACGTCCCGCTGGACGAGGCGGTGGAGATCTTCGATCTGCGCGCGGCGATGGAAGAGCTGGTGGGCCGCCAGCTCGCCCAGCGCATCACGTCGGCCCAGCTCAAGGAGGTGCGCGCGATGGTGGACGCCATGGAGCGCGCCGTCAAGGCCGCTGACCTGCGCAGTTACCACCTGCTGAACCTGCAATTCCATGACCGGCTGGTGGACATGGCGGGCAACCGCAAGCTCATGGCGATCTACCGCAAGCTGGTCAAGGAGCTGAGCCTGTTCCGCCGCGTGAGCCTGGACCACCTGGCAGAAGGTGGCCAGCTTCCCGATTCGGCCGGTGAGCACCGCGCCATTGTCAAGGCCATCGCCTCCGGTGATGCGCAGGCTGCAGGCCGCGCCATGTCCGCCCATGTCCTGGAAAGCAAGGCCCGGATGCTCAGCCAACAGGCGGGCAGGCACTGACCGGGCCGTTGTCCCCCCCCCACCCCGCGAGCCCTGGAGTGCCCCCCTGTGTCGAGTGTTGAGCTTGAAGTCAACGGCCGCCGTTATCGGCTGCCTCGTGCCCCCACTGTCGTCGCCTGCGTGGACGGCTGCGAACCCGATTACCTGGCCCAGGCCAGCTTCGCCGGCCACATGCCCTGGATGAAGGGCGTGCTGGCCGAGGGCACGGCACTCATTGCCGATGGTGTGGTGCCCACCTTCACCAACCCCAACAACCTCAGCATCGTCACGGGTGCGCCGCCCAGCGTTCACGGCATCTGCGGCAACTACCTGTTCGACACCGCCTCGGGCACCGAGGTGATGATGAACGATCCGAAATGGTTGCGCGCGCCCACCATCCTGGCGGCGCTGGCCGATGCGGGACGGCGCTGCGCGGTGATCACGGCCAAGGACAAGCTGCGCCGCCTGCTGGGCAAGGGCCTGCAGGGCATCTGCTTTTCCTCCGAGAAGGCCGACACCGTGACCGAGGCCGACAACGGCATCACGGGCGTGCTGGACCTGGTGGGCATGGGCGTGCCGGACGTCTACAGCGCCGGCCTGTCGGAGTTCGTCTTCGCCGCTGGCGTTCAGCTCATGAAGACCCGGCGCCCGGATGTCATGTACCTGAGCACCACCGACTACATCCAGCACAAGCACGCCCCGGGCGACGAGGGGGCCAACGCCTTCTACGCCATGATGGACCGCTACCTGGGCGAACTGGACGCGATGGGGTGTGTGATCGCGCTCACGGCGGACCACGGCATGAACGCCAAGGTGCGCATGGATGCGCAGCCGGACGTGATCTACCTGCAGGATGTGCTGGACGGCTGGCTGGGTGCGGCTGCGGCCCGCGTCATCCTGCCCATCACCGACCCCTACGTGGTGCACCACGGCGCGCTGGGCTCGTTTGCCACGGTCTACCTGCCTGCAGGCAGCGATGCGGCCGCCCTGGCGGTGCGCCTGGCTGCGCTGCGCGGCATCGAGGTGGTGCTCACGCGTGAACAGGCGGCCGAGCGCTTCGAGCTGCCGGCTGACCGCATCGGCGACCTGGTGGTGGTGTCCGAGCGCTCGGTGGTCATCGGCACGGCCGCCGCGCGTCACGACCTGAGCGCGCTGGAGGTGCCGCTGCGTTCGCACGGTGGCCTCTCCGAGCAGCGGGTTCCGCTGATCCTGAACCGCCGCATCCAAGGCCTGGACCCCCAGCGCCGCTGGCGCAACTTCGACGCCTTCGACCTCGCGCTGAACCACGCCCAATGAGCGCAGCCTCCATTTGCCCGGCCATCCCCCTCCAAGCACCCGGAAGACCTTCCTCATGATCCAGGAGCAACTGCGCATCGCCGGCCAGAAGGTGGCTTGCGATCGCCACATCCAGGTCTTCAACCCCTTCACGGGCGCCGTGGTGGGCACGGTTCCCAAGGCCCGCCTGGAACAGGTGCGCGAGGCTTTTCGCATCGCGCAGGTCTACAAGGCGCGACTGAGCCGCTTCGAGCGTGCCAACATCCTGAACAAGGCCGCGGCCCTCGTGCGCGAGCGGGCGCCGCAGATCGCCGCGCTCATCACTGCCGAGTGCGGGCTGTCCATGAAGGACAGCACCTACGAGGCGGGCCGCGTGGCTGATGTGCTGATGTTCGGCGCCAACGAGTGCCTGCGTGACGATGGGCAGATCTTCTCCTGCGACATCACGCCACACGGTCGCAAGCGTCGCGTCTACACCCAGCGCGACCCGTTGCTGGGCGTCATCACCGCCATCACCCCCTTCAACCACCCCATGAACCAGGTGGCCCACAAGGTCGTGCCCTCGGTGGCCACCAACAACCGCATGGTGCTCAAGCCTTCCGAGAAGGTGCCGCTGTCGGCCTACCTGTTCGCCGACATCCTGTACGAGGCCGGCCTGCCGGGCGAGATGCTGAGCGTGGTGACGGGCGACCCGGCGGAGATCGCCGACGAACTGATCACGAACCCCGCCGTGGATCTGGTGTCTTTCACGGGCGGTGTGCCGATTGGCAAGTCCATCGCCGCCAAGGCCGGCTACCGCCGCGTGGTGCTGGAGCTCGGCGGCAACGACCCCATCATCGTGATGGAAGATGCTGATCTGGACGAGGCCTCCAGTCTCGCGGTGCAGGGCTCGTACAGGAACTCCGGCCAGCGCTGCACGGCCGTCAAGCGCATGCTGGTGCATGAATCGGTGGCCCGGCGTTTCACCGACCTGGTGGTGGACAAGACCCGCGCCTGGCGCTACGGCGACCCTTCCGACCCCCAGGTGGAGATGGGCACGGTCATCGACGAGGCCGCCGCCCGGCTCTTCGAGCAGCGGGTGGACGAGGCGCTCGCCCGAGGCGCCCGGTTGCTGGCCGGCCACAAGCGCGAAGGAGCCCTGTTCGCGCCCACGGTGATCGACCGCGTGCGGCCTGAAATGAGTGTGGTCCAGGAAGAGACCTTCGGCCCCGTCTCGCCCATCGTCACGTTTTCCCACATCGACGAGGCCATCCGCATCAGCAACGGCACGGCCTACGGGCTGTCGTCGTCGGTGTGCACCAACCGCATGGACTACATCACGCGCTTGGTCAGCGAGCTGAACGTGGGCACGGTCAATGTGCGCGAGGTGCCGGGCTACCGCCTGGAGCTCACACCCTTCGGCGGCATCAAGGACTCCGGCCTGGGCTACAAGGAAGGCGTGCAGGAGGCCATGAAGAGCTTCACCAACGTCAAGACCTACTCGCTGCCCTGG
>JBMLPD010000277.1:0-1660 GCA_049242285.1 Rubrivivax sp.
AGCTGCTGCTGTCCGAGGCGGGCTTTGCCGCCACGCACGTGCCCTTCAACGGCTCTCCACCCGCCGCCCTGGCGGTGGCCCAGGGGGAGGCGCAGCTCACCTTCATGGTGGCCCCGGCGCTGTTGCCACATGTGCGCAACAACAAGGTTCGGATGCTGGCTGTCACCAGCGCGCAGCGCGCTGACAGCCTGAAGGACCTGCCGACCATGGCCGAGGCCGGCTACCCCAACGTGGAGGCCCTGGCCTGGAACGGCCTGGTGGGCCCCACCAGCCTGCCCGACACCGTGGCCCAGCGCGTGGCCACGGATGTGACCGAGCTGCTCAAGGACGCCGCCGTGCGCCAGGTGCTGGACACCGCCGGCCTTACCGCCGTAGGGGGCACGCCCGAGTCCTTCCGCCGCTTCATCCAGGGCGACGTCAGGCGTTGGGGGCCCGTCATCACCCGTCTGGGCGTGAAACTGGGCTGAAGAAGGGAATCGCCATGTTCACCGCCGACCCGAACCTGCCCGCCGCCCCTGCCCCGCAGGACCTGTCCTTCGACGTCACCGAGGCCGACTTCCGCCAGACCGTGCTCGAGCGCTCGCTCGAGGTGCCGGTGCTGCTGGACTGCTGGGCGCCCTGGTGCGGCCCCTGCCGCAACCTCAAGCCGGTACTGGAAAAGCTGGTGCAGGCCTATGGCGGGCGCTTCGTGCTGGCCAAGCTCAACACCGACGAGGCACCGCAGATCTCCGCCGCGCTGCAGATCCGCAGCATTCCCCTGGTGGTGCTGTTTGTCGGTGGTCGGCCGGTGGACCAGTTCATGGGCGCGCAGCCTGAGGGGCAGATCCGCCAGTTCCTGGACAAGCACCTGGGCCCGCAGGTGTCCGAGGCCGAGCAGATCCGCCTGGAGGCGGCCGAAGCGCCGGACGCCGAGACCGCAGAAGCCCTGCTGCGCGAGGCGCTGAGCTACGAGCCCGACAACGCCGCCGTGCTGCTGGACCTGGCCGAGCGCGTCATCGCCCGTGGTGATCTGGAGGAATCCGAACAGATCCTGCAGGCCGTGCCCGAGGCCGAGCGCAAGGACCGCCACGCCGGCCTGCTCAAGCGCATCGAACTCGCCCGCAACCGCCCGCAAGGCGACCCAGCCGCGCTGGCCGCGCGCATCGCCGCCAACGGCAAGGATTTCGAAGCCCGCTTCGCGTTGGCTGCCCTGCAGGTCTACGAGGGCGACTTCAACGCCGCCTTCGACCAGTTGCTGGAGGTGGTGCTGCGCGACAAGGCCGAGTGGCGCGAGAAGGCCCGGCTGCAACTGGTGGAGTGGTTCGACGCCTGCCCCGACCCCGCCACCGTCAGCCGCGGGCGGCGGTATCTGGGGATGTATCTGAACTGACACCCGGGGCCGCCCGGCCCGAATTCGTTTCTCGCTCTGTACGAAGAGACCGCTGGGCTGGGAATGGGCGACACATGCCCTCCAAACCACCCCCCCTGGGCCCTGTCCTTGAGGAGCGCCTACAGGCGCTGGGTGGGCGGCTGCTTGTTTGAACCTGAAAACGGCAGTTGACCGCTTGTCATCTTGCCGCACACCGCGTGGACTCGGTCCTGGCGGTGTTTTCGCAGCCTCACCTTTGGGGTGACAGCGCTATGCACTTGCCAGCACCGCTTTTGGTGCGCCATGCGGTGT
>JBMLPD010000278.1:0-4934 GCA_049242285.1 Rubrivivax sp.
AGAACAGGCCCACGTACAGCAGCCCGCCCCAGGCCGCGATGCTGGGCGTGGTGCCGCTGGGCCACCACCACAGCGTGGCCGGCAGGGTCAGCGGCAGCGAGCCCACCACCACCCAGCAGATGACCTGCTGCGCCGGGATGGCGCCCGACACCCGCGCCCCGGCCACATAGGCGATGGAGGTGGACAGCACGGCCAGCAGCAGCCAGCCATCCGCCGCCACCAGCCGGCCACCGCCCTTCCAGGCGGCGAAGGTCATCACCAGCGCGCACCCGGCCACCGCGCAGGCCCAGAAGCCGGCCGAGGGCCGCTGACGCAGCGTGAGCGCGCCCACCACGGCCGTGCCCAACGGGGTGATGCCACTGACCACCGCCGCGTGCATGGACTCCACCTCGCGCAGCGCCAGGCCGATGCACAGCGGAAAGCCCACCACCGTGCCCAGCGCGCACACCGCCAGCGGCCGCCAGTGCCGCCTGTCCGGCACCGGCGCACCCACCCAGCGCAGGTAAACGATGCTCAGCAGGCCTGCCAGGGCGGCGCGTGCGGCGGTGACAAACTCCGGCGACATCTGCGGCGCCGAGACATCGCCCACGGCCAGCCGGGTCATGGGGAAGGTCATCGCGAAGATCACCACGCCCAGCAAGCCCAGCAACAGGCCGCGGCGGATCTGGGCGGGGGTGGGCGAGACGGAAGACCTGTCAGCGGTCAACGGGACTCCTGACTTCACAACACCGCCATCCAACCCGCCGTGGCCACCAGCACGGCGGCCAGGGTGCGGTTGAACCAGGCCAGGCGCTGACCGATCGCGAGCCAGCTGCGCAGGGCCGAGCCGATGAGGGCGTAGGTGAAGTTGCTGGCCAGCCCGTAGGCCATCATCAGCGGCAGCACGAGGGCCAGGCGCGGGGCCATGGGTTCGGCCACGGTGATCCAGCCGGCGCTGATCATCAGCGCGTTCATCCAGGCCTTGATGTTGACGAACTGCAGCATCACGCCCTGAAGGAAGCCTACGCGCAGGCCACCGTCGGCCTCGGCCATGCGCGTGGTGTGGGCGAGCTTCCAGGCCAGCCACAGCATGTAGGCCAGGCCCAGGGCCTTGATGCCGCCGCGCAGCACGGGCGCGGCCTGGATCACCGCGCCCAGCCCGCCCGCGCAGGCCAGCAGCAGCAGGCCCCAGCCAAAGGGCACGGCCAGAACGAAGGTCATGGCGCGCTTCAAGCCGCCGTTGGCCGCCAGTGCCGCCGACAAGGTGGTGTTGGGCCCGGGTGTGAAGGCCATGGCGGTGGAGAACACCAGCAGGGCGGCGAGTTCGGCGGAGGTCATCGTGACAGCTGCTCCCAGCGCTCGAGCGCCTGCATCAGCTCGTCCTCGATTTGTGCATGGCGCGCTGCGAGTTCGGCGCCCCGTTGCGGGTGGCGCGCGAAGAGCAGGCCGTCGGCCAGTTCGGTGTCGATGCTCCTCTGCTCGGCCTCCAGGGCCTCGATGCGCGCCGGCAGGGCTTCGAGTTCGCGCTGCTCCTTGTAGCCCAGCTTGCGCGAAGGCGTTGCGGCTGCCGGGGCACCGAGCGGTGCGGGGGCCACAGGGGCCGGCGCGGCAGGGACGGGCACCGCGGCGGCCGCCTGCAGGGCCCGGGCGCGTTCGCGTTGCAGCTTCCAGTCCTCGTAGCCGCCCTCGTACTCGCGCCACAACCCAGGGCGGCCGCCCCAGGCGGGGTCGCCCTCCCAGGCGATGGTGCTGGTGACCACGTTGTCGAGAAACCGCCGGTCGTGGCTGACCAGGAAGACGGTGCCGCCGTAGCCCTGCAGCAGTTCCTCCAGCAGGTCCAGGGTGTCGATGTCCAGGTCGTTGGTGGGTTCATCCAGCACCAGCACGTTGGCCGGCAGCGCGAACAGCCTGGCGAGCAGCAGGCGGTTGCGCTCGCCGCCTGAGAGCGTGCGCACGGGCGAGTTGGCGCGCTCGGGCGAGAACAGGAAGTCGTTCAGGTAGCTCATGACGTGCTTGCGCTGCCCGCCGAACTCCACCCACTCGCTGCCCGGGCTGATGGTGTCGGCCAGCGTGGCCTCCAGGTTCAGCCCGGCGCGCATCTGGTCGAAGTAGGCCACCTGCAGCTTGGTGCCCTGGCGCACGCGGCCGGCTGTCGGCTGCAACTCGCCCAGGATGAGCTTGAGCAGCGTGGTCTTGCCGGCGCCGTTCGGCCCGATCAGGCCCACCTTGTCGCCGCGCAGGAGGGTGGCGCTGAAGTGGTCGATCAGCGTGCGCTGCCCAAAGCGCATGCTCACTTCCGAGAGTTCGGCCACGATCTTGCCGGGCGGCAGGCCGGCATCGAGTTCCAGCCGCACCTGGCCGAGCTGGTCGCGCCGGGCCGCGCGCTGCGCCCGCAGCGCCTGCAACCGGGCCACGCGCCCCACGCTGCGGGTGCGCCGGGCTTCCACGCCCTTGCGCACCCACACCTCCTCCTGCGCCAGCAGCTTGTCGGCGCGGGCGTTGGCCAGGGCCTCGTTCTCCAGCTCGCGCGCCTTGGTGGCCTCGAAGGCGGCGAAGTTGCCGGGGTAGCTGCGCAGCACGCCACGGTCGAGCTCGATGATGCGGGTGGCCACGGCATCGATGAAGGCGCGGTCGTGCGACACCAGTACCAAGCCGCCAGCGGATGCCGAGCCTGAACCCGCCCCGCGCCACTGCACCAGCAGCTCCTGCAGCCACTCGATGGCCTCGATGTCCAGGTGGTTGGTGGGCTCGTCCAGCAACAGCACGTCCGGCCGTGCCACCAGCGCCTGCGCCAGGGCCACGCGTTTTTTCGTGCCGCCAGACAAGGAGGCCACGGGCGCGTCGGCCGGCAGGTTCAGGCGCTGCAGGGCCTCGTGCACGCGCTGCTCCCAGGTCCAGCCGTCCAGGGCCTCGATGCCCGTCTGCAGGGTGTCCAAATCGTCAGGCAGGGCTCCGGCCGCGCCGGGCCGGGGCGGCGTGCCACTGGCCAGGGCCTCGTAACGCTCGCGCAGTGCGCGGGCCTGCGCCACGCCTTCGGCCACCGCCTCAAACACGGTCGCGCCCTCGGCAAACTGCGGCTCCTGCGGCACGTAGACGCGCCGCACCCCGCCTTGCTGCTGCAGCAGGCCGTCATCCAGCCGCTCCACCCCGGCCAGCACCTTGAGCAGCGACGACTTGCCCGTGCCGTTGCGCCCAATCAGCGCGACGCGCTCGCCCGCCTCCAGCGAGAAGGCGGTGCCATCGAGCAAGGGCACATGCCCGAAGGCGAGATGGGCGTTGGTCAGGGTCAGCAGGGCCATGGGGGGATTGTCCCTGTGACGTGCTTGTCCGCCCTGGGGGCGAGGCGGGCCGCAGGCAGCACCTGCGGCGGCGTGAAGGAAGACGCGGCCTTGCCAGCGCCCGCGCTCAAACCACCACCGCCCGAGACGCCGCTTCGCGCCACAGCGTGTCGCCGCGACTGGCGTAGGCCTTCTCTTCCTCGCGGCAGCTTTCCACCAGCTTGATGAGGTGCTCGTCGTCGCTGGCCCGCGCACGGGACACCAGCGCGGGCCAGGGGCGCAGCGCGGCGGGGGGCAGGGGCTTCAGGCGCGCGGCCACCACGGCGTGGGCGAAGGCCTGCCAGTAGCAGGCCCAGGCGGTCAACGGCTCATCGACGAAGCGTGTCACCACCCGCATGGCGTGCGTGCCCGTCACGAGGTGCAGCGCAGTGAAGTTGCCCGTGTGCGCATAGGCCAAGGCCGCGGCGCGGGCCAGGCGCTCGGGCGTGCCCTCGTCCACGAACAGGCGCGCGGCCACGCGGTTGACGCGGCCGTCGGCGGCGGCATCGCGAATCCGGTCGCTGATCAGTTCGGCCTGGGAGCGCCCGGCGCGCAGCTCGCGCAGCAGGGCCACCGGGTCGTCCCTGGCGGGTGCGCGGGCCGTGCCCGCCTGCGGGTGGTGCATCGCGCCCAAGCGCTGGTGGCGGCAGGCCCAGTAGGCCAGCGCGTCCGCCAGCTCGCCCAGGTGGCCGCAGCGCAGGGCGTAGGCGGTGCGGATCAGGCCGTGGAAGGCGGCGGCGCTGACGCCCGGCAGGAGCTGCGGCAGCACCGGGCCCAGCATGTCGCTGGCGCCTTCCTGCGCGATCCACTCCGCAAACAGGGCGCGGTACGCCGGCCAGGCCTCGTATTGGCCCAAACGGTCCGGCCAGGGGTCACCCGCCGGCCAGGTCTGCGCGGGCGGTGCGGGCTGCAGCCGCGGGGTGTAGGCCGCTGCAAAGGCCGACAGGCGCGCTTCGTCCGCGCCCAGCCGCTCCAGCGCCACCAGGGTCATGGGCAGGTGGTTGCTCAGGCCGCCGCCGTACTCCGGGGCATGGGCGGCGCAGGGGTTCAGGGCATCGACAAGCTTCATGGGTTCAAGGTGGAAACTGCTGAAAGGATGGGGGTACAGGGCTGGGGCGTTCGGCGATCAGACGGCTGCCGCCACCGCAGCCTCCAGCGCATCCAGGAACATCGCCGCCACGTCAAAGCCGGTCTGGTCCATGATCTCGCGAAAGCATGTGGGGCTGGTGACGTTGACCTCGGTGAGGCGGTCGCCGATGACGTCCAGGCCCACCAGCAGCAGCCCGCGTGCGGCCAGCACCGGCCCCAGGGCCTGGGCGATGGCGCGGTCGGCCTCGGTCAGCGGCTGGGCCACGCCCTTGCCGCCGGCGGCCAGGTTGCCGCGCACCTCGCCGCCCTGGGGAATGCGTGCCAGGGAAAAAGGCACCGCCTGCCCACCGATCACCAGCACGCGCTTGTCGCCCTGGGCAATGGCCGGCAGGTACTTCTGCACCATCACCGTCTGCGCGCCGCCGCGGTTGAGTGTCTCGCTGATGACGCCCAGGTTCAGGCCATCGGGCCCGACGCGGAAGATGCCCATGCCGCCCATGCCGTCCAGCGGCTTGAGGATGATGTCGCGGTGCTCGGCGTGGAAGGCCC
>JBMLPD010000279.1:0-3644 GCA_049242285.1 Rubrivivax sp.
TGTTCTTCTGCTGCTTGGGCAACAGGTAGCGCTGGGCGATGTTGACCTTCTCGTCCTCGGTATAGCCTGCCAGCCGAATGACCTCCATCCGGTCCAGCAAGGCTGGCGGAATGTTCATCGAGTTCGAGGTGGCGACGAACATGACATCCGACAAGTCGTAGTCGACCTCGACGTAATGGTCGCTGAAGGTATGGTTCTGCTCGGGGTCCAGCACCTCCAGCAAAGCCGAGGAGGGATCACCCCGGAAATCCATGCCGAGCTTGTCGATCTCGTCGAGCAGGAACAGCGGATTGCGCGTGCCCACCTTGGTCAGGCTCTGCAACACCTTGCCGGGCATGGATCCGATGTAGGTCCGCCTGTGGCCACGAATTTCTGCCTCGTCGCGCATGCCGCCCAGCGCCATCCGGACGAACTTGCGTCCCGTGGCTCTTGCGACGCTCTGCCCCAGCGAAGTCTTGCCCACGCCAGGGGGGCCCACCAGGCACAGGATGGGAGCCTTGACCTTGTCCACCCGTTGCTGAACCGCGAGGTACTCGAGGATCCGGTCCTTGACCTTCTCCAGGCCGAAGTGATCCTCGTTCAGCACGTTCTCGGCGTTGCCCAGATCGTGCTTGATCTTGGTCTTCTTGACCCAGGGCAGGTTGATCAGAACGTCGATGTAATTGCGTACGACCGTGGCCTCGGCCGACATGGGCGACATCAGCTTGAGCTTCTTGAATTCGGCCTCGGCTTTCTTGCGGGCCTCCTTGGGCATGCGGGCGGCCTTGATCTTCTTGTCCAGTTCCTCCAGGTCGGCGCCCTCCTCGCCGTCACCCAGTTCTTTCTGGATGGCCTTGACCTGTTCGTTGAGGTAGTACTCGCGCTGGCTCTTTTCCATCTGGCGCTTGACGCGCCCACGGATGCGCTTTTCAACCTGCAGGATGTCAACTTCGTGCTCCAGCAGTTCAAGCAGCTTTTCCAGGCGCTTGGCCACCAGGAACAGGTCAAGCACCGACTGCTTGGCATCCAGCTTCAGGGGCAGGTGCGCAGCAATCGTGTCGGCCAGGCGGCCGGGATCGTCGATGCCGGCAATCGACGTCAGAATCTCCGGCGGGATCTTCTTGTTGAGCTTGACGTACTGGTCGAACTGCTGCGTGACCGCCCTTCGCAGCGCTTCAATCTCCGGGCTGCCTTGCGCAGGCTGCGCCACGGGTGTCACGTCACCGACGAAGTGATCGCCTTCGTCACGGATGGCCTGCGTGGTGGCACGCTGCACGCCCTCCACCAGCACCTTCACCGTGCCGTCGGGAAGCTTGAGCATCTGCAGGATGCTGGAGATGCACCCCACCTCAAACATGTCTTCGGGCTTGGGTTCGTCCTTGCCAGCGGCCTTTTGTGCCACCAGCACGATCTGCCGACCCGCCTCCATCGCGGCCTCCAGGGCCTTGATCGACTTCGGGCGCCCGACGAACAGCGGGATGACCATGTGGGGAAAGACCACCACGTCTCGCAGCGGGAGCAACGGGAGCGTGATGGACTCAGACGGAAGAACAGGATGACCTGACATGAGATTCCTCACTTTCTTCGACAGACATGGGGCCCGCGCACGCGAATGCAAGGGTACATGCCGCCGACGGCGGCCCGCTGATGCGGGTCAAGCGCTCGCCTTGGCTTGCTCTTTGTAGACCAGCAGGGGCTTGCCCCCTTCGTCGATGGTGTGCTCATCCACCACCACCTTGACCACACCCTCCAGGTGAGGCAGTTCGAACATCGTGTCGATCAAGGCATGCTCGACGATGGAGCGCAGGCCGCGCGCGCCGGTCTTGCGGGCCAGCGCCTTTCGGGCCACGGCACCGAGAGCGGACGGCCGGACTTCCAACTCCACACCATCCATGCTGAAGAGCTTCTGGTACTGTTTGAGCAAAGCGTTCTTCGGTTCGGTCAAGATCTCCACCAGGGCGTCCTCGGTGAGTTCACCCAGAGTGGCCACCACCGGGAGCCGACCAACCAACTCGGGAATCAGGCCGAACTTGATGAGATCCTCCGGCTCCACCGCCTGGAAAGTCTCGGAGACGCGCTTCTCGGACTTGCTTTGCACGGTGGCCGCAAAACCGATGCCGGAACGCTCCGTTCGGTTCTGGATCACCTTCTCCAAGCCGTCGAATGCCCCACCGCAGATGAACAGGATGTTCGTGGTGTCGATCTGAAGAAAGTCCTGGTTGGGATGCTTGCGACCGCCCTGGGGCGGCACGCTGGCCATGGTGCCTTCCACCAGCTTCAGCAAAGCCTGCTGAACACCCTCGCCCGATACATCGCGGGTGATGCTGGGGTTGTCTGCCTTGCGGCTGATCTTGTCGATCTCGTCGATGTAGACGATGCCTCTTTGCGCCCGCTCGGCGTCGTAGTTGCAGTTCTGCAGGAGCTTCTGAATGATGTTCTCGACATCTTCGCCAACGTATCCGGCTTCTGTCAGCGTGGTGGCATCGGCGATCACGAAGGGCACATTCAGCAAGCGCGCCAGAGTCTGTGCCAGCAGCGTCTTGCCTGAACCCGTCGGCCCGATCAGGAGGATGTTGCTCTTGGAGAGTTCGACCTCGTCCTTCGAGGCGCTCATGTGCTTCAACCGCTTGTAGTGGTTGTACACGGCCACCGAAAGCGTGCGCTTGGCGGCTTCCTGCCCGATGACGTACTGGTCGAGACTGGCCTTGATTTCGCTGGGGATGGGCAGATCCGACCGGCCAGCCTTGCCTGCGGGGGTTTGTGCAGGCGCCTCATCTCGAATGATGTCGTTGCACAGTTCGATGCATTCATCACAGATGAAAACCGACGGGCCCGCAATGAGCTTCTTGACTTCGTGTTGGCTCTTGCCGCAGAAGGAGCAGTAGAGAACCTTCCCGCCCGAGGCGCCTTTCTTTTCGGCCATGTGTGGTTACGAGCTCAGGGCAAGGGTTGTGATGTGGACGATGATAGTTCAACGACGATCTTCACCCTGAACGAGGAAGACCAAGCGTCAGAAATGACCCCTCAATACCTCCCTCAACCGGGACGACGCTCCAGCACCTGGTCGATCAGCCCGTACTCCTTGGCTTCCGTGGGCGACATGAAGAAGTCGCGCTCCATGTCGGCGGTGATCTTCTCCAGCGACTGGCCTGTGCGCTCGGCATAGATGCGGTTCAGCTGCTCACGTGTCTTGAGAATCTCTCGGGCGTGGATCTCGATGTCGGTGGCCTGGCCCTGCGCGCCGCCCGAAGGTTGATGAATCATGACCTTGGAGTTCGGCAGTGCGGCCCGCTTGCCCTTCGCACCTGCCATGAGAAGGAAGGACCCCATGCTGGCTGCGATACCCAGACACAGGGTCGACACGTCCGGCTTGATGAACTGCATGGTGTCGTAGATCGCCAACCCGGCACTCACGCTGCCCCCGGGTGAGTTGATGTACAGGAAGATGTCCTTGTCGGGGTTCTCGCTCTCCAGGAACAGCATCTGCGCCACCACCAGATTGGCACTCTGGTCGTTCACGGGTCCGACCAGGAAGACGATCCGCTCACGCAGGAGCCGGCTGTAGATGTCGTAGGCGCGTTCGCCGCGGCCCGATTGCTCGATAACGATGGGCACCATGCCCAGTCCGGTCGTCTCCAGTGCGCTCATGTTCGATCGTCCCTTCA
>JBMLPD010000280.1:0-1852 GCA_049242285.1 Rubrivivax sp.
GCATCAGGTTCAGCACCTGGGCCTGCACCGAGACGTCGAGCGCGCTCACGGGCTCGTCGGCGACGATCAACTTGGGCCGCGTGATGAGGGCCCGCGCAATCGCGATGCGCTGGCGCTGGCCGCCGGAAAACTCGTGCGGGTACCTGGCCAGATCGGCCGCGCGCAGGCCCACGGCCTCCAGCGTTTCCCCCGCACGCGTGCGCTGCTCGCTGCGCGAGGCGCCGTGCAGCACCGCCAGCGGCTCGGCCACGGTCTGGCCCACGGTGCGGCGCGGGTCCAGCGAGCCGTACGGGTCCTGGAACACCATCTGCACCTTGGAGCGGGCGCGGCGCAGTTGTGCTGCCGACAGCGTGTTCAGGTCCTGCCCGTCCAGCAGCACGCGCCCGGCGGTGGGCGCCTCCAGCGCCATCACCAGGCGCGCCAGCGTGCTCTTGCCCGAGCCCGACTCGCCCACGATGCCCAGGCTGCGGCCGGCGTGCAGCGTGAAGCTCACGTCGTCCAGCGCCTGCACCACGGGCGCGGGCGACAGCAGGCGCTCGCGCGGCAGGCGGTACTGCTTGCTCACACGATCGATGACGAGCAAGGGCTGGGTCATGCGGTGGCCTGTTGGCCGGTGCGTGCCCAGCGGGCCTGGGATGGCAGAACGCGGCCGGCGCAGAGGCGGGTGCTGAGGCTCATGCATGGGCATCCTGCAACGGCGCCTCGGTCGCCACTTCCGCCTTCACGCAACGCGCAAAGTGTCCGCCCGCCACCTCCACGTTCGGCGGGTCCGCCGCGCGACAACGTGCCTGCGCCAGGCTGCAGCGTTCGGCGAAGGGGCAGCCTGCGGGCATGTCGGCCAGCTCCGGCACCTTGCCGGGAATGGTGGACAGCCGCGTGCCGCGTGGCAGACCGATGCGCGGGCGCGCCGCGAACAGGCCGCGCGTGTAGGGATGGGCCAGGCGTTCGAAGACCGCAGCCGTGGGGCCGCTTTCCACCACCGTGCCGGCGTACATCACCAGCATGCGGCGCACCGTCTGCGCCATCACGCCCAGGTCGTGGCTGATGAGCAGCAGGCCCATGCCGTCCTCGGCCACGAGTTCGGCGATCAGGTCCAGCACCTCGCGCTGGAGGGTGACGTCCAGCGCCGTGGTGGGCTCGTCGGCGATCAGCAGGTCCGGCCCGCAGGCCAGCGCGATGGCGATCACCACGCGCTGGCGCTGGCCGCCGGAGAGCTGGTGCGGATAGGCGTCCAGGCGCTGGGCGGCTTGCGGCAGTTGCACCCGCTCCAGCAGGCGCAGGGCCTCGGCCCGGGCCTCGCGGGCGCTGATGCGCCGGTGCAGCCGCAGCGGCTCCGCGATCTGCCACCCGATGGTGTGCAGCGGGTTCAGTGCCGTCATGGGCTCCTGGAACACCATGCCCATCTTCGCGCCGCGCAGGGTGCACAGCGCGGCCTCGTCCAGTGTGGTGAGTTCCTGTCCCGCCAGACGGATGGAGCCCGAGACCTGCGCGCCCTCTGGCAGCAGGCCCATCAGCGCCAGCGCGGTGATGGACTTGCCGCAGCCCGATTCGCCGATCAGCCCCACGGTGTCGCCCCGCGCCATCGCGAATGAGATGCCCCGCAGCGCATCAGCCGGGCCGCGGCTGGTCTGCAGGGTGACGCGCAGGTCCTGAACTTCGAGCAGGTTCACGCCGGGACGATACCGCGGATTGGTCGGCGGTCGGCCGGTGGCTTGAACTTGTTGCGCCCCACGGCCCCAAGCCTCTTGCACCGATCAGCCTTGAGCCCGACGAACAGCGCTCCGAGCTCCAGTCAGCCCACCACCCGGCACAACCTGCAGTCCCTGTTCACCCTGAGCATGTTGAAGGGTCG
>JBMLPD010000281.1:0-2147 GCA_049242285.1 Rubrivivax sp.
CGGCTTGCAAGTGCTGACCCGGATGCGCGGAGACGGCGCCCACGGTGGCGGGGGCCGGGGCCACCAGATGCAGCAGGTGACGGGCGTCCAGCTCGGTGCCCTCCTGCGCCAAGGCGGCCTGGGTGCGCTGGATCTGTGCCTGCTGGGTGCGGGCCTGCAGGCGCGTGGTGTCCACCTCGGCCAGTACGTTCTGGGCCTCGCGGCGCAGCGCTTCCAGGTTGCGCTGGGACGCACGCTCGCGCACCTGCAGGTCCAGCAGTTCCTCCTGGCGCTGCCGCAATTGCGCGGCCGACAGGAAACCCTGCTGCGCAAGACCCTGGTCACGCAGCAGGCTGGCGCGGGCGAGGGCCACGCGCTGCTGCGCGGATTCGACCTCCCCCTCGGCCTGGATCTGGTCACGCTGCAGGCTGCGCAGGCGGTCGCGCAGGGCCTGCTCGCGCTGCTGCGCCGCGGCCTCCAGACTGCGCTCTTCGGCGCGCAGCGCCTCCACTCGGGCCTGCAGGCTCTGGTTCAGCAGACTGGCGGTGTCACCCTTCAGACTGTGCCCGCCCAGGTGCAGCACGGCCAGCACCTGCCCGCCGGCCACGCGTTGCCCTTCGGCCACTTTCACGGCCTGCACGCGGGCGGGTTGCGGGGTGCTGAGTTGCAGCAGGCCGCCGGCGGGCAGCAGCACTCCCGCCACCTGCGCCTTGCGTGTGGCCTGGCCCACGGTGACGTAGGCCAGCAAAACCGCCACCAACGCCAGCGCAAAGGCTGCTACCGCGACCAGGCGCGGCGGTGTGGCAATGCGGATGCTGCCCAGAAAAGGGCTGGCCTGCGCGGCCAGGGCTTCGGGCCGGAACAGCGAGCTGGAGGCCGCAGGGGGATGCTCGGGGGGGGGGGGGGGGCGGGAGGCGCGTACCCGCCGGGCGCCTGAGCACTCGCCGAGGCGGTGGCGCTGTGTACGGGTGAGGATTGTTTCGGCCTCATGACACGAACTTATCGCGGCTCAGTCTGGACCACAATCCCCCAGAAGTTATACAGGGTTTTCACTCAGGGCTGACCAGGGCTGAAGCGGTCGGCTGGGGATCGGGGATGGGCTTCGACAGGGCTGTCCTGAGCGAAGCCGAAGGGCTCAGCCCGAACGGGGGTGGGGTGGGGGTTGCGCTGTTCGCGCCGGGCTGGGAGATCCCGCTCGTGGGCCACCGCTGCAAGGGGCGCAAGCCGGCCTTTGCCGACGATCTGGCGGGCCTGCGGGTGGGGCCCCTGTTCGCGTTGCTGGAACTGCTGGCTGTGGCTGGCGCCTGCCGCGACCTGAGGGCCCGCATCGAGGCCGACACCGGACCCGCCCGTATGCGGGACCTCACCGGCACGGCGGCCTGAGCCTAGCCGGCCACCACCCTCATCGCAGGGCGCCGGGGCTCCGGTTCGGCATCGAAGCGCTCGAAGCCGGTGTAGCAGAGGAAGTGGCGGTTGGCCGCACGGCCGAAGAGGGTCATGCCCAGTTGCTGCGCCATCTCGTGCCCCATGGCCGTGACGCCGTTGCGCGAGACCACGATGGGCACGCCAATGCGGGCGCTCTTCATCACCATCTCGCTGGTCAGCCGGCCGGTGGTGTAGAACACCTTGTCGGCCCCCGGCACGCCGTGCAGGGCCATCCAGCCCGTGATGGTGTCGATGGCGTTGTGGCGGCCCACGTCCTCCACGAACATCAGCATGCGCCCTTGCTGGAACAGCGCGCAGCCGTGCACCGAGCCGGCCTTGCGGTGGATGCTGTCCTGCTGGCGCATGGTTTCCAGCACGCGGTACAGCGTGGCCTGGCTGATGCGCGCCGAGGCCGCATCGGGCAAGCGCAGCGCAGTCAGTTGGCTCATCACATCGCCGAAGACGGTGCCCTGGCCGCAGCCGGTGGTCACCACGCGGGTGGCCGTCTTGCGGTCCAGGTCGGTGATGCCCGAATGCGTCTTGACGGCGGCGGCGCCCACGTCCCAGTCGACCGTGATGGACTCCACCTCGTCGGCCCGCTCGATCAAGCCCTGGTTGCACAAATAACCCAGCACCAGCAGTTCGGGCATGGCGCCCAGCGTCATCAGCGTGACCAGTTCGCGCTTGTCGACGAAGACGGTCAGCGGCCGCTCGGCCGGGATGTGGATGCTGCGCGGCTCGCC
>JBMLPD010000282.1:0-12709 GCA_049242285.1 Rubrivivax sp.
CAGGTTGGCCAGCTTGACCGGGCCGAAGCCGCGCACCTGCTGCACCACCTCGGCCCGTCGCACGGCCAGGAACTGCACCGAGCGCGCTATCTCCGGGCGCGGCCGTCGCACAGGACTTGCGTGCGAGAACCATCGGTACGGTCGAGGTTGACCACGGCGGTGTCGGCGATGACGAAAGCGCGGGCAATGGCCTGCTCGATGCCATTGGAGGCCCCCGTGGTGACGACGCGGCGGAGCCAAATCGCGGTCACATCTCGGGCATCTTCGCGCAGGCAAAAGCCTTCTCGGTGACGACCATGCGCGCAAAGCGGCTGGTGTGCGCGAGGGTGTCGGCACGCGTGGGACTGGGGTTCATCGAGTAGGCGGCCTGATAGGCCTCCACGCTGTCGAACCACTGCTCGGTCACGCCGTCGCAGTCGAATCCGTCAGGTGCGGCAGCGGGAAGGCCTGAGTCCGCGGTTCTCACATTGACGATATAGCGGCGCAGGCGCGGCGGCTGATGGTGCGCCATGTCAAAGGCGTGTTCCTCCAGCCACCAGCAGGTGAACTCTTCCAGCCAGAGGTGCTCCGCCCGCTTCAGAAACCGCATCACCTTGATCATGCTTGCCGTCTCACTGCTGCTCTGAACTCGTGAAGTGCCCAGCTCCTCAGCGAATCACGCACGCTATGCCTGGGGCTGCGATGCTGCCCGACGTGCCCGGCGCGCCAGGCGACGGCGGATCACGTCATGCCGCTGGCGTGTCATCGGCAACAGCATGACCAGCCCGGCTGCGACGAGCGCGATCGCCGCCGGCAATCCGCCCAGCGTCAGTTTCAAGCCGAAGATGGCATCGGCGCTGTGGCTGGACGCTGATGCCTCGTAGCCGAACCAACCCGCCACGGCAAAGGCCGCCGAGGCGCCCACCGCCTGCGTGGTGCGGGTGACGAGCGTCCAAAGCGCCACGTACTCGCCGCTGCGCTCGTTACCGGTCTTCAGGGTGTCGTGGTCGACCATGTCGCCGAGCAGCGCGCGCGAAGCCACCTCCACCGCGCCATAGAACAGCATCCACAGGGCGTCGTAAACGGCGTAGATCACCAATGCATGAGGTCCGGGCTCGATCACGTGGGCCAGCGGGAGCCCGGCAGCGAAGCCCAGGGTGCCAACCAGGAGCAGCCGGTTCTTGGACGTGCGCTTGAGCAGGGCCATCCACAGCGGCATCGCCAGGAGCGAGATCGCCACGGTGGTGGTGGTGAAGAACGGAAACCACGAACCCAGCCCCAGGTAGCTGGTGTAGAAGAGAAAGAACAGGGCCGCCGACATGGCCACTGCCAATTGCAGCACCACGGTGAAGAGCAGGAACATGGCAAACGGTTTGTTCTCCGCAACGGTCTTGATGGCACGGCGCCAGCCCAGACGGGGCTGAAGTTCGGTGACCTCGCCGCGAGGCACCCGCCACAGCGCCCAGCCCACGATCAAAGGCACTGTCACGACGCTGGTCCATGCGACCCAGCGCAACACGTCCCAATCGACCTCGGTGTTCTTGGACACCCACAGGGGCAGCCAGGCCATGCCCAGGATGCCTGCGACCGAGAACGCCTGGCGCCAGACCGCCAGGCGTGAGCGCTCCTCGTAGTCGCGTGTGAGTTCATTGCTCCATGCCGTGTAGGGCACGTCAAACATGTTCCAGGCGAGGTAGATCACGCACATCCACAGGCCCAGGTGCCATGCCCCCGGGCGACCGTCCGGGATGTAGAGCTGAAAGATGCCGATCAGGCCCAGCAGGCTGCCCGCGACGATCCAGGGCTTGCGGCGGCCCCAGCGCGTGTGGGTGTGGTCGGAGACAAAGCCGACGACCAGGGAGCCCAGCGATTCGAAGACCAGGCGGCTGAGCAGCAGCGCCAGCGCGATCTCCGCCATCGCGATGCCGAATTGCTCGGCGTACATGTTGGGCAGGATGGCAATCCCCGGTCCCTGCATCAGCGCGACCGGCGCGGCCATGGCCGTGAAGGCCAGGCGCTGCTGCCAGGAAATGGCGGTGGCCGCGCTCGCACTCATGGGGCGCTCTGGGGCAGGTCTTGATCGAGCACAGGCAGCGTGAGCCTCGTGCCGGCGCCCAGGTGCAGATGCAGTGCACCCGGCATCGCATCGGCCAGGGTCTGCTCGGCGACCGGCCTGGCGGCGTTCATCTGGCGCTCGAAATCGATCGACGCCGGCACCCGCAGCACCAGCCGCAGCCGGCTGCCGGCATCGATGCGCGTGGCCGTCAGGCGCCAACGCGGAAACTCGAAGGTCTGAGGCTCACCGGCCGGCATCAGGCGCGGGGGCTCTGACAGACCATCACGGTAGCGCAGGCGCAGCACGGAAGAACTGAGCATCACCCGACGGCCATCAGGCAACAGTTTCAACAGACAAGCCGCCAGGTCAGCGTCCGGCAGGTCGGTGCTGAGCGTGACCTGCAACGTGGGCCGACCACACAGCATCAGCGGCTCGGCCAGGGCTGGCGTGTCCCAGGCCAGACCCTGACCGAAGAACCAGCGCTCGTCTGCGAAGTCGGTCGACAGGGGCTGGCCGCAGCTCAGCCCCCCGAGCGTCCAGGACACCGTGCCGGCCGCCTCGAGATCCGCGAAGCGGGTGTCCAGCGGGTCGGAGTGGATCGTCACCTGCTGTGACGGCCGGGCTTGACCGGCGAGTCCCTGCGGGGTCGGATAGAGCGTCAGCCTGTCGCGTGACAGGGCCTCCACGTCAGGTCCGTGCACCCAGCGCTCCAGCCCGGTGACGAAAACGTTGGCTCGGTCTTGCAGAAGGGCCGGCCGCGGCGCTTTGCCCAAGGCGTAGCGATAGAAGTCGGCGCACAACTGGTCCTGCCAAAGGTCGCTGACCAGGGCTGCGCCCTCAAGTTGCTCGTCGTCCTGCGGCGAGATGGGGCGGGTGCCAGCATGCACGCAGGGCCCGACCACGAGATAGCGACGGCCGGGAACGCACGCGTCACCCCAGACCTGCTGTTCGTGCTGTTCGTGGTACAGGATGGCGCCCACCTGGGCGTCGTCGTACAGGCCCGTGATCGACAACACGGGCAGGTCCAGCTCGGCCAACTGCGCCGAGGTGGGCACGGCGTAGGCCCAGTCCGCGCGGCTGAAAGGCCGCAGCACGGGCAAGAGGGTCGCGTTGGGTTCCGCGGTCAGCAGGCTCGCCAGCGTGGCCCGGGGCTGGGCTTCGCGCCAGATGCGCGCATTGACTGCACGCCAGAACGTCCTGTCCGTGTAGAGGCCCCACTTCGGGCTGCGGCCCTGCACCAGCGTGGCCCAGTCGATCATGGCGGCGTTTCGGCCGATGCCGCCCCAGTAGTCGCTGTCCCAGCCCGGCATCGGCGCCACCATGGGCGCAGCGGCCGCCAGCGCGGCGGGCCTGCGGGCGGCCACCTGCCACTGGTTGATTCCGGCGTACGAGCCGCCCTGCGTGACGACGCGGCCATCGCACGCCGGCTGCGAGGCCAGCCATTGCAAGGCCTGGGCGTAGTCGTCCCCATCGCCGTAGAACGCATACATGCCGCCTGACTCTCCGCGCCCACGGCAGTCCACCGCCACGAACAGGAAGCCTTGGCGCGCGAAGAACTGGCCGTTGTCGGCGCAGCGGTCGCGACCGTAGGGCGTGAAGGTCAGCACAGCAGGCCTGGATGCCGGGCCCTCGCCATCGCGCACACACCACCAGAAGTCAGCCATCAGGTGAACGCCGTCTTCCAGCGGAATCCTGACGCCGATCCGGCAGTGCACCTCACCGATCGTTGCGCTGTCCATGATCACCCCCATAGTGCCGCGCTCGGCGCAGACAGTCGGTGCTGGTGGTAGCGAACCGGGTGGGGTCGGTCACCCTGCATGAACATCGGCCCGTCCAGATCGACAAAGCGGCACTGCACGGCGATCAGGAAGGCCGGTGCCATGGCCAGCGAAGTGCCGCAGTTGCAGCCCACCATCAGCTGCAGGCCAAGTTCGCGAGCGCGATCGCACATCAACAGCGCTTCGGTGAGGCCGCCGCACTTGTCGAGCTTGAGATTCACCACCTGCACCCTGCCGGCCAATCGGTCCAGGCTGGCCAGCGTGGTGCAGGCCTCGTCGGCGGCGATGGGCACGGCGGTCTGCAGGTCCGGGTAGAGGTCTTCCTGTCCGACGGGCAGGGGCTGCTCGATGAGCGCCAGAGGCAGCGCGCGTGTGGCTTGCAGAAAGCGCTTCAGGTCGGCCAAGGTCCAGCCCTCGTTGGGGTCCACCGTGAGTGTCGCCGCCGGCAGGGCGGCCGCCACGCAACGCAGACGCTCGATGTCGCGGTCCACCCCTCCATGGCCACCCAGCTTGACCTTGACGACCATGTCCTCCGCCGCCGCCCCGTCTGCGGGCAGGGCGCGGGCGGCGGACGCCATGTCGTCGGGATCGCCGATCACCAGTGTGCTCATGGTGGGGACAGTGGTCGACGCGTCCACCCCGTCCAGCCCGGCAAGTTCCCATGCGCGGAGGCTCGCGGCCTTGCAGTCGCGGTCCCACAGCATGGCGTCCAGCGCATTGCGCGCGCCGTCTGGCGGCAAGGCGCGACGCAGGTCCTCGCGGCTGAGCTCGGTGCCGAGGGTGGCGTAACGGCGGACCGCTTCGTTCTGGATCTTGGCTGCCATCGCGGCGTCGGCTTCGTGCAGTTCCCCTTCGCCGTGAAACAGGCGACCTTCGATCCGCATGCTCGCATAGCCGATGTACTGCTCGATCAGCGTGCCGCGCGAGATGACAAAGGGCTGGCGATAGGGCCATCGTTGAAGGGCGAGTGTCGGCGTCGGGTGGCTCAAGATCCAGCCTCCGCCCGAAGAGGTGCCATGGCACTATCGTGTCCGCGGGCTGCCAGGCCGGCAATGCCCCGCTGGGGACAGGCGCCGCTGACCGTGGCGCTCCTGCTGCCGGGAGCGCGGCGCAACTGCCGGCCCTCATATCATGCACAGCATGAATCCGCACTCCCCGATGTCCCTCCCCTGGGATGCTGCCATGGCGGATGCGTTGGCAGGGGTGGTGGCGCATGTCGGCACCGAGACCTTCGACACGCGCCTCATGGCATGGCTGGCCCGTTGCCTGAGTTTCGATTCCTGCGGGGTGATCGAGTTCTTCACGGACCGCCCGCCGCACCGCCGATTGCACCGGCTCGACAAGTCCCGCCGCAAGGTACCCGAGGACGCCTACGTGCAGGGGCCCTACGTCCTGGACCCCATCTACCAGCTGTACCGGAGCGGCGCCGCCAACGGCCTGTATCCCCTGCGCCATATCGCCCCCGACGACTTCGAGGCGAGCGAGTACTTCAAGGTCTTCTACTCGCGCACCGACGTGGGCGACGACGTGAGCCTGCTGCACCGCAGGCCCGACGGCAGCGCCGTGATGCTGTTCCTGGAGCGCCGTGAGCAGGCACCAGCGTTCTCGCAGGCCGACCTGCTGGCGCTGGAACTGGTCGAGCCGGTGGTGCAGGCCTTGCTGGCCCAGCATGAGGCCCACCGCCGACTGAAACCCGCGTCGCACGACGAAACGCTGGCACATGCCAAGGTGCAGGCTGCGTTGGCTGACTTCGGCAGTTCCCATCTGACCGACCGTGAGCGTCAGGTGCTCTTCTACATGCTCAGCGGCTACTCGTCGGCCTTGACCGCCGAGAAGCTGGCGGTGGCTGAGGGCACGGTGAAGAACCACCGCAAGGCGATCCACCGCAAGCTCGATGTGGGCTCGCAGGCAGAGCTGTTCGCGCTGTTTCTCCAGTGCATCCCCTACGCGCAGCCGGGCAACACCGTGGACCCTCTCCTGGCCTACCAGAGCAAGCCGGCGCGCGACTAGGGCATCGGCATCCCGCGCGGCTGCGCTCGCACTTCCAGGCGGATGTCATCCAGGGGCCATATCGGCCGCCTCAGCCGGGCCCAGGGGTAGACGGACAGGTCTTCCCCAGTCACACCCGGCGGATCCGACAGGACGGTATGGCTGGCGATGGACGCAAACCCGGCGCGGAAGTGATTGGTGGACTTCACCACCAGCAGGGCGCAGCGGGCGGGGTCGAGCCCGTGCTCGCTGAACACGTGCGGGCTGAAGACCTGCTCGCGGATGCTGTTGACGACCACGAGGACGCCACCTGTCTCCAGCAACGCACTGTCGCCGAGTGCATGCCACAGGGCGCCGCCGAAGAGCGCTTGCCTGGCGTCCTTGCGGCAAGCCCGAACCTGCATGCGGCGCCTGACCGGTTCGCCCAAGCCCGCGCCACGGCCGCCCAGGCTGAATTCGGCCTCCCCGCCCACGCCCAGCGCATGGGCCTGTTGCACGGCGGCCGGGTCGTGGATCATCGCCACGGCCACGGCGCCCGGCCAGGGCTGCCGTGCCTGATCCTCGAGCAGCGCGTGCAGCAGGTACGTGGTGTCGCCCGCGCCGCCGGCGCCAGGGTTGTCCCCCCGATCTGCCAGCACGACAGGACCTCCGTGAACTGCCCAGGCCTTGCGCGCCTGCGACAGCGCCTCGTCAACGCCGATCATCGGATGGGCCTGCGCAAAGGTCTCGCAGGCGCCAACGAATCTCGCCGCCAGCGGCTGTGCAAGCGCCCAGGCCTGCTCGTCCGTTGGTGCGTCTGACCGCAGCACATCGAACACCAGCACCAAGCTGGCGCAGGCGTCCTGATGGTCCGCGAGCGCAAACCCATGGAAGACCGAAGCGCTGAGCATCCCGGGGTGCGCCTGCACCGCATCCATCTCCGCCAGCAGTCGCCGCCCCTCGGGCTCCTGCGTGGGCAGCAGGCCGGCCACCGGCAGTTGCCAGAAACGCATGCACGGCTGGATGCCGCCGAGCACCGTGCGCTCGACCAGAGCCACCAGGTGCCGTGCCCGTGAGCCGAAGTCGGTGTGCGGATACTCGCGGCAGGCCACCAGGATGCTGGCGTGGCGCACCATCGCCTCCGTGGTGTTGCCGTGGAGATCCAGCAGCACGCCGACGGGCAGGTGCTCGGCACCGGCGACGTTGCGAAGCCGCGCCAGCAAGGCGCCCTCGCAATCGGCTTCGCCGGACGCCACCTGCGCGCCGTGCAGGAAGAGCAGCACCGCCTGCACGCCACCGTTGACCTGATCGGCCAGCGCGCGCGCGAGGCTGGCCGCGATGCGCTCGCTCAGGTCGGCAAAGGTGGCCGCATCCGTGGGTGCGGAGGGCTGGGCCTCGAAGTGCGGACCTTGCACCGCGGATTGTCCCGACCGGGCCACCGCGTCCAGCAGGTCTCCATAGCCGAGAACCTTCTGGCCCGCATCGACGGGGTCGATCGGTTCGCGCTCGCCATCCCCCCAGGACGCGAAGCTCGCGAGGCCCGTCGACACCGGCGAGAACACATTGCTTTCGTGGAACAGTCCTGCGACGAAGTAGCGCATGCCCGGGTTCGATCGTCTTCAGCGGCAACGTTGCAGCAGGCGATCGGCGATGGGCTGCACGCCCATCGCGATCGGGTCGGTGACCGGAAGGCCCGTGCGCTCGACCATCGCCGCGCAGGTGTGCTGACGCTCCGCTGCGGACATGCCGTGCGTGTTGAGGCTGATGCCCACGCACTGGATGGCAGGCTGGGTGAGTGCTCCCAGTTGCAGATTCAGCGCGATGCATTGCTCGACCGTCGGCATCGGAAAGTCATCGTAGCCGTCGATACAGTGCCGCCGCGTGTCGTGGCACAGCACGATCGCATCGGCCTGCGCGCCGTGCAGCAACCCCAGGCTGACGCCGGCATAAGCCGGATGGAACAACGAGCCCTGGCCTTCGATGACATCCCAGTGCCCGGGGTCTGCCGCGGGGCTGAGCATCTCCACCGTGCCGGAAACGAAATCGGAAACCACGGCGTCGATCGCCAGCCCGCCGCCGCTGATCAGCACGCCGGTCTGCCCGGTGGCCCGGAAGTCCGCCGCCACGCCCCGCGCGCGCAGCTCCCGCTCCAGGGCCAGCGCGGTGTACTTCTTGCCGATGACACAGTCGGTGCCCACGGTCAGAACCCGGCGGCCGCTGCGACGCGCGCCGCTGCCCACGGGCAGCTTCAGCCCTGGAGGCGCCTGCCGGGCGTCGAACAGGCGCGCGCCGCCGGCGCGGGCAGCCTCCACCAACTCAGGGTAGCTCGCCAGGCGGTCATGCAGGCCCGCGGCCAGGTTCAGGCCGGCACCCAGGGCTTCCAGCAAGGCAGGCATCCAGTGCGCCGGGATGCGCCCACCGGCCGGCGCGACGCCGATCACGAGGGTGCGGGTACCCGCGGCGCGCGCGGCATGCGGCGCGAGTTCGGGCAGCCCGAGGTCGACGGCACACCCTGGCAGGCGCCATTGCGCTGCACACCAGTCGCGCCGCCACTCGACCAGACCGAAGCCGGTCTTGGCGTCAGTGGGGTTCTGGACATCGGCCATGAAGACCTGGTAGGGCCGCGGGATGTCGAGATCGCAGCGATTGGCAAGCGTGGGTTGAGCCATGGCAGAAGGGCAGAGGGCGCCCGCAAGCGCTGGTGATTTGGGGGTAGCTTATCGCCGCACACCGCATGCGCCATGCCCTTGGAGGGACATCCAACCCGAAGTGGACAGCCCAAACCCGCGCGCCTTGCTGGAGGCATCCTCACCGTCGTACGGTCTGTCCCTTCCGGGATATTCGTCCAACGGACCGGCTTGGATATGGTCCGGTCGTGAGCATCCGTAATCCAGTGCCAACGAGGAGTGACCATGCGTGTGTCTAAACCCTGTCCGTCTGAAGATTCGAGCGGTGCGGCCAGGAGGGGGCAGCGTCGGACCGCATTGAGTGGCGCCTGTCTTCTGGCCTTGGGAATGGTTACCCCCCTTTCGCACGCGCAGTCCTCAACCGTTCAAGCGGGCGCGGCGGAGTTGCAGCGAGTCGAGATCACGACCCAGGCCCGCAAGCGCGCAGAGGCGGCCAAGGACGTTCCGATCACGATGGAGGTGTTCGGCGGCAAGTTCCTTGACGATGCCGGCATCACGACGGCGAGCGAACTCCAGTACAACGTCCCGGGGCTCACCATCCAGCCGCTGGAAAGCGGCGGACTGGTCTCGCTGCGCGGCATCGGCGGCGGCAACACCGGCCTGGGGTTCGATCCGAGCACTGCGGTGCACATCGACGGCATCTATCTCGGCACATCGTCGCAGGCACTGAACCGCCTGTTCGACCTGTCCACCCTGGAAGTGCTGAAGGGACCCCAGGGCACCCTCTACGGGCGCAACGCCACCGGCGGCGTCATCAACATCCTGACGCAGCGACCCGCCGCAGCCTTCGGGGGCAGCGCGGAGGTCGGCATCGGCAGCCACAGCCGTCGTCAGGGCGAACTGGGGCTGAACCTGCCGCTGTCGGAGCAGACGCAGTTGCGGCTGTCCGTGGCAGGCGCGTTCGACGACGGCACGATCACCAACCTGCGCAAGGGCACCCAGGTGGGCGACGACGACTACGCAGCGATGCGGGCCCGTGTGTCCACCCGCTTCGGTGCAGTGAGCGCAGACCTGCTCCTGCAGCACGTGCAAGACCGCAGCACGCGCGCATTCACCCAGGTTCCCGATCCCCGCTTGCCCTTGCCCATTGCGGTCAACAGTGTGGACACGGCCACCACGCCGCTGGGCTACCGGAAGACCTACCTGCTCGACGACCCCAGGGCTCGAAAGTCCGACACTGTGGCGGGCCTGACGCTGCAGGGCGACATCAACCGGCAGATGTCATGGAAGTCGATCACCGGTGCGCTGCGATACAGGGGCGACAGCGCCTTCGACGTGTCGTCCTACGGGCAGAGTTGGTTCATCCGCAACCTTGCGGAGTCAACCAGCCAGGTGTCGCAGGAGTTCCAGTTGCTGATCAACAGCGGCAACACTGACTGGGTGCTGGGTGCTTACTACTATCGGCAGAACGGACGTGAACTTCGGCAGGCGGATATCGACGAGAACGTTGACGGGAACCTCGTGGTCAACTCGCAGGACTCGACCGGCACCTCGAACGCGCGCGCCTATGCGCTGTTCGCAGACGCGAACCATCGCCTGAGCAAGAGCGTCCGGCTCAACGCAGGCTTGCGCTTCAACCGCGAGAACAAGGATGCCAGCGTGATCGACCGCGGGCAGGGCTCCTACTTTCCCCCCACATCGCTGGTCACGCAGACGGCCCGCTTCAACGATCTGTCCGGCCGCGTGGGCATCGACTGGACCGCGGCGAAGGACACGCTGGTCTTTGCCAGCATCTCCAAGGGCTTCAAGGCAGGGGGCATCCAGCCGTTCGTGAACCCGGGTTCAAGCGCACTGGACACCTACAAGCCCGAGACCCTCATCGCCTACGAGGCCGGCCTCAAGCACGTGCTGTCCAAACGGGCGGGCGTCTTCAATGCGTCCGTCTTCTCCTATGACTATGAGGACATCCAGGTCCGCCTGGCGGACCTGACTTCCGACAACATTCGGAACGCGTCGAACGCCAAGGTCTACGGGCTTGATCTACAGGCTGACTTCCGCATCGCCGGGCCCTTGAGCGTCGACTTCAGTGGCGAATGGCTCAAGGCCAACTACAGGACCTTCATCACGCAGGACCGAAAGGGTAAACCGCTGGACTTCACCGGGAACGTCCTGCCGCGTGCGCCCAAGCAGAGCTATGCCATCGGCCTGAACCTGGAGCGCATGGCAGTGGGCGCGCTGCGCTTGTCGGGACGGCTGGAATACACCTTCCGCAGTCGCATCTTCTTCGAGGCCAGCAACACCAAGAAGGCCGGCGAGGATCTGAGTGTGGCCGACAGCCTTGGGCTGGCGAACCTCAACTTCACCGTGACGCAGGATGGCGCACCCTGGAGCGTGAAGTTCGGCGCGCGCAACCTGGCGAACAAGCAGTACCTCGACCAGTCGATCTTCGCGCTGAGCTTTCCGGGCGCCGGCCGCACCTACAACGTGGGTTTGCAGTACCGATTCAAGTGACTCACAGGCAGAGGTTTGACGGGCGGCCTTTCATCGACGGGCGGCGCGTCACGCCGTCGACCGCAGCCCTCTTCGAGCTCATCGACCCTCACAGCGGCGAGGGCGTGGCCCCGGTACCAGCGTGTGGCGCTGAAGAGATCGACCTTGCGGTGAAGGCGGCCAGGTCGGCCTTCGAGGACGGACGGTGGTCGGACCTGTCGCCTTCGGATCGGGCCGAGTTCCTGAACGCCTGGGCTACCGCACTGGAGGCGGCGCGCACCGACCTGGCCACGCTGGACAGCCTGCAGATGGGCATGCCCCTGAGCTGGGGTGCGGACGACCTTCAGTCCGCCATTGACGCAGTGCGCGAAACGGCGAGCCTGGCCACCACGCTGCGGGACGATCTGGTGCCCGGCGCTGCGGGCACGCTGGCCCTCAACCAGCGCCGCCCTCACGGCGTGGTGGGCGTGATCTCGCCCTGGAACTTCCCGTGCTACATCGCCATTCATAAGGTGGCCACGGCGCTGGCCATGGGTAACACGGTCGTCCTCAAACCCAGCGAGGTGGCTCCGTTGGGCTGCCTGCTGCTGGCGGAACTGGCCAGCCACGCCGGCTTGCCACCGGGCGTGTTCAACGCCGTGCCCGGACTGGGTGCCGAAGCAGGCCGGGCATTGGCGCTGCACATGGACGTCGACGCGTTGTCGTTCACGGGCTCCACCGCCACCGGCGGCGCACTGATGGCATCGGCGGGCCAGTCCAACCTCAAGGCCCTGGTGCTGGAATGCGGGGGCAAATCGCCGCAAGTGGTGTTCGACGATCTCGGCGACCTCGGCGCGGTAGCCGAGGCGTTGGTGCAGGGCTTTACCTTCAACACGGGTCAAGTCTGCGTGGCCGGCACCCGGCTGCTGGTGCACCGCCCCCTGATGGACCGGTTGCGGACGCTGATGTTGGATCGCATGTCAGTGCTGCGCGCCGGCGACCCACGCGACCTCGAGGTCACGCAGGGTCCGCTGGCCAACGCCACCCAGCACGAGCGCGTTCGACGCATGCTTCAAGACGCGCAAAGCCGTGGTGTGCGGCTGCTGCAGCCCGGTCCGCAGCTGTCGGGCCTGCATCTGGCGCCCACCCTCGCGGTCGATCTGTCGGCAGCGGACCCGCTGATGCAGGAGGAGATCTTCGGACCCGTCGCGGGTTTGGTGGCTTTCGACACGGTGGAAGAAGCCATTGCCCTGGCCAACGGTACACGCTACGGCCTGATGGCGACGGCGTGGACGTCCGACCTGCGTCTGGCCCACAGCCTGACGCGGCGGCTGCAGGCCGGTAGCGTCCAGGTCAACACGGTGCCACGGCCGGCACCCGCGCGCGTGCTGCACATGGGCGCAGAGCCGGTGGGGCAAAGTGGCTTCGGTGCCGAAGGTGGAGCTTCGGGGTTGGTGGCCATGACGCGATTGCGCAGCATAGAGCTGCATCTGCACTGATCACGGGCCGTGTCGCGGGCCGCCGCCGCCCGCTAGCGCAAGACCGCGGTGCTGGTGTGGCCTCGACTCCGGCGCTTTGGCGAAGGCGCGCTGGTAACGGTCGTCAGTGACGGTAACCCGGTTCGTGGATTCGACCGATTTCAGGTTCCAGGGTGGACCGGTCGCTCAGTCGAAGTACTGCCAAGGACTCGTATGGGCTTGCAGCGACCGTTTGCCGCCCGAGATCATGTCTGCCGGTCCACCCGCAGCGCCAGAACCACCGAGCTGTTGGTGCGCAACACGCCCTCGATCTCGCCGATTTCGTCCAGCAGGGCGTCAAGCCGTGCGGTGGTG
>JBMLPD010000283.1:0-3004 GCA_049242285.1 Rubrivivax sp.
ACAGGCGGCGCACCACCTGGCGCGCGATGTCGGCTTCCATGTCACGCACCAGCTGTCCCTCCTCCAGTTCCTTGGCCAGGGCGTCGGTCTCGTTGTAGGTCATGTCGCGGTACTGGCTCAGCTCCGTGGGCCCGAGCCACTCCTGCCCGTCACGACCCAGCACACGGTAGCGCAGCTTCACCCGCAAGCGCAACTCGCGCACCTGCCCTGCCGCGCTGGAGCCCACGACGGCGCGCTCGCTGGTCTCGCTCATGCCCGCGACGACCACCTCGGCCTGGGCAGGCGTGCTGACGAAGTCCACGCCAGCACCGGCTGCACGGCGCAGGGCGGCGGCCTGCGTGGACCGCGGGCCAAAACCCGTCAGCGCGATGCGCTTGAAGGGCAGGGTGGGCTCGCGCCGCAGCTGGAAACCGCAACCGGACAGTGCGCCGGCCAGCCCTGTCAGGGCCGCGCCAGGGCCTGCCAGCAGAAGCAAGCGCCTTTTCCCGGTCGCAGAACGCCAGGCCATGGGGCTTCAGGCCACCACGTTGACCAGACGCCCGGGCACCACGATGACCTTCTTGACCGGGCGCCCTTCCGTGAAGCGCGCGGTCTCCGGGCTGGCAGCCGCCAGGGCCTCGATGGCCGTGCGCTCGGCGCTGGCCGGCACGCGAAGGGCGCCCCGCGTCTTGCCGTTGACCTGCAGCACGAGTTCGATCTCGTCCTGCACCAGCGCGGCCCCGTCCACTTCGGGCCAGAGGGCGTCGAGCAGGTCGGCTGTGGCTCTTGCCAGGCCCAGCTCACGCCACAGCACGGAGGTGAGGTGGGGGCAGGCGGGGTAGAGCGCGCGCAGCAGCACCGAGCTGCCCTCGCACAGCACGGCGGCGTCGCCATCGCTGCCGTCGGGCTTGAAGGCCTCCAGCGCGTTGAGCAGCTTCATGCAGCCCGACACCACGGTGTTGTACTGCATGCGCTCGTAGTCGTAGCTCACCTGGCGCAGCACCAGGTGCACCTCGCGCCGCAGCGCCTTGGCCTCGACGCGCAGCGGGGCGGCGCTGAAGTCGCCGGCCGCGGCGCGCTGCAAGGTGGCGGCATGGCCGGCGGCAAAGCTCCACACCCGTTTCAGGAACCGGTGCGCGCCCTCCACGCCGGCGTCGTTCCATTCCAGCGTCTGCTCGGGCGGCGATGCGAACATCACGAACAGGCGCGCGGTGTCGGCGCCGTAGCGGTCGATCAGGTCCTGCGGATCCACGCCGTTGTGCTTGGACTTGGACATGGTGCCCAGGCCTTCGTAGGTGATGGCGGTGCCCGCGGGCAGGTCGCCCTTGGCGTCCTTCAGCTTCGCGCCATTCACCTTGCCGGTGTCGTCGAAGGTGTTCTCCACCTCATGCGGCCAGAAGTACTCGATCCCGCCCTTGTCGCTGCGGCGCGAGTAGATGTGGTTGAGCACCATGCCCTGGGTCAGCAGCTTGGTGAAAGGCTCATCCACCTTCACGAGCTTCAGGTCGCGCATCACCTTGGTCCAGAAGCGCGCGTACAGCAGGTGCAGGATGGCGTGCTCGATGCCGCCGATGTACTGGTCCATCGGCATCCAGTAATCGACCCGGGCGTCGGTCATGCGGTCGGCATCGCCCGCGCGGCCGGTCGGCTGCGCGTTGCAATACCGCATGAAGTACCACGACGAATCCACGAAGGTGTCCATCGTGTCCGTCTCGCGCCGCGCGGGCTTGCCGCACACGGGGCAGGTCACGCCGGCGTGGAAGCCGGCGTGCCTGTTCAGCGGGTTGCCGCTGCCGTCGGGGATGCAGTCCTCGGGCAGGACCACGGGAAGATCCCTTTCCGGCACCGGCACCGCGCCGTGCTCGTCGCAGTGGATGATGGGGATGGGCGTGCCCCAGTAGCGCTGGCGGCTGATGCCCCAGTCGCGCAGGCGCCAGGTGGTCTTCTTCTCGCCCAGGCCCTGGGCGGCCAGGTCGCGGGCCACGGCGTCCACCGCGGCCTTGTGGGCCAGCCCGTCGTAGGCGCCCGAGGCCATGACGCGGGCCCGCGCCTTGTCGGCGTACCAGTCGTGCCAGCGCGCGGTGACGTAGGGGCCCTCGCCGTCCACCGCGATCACCTGCACGATCGGGATGCCGTACTTCAGCGCAAAGGCGAAGTCGCGCTCGTCATGGCCGGGCACGCCCATCACGGCACCGTCGCCGTAGCTCATGAGCACGTAGTTGCCCACCCACACGTCCACGGGCGCGCCCGTGAGCGGGTGCGTGACCGTCAGGCCGGTGCGAACGCCTTTCTTGTCCTGCGTGGCGAGCTCGGCCTCGGTGGTGCCACCGGCCTTGCATTCCTCGATGAAGGCGGCCACCGCGGCGTCGGTCTTCGACGCGTGCAACGCCAGCGGGTGCTCGGGCGCGACGGCGCAGAAGGTCGCGCCCATGACGGTGTCGGCGCGGGTGGTGAAGACGTACATCCGGCCGCCCTGCAGCGGCTGCCCGTCCTCACCCCGGATGTCGTGCGTGAAGGCGAAGCGCACGCCCACGCTTTTGCCGATCCAGTTCTCCTGCATCAGCTTCACACGCTCGGGCCAGCCGGGCAGGTGGTGCTGCACGTGCTCCAGCAACTCGGGCGCGTACTGCGTGATCTTCAGGTAGTAGCCCGGGATCTCGCGTTTTTCCACCAGGGCGCCGGAGCGCCAGCCGCGGCCGTCGATCACCTGCTCGTTGGCCAGCACGGTCTGGTCCACCGGGTCCCAGTTCACCACCTGGGTGCGGCGCTCGGCGATGCCGGCCTCCAGCATCTTCAGGAACAGCCACTGGTTCCACTTGTAGTACTCGGGCGTGCAGGTGGCGACCTCGCGGCTCCAGTCGATCGCCAGGCCCATGGCCAGCATCTGGCCCTTCATGTGGGCGATGTTGTCGTAGGTCCACTTCGCGGGCGGCACCTTGTTCTTCATCGCCGCGTTTTCCGCGGGCAGGCCGAAGGCGTCCCAGCCCATGGGCATGAGCACGTTACAGCCCTTCATCCGCAGATG
>JBMLPD010000284.1:0-2799 GCA_049242285.1 Rubrivivax sp.
CCCCGGCGGCCACCCAAACTCCCCCACTGATGGCCACCTCAAACTCCCCCACCTGAGTTGATCGGGGACAGGGGGTCAAGGCCGGCGCCGCCGGCACCTGTTGGCAGGACACATTGAACTGGGTCTTCCCCGAGGGAGGGCCTGAGGAGTGAATGTCTTGAAGCCCAACAAGCAAGCGACGATCGTGACGCTGCTGGCGCGCGGTACGACCCAGAGAGAGGTGGCCCGCATCACCGGCATCGACCGCAAGACGGTCAGAGGCTATCAACAGCGGTGGCTGGCCGAACACGCAAATTCCCCAGGGGTGGCCACCGGCTCTGAAGCGGCGGTGGCCCCGACCACGGCGCAAATTCCCCCACCCTGGCCACCGGCGGTTGTGCCGGCGGCCAGCAGCCGCTGCGAACCCCACCGCAGCTTCATCGAGGCCCAGATCCGACAGGGTCGCAACGGTGTGGCGATATACCAGGACCTCGTTGACCACCATGGCTTCGCTGGCGCCTACAACTCGGTCAAGCGCTTCGTGGCCAGCCTGCGGCACAAGGAACCCGAGCGCTTCGACCGGCTGTCGTTCATGCCTGGTGAGGAGATGCAGGTGGACTATGGCGAGGGGGCGCCCACGCGGGTGCCCGGAACGGATCGCTTCCGCAAGCCGCGGCTATTCGTGGCCACGCTGCGTTACTCACGGCGCAGCTTCCGCCGTGTGGTCTGGAAGTCCAGCCAGCAGGTGTGGGCTGAACTGCACGAGCAGGCCTGGCGTTACTTCGGCGGCTCGTGCCGCTACGTCGTGCTGGACAACCTCAAGGAAGGCGTGCTCAAGCCCGACTTGTACGAGCCTGAGCTGAACCCCGTGTATGCCGCCACGCTGGCGCATTACGAAGTGGTGGCCGATCCGGCCAGGGTCAGGGACCCCAACCGCAAGGGCAGCGTGGAGAACGCCATCGGCCACACCCAGGCCACGGCGCTGAAGGGCAAGCGCTTCGAGACCCTGGACGAACAGAACGAGCACCTGGAGCGTTGGGAGACGCGCTGGGCAGCGCAGCGCATCCATGGCACCGAGCGCCGCCAGGTGCAGGCCATGTTCGAGGAAGAACGGGCCCACCTGCAGCCGCTGCCCCTGACCGGGATGCAGTACTTCAAGCAGGAGCAGCGCACCGTCTGTGACGATGGCTGCGTGCGCGTGGACCACAGCAGCTACACGGCGCGCCCGGTGGCCATCGGCGCGAAGGTCCTGGTTCGCATCTTCGAGCGGCGTATCGAGATCCGCGAGCTGGCCGACGGGCGGCTGGTGCGCACCCACGAGCGTGTCGAGCGGCCGGGAACGCTGGTGATGCCGCAGGCCGAACGGATCTTCAACCCCTCGCGCGAGACGCGCTTCATCCTCAAGCAGGCCGACCAGATCGGCCCCCAGGCGGCGCGCTTGTGCCGCATGCTGTTCGGCATCGAAGGCCGGGTGGGCCAGCGCAAGCTGCACGGCATCGTCAACTTGAGCCGGCGCTACCCAAGCCGCTTCGTGGACGCTGCCTGCGAGGTGGCCCTCGAACAGGGCATCCACAGCTACAAGCACGTCAAGGCATTGACCGAGCGCCTGGTGGCGCAGGCGCTGGCGGCCATCGATGCCGCCGGCGATGAGGCCGACCCTGGCCGTGCCGATCTGGCCCAGCAGCACGCGCTCATCCGCGACACCCAGGAGTACGGCTCGCTGTTCGAGCTGGCCGCTACCGCCGCAACCACTGCCACCCGGGCCGGCGCGAACACCAGCATCGGAGGCGGCCTGTGACGCTGATCGAGATTGACCGTACCCTGCGACAGTTGCGGCTGTCGGGCTTCGCCGACACCTTGAACACCCGGATCATGCAGGCTCAGGCGGCCCAGCAGCCGTTCGTGGAGACGCTGGCGGCGCTGCTGCAGGACGAGCTGGATCGGCGCCGCAGCAGCCAGACCGAGCGCTGCTACAAGCGCTCTGGGCTGGACGAGCGGCCCACGCTGGTGGACTTCGACTGGCAGTTCAACCCCAAGCTGCCGCGCGCGGCCTGCTTCGAGCTGCACACGCTGAAGTTCGTCGCCGAGGGGGCCAATGCCTTGATCGTGGGCAAACCCGGCACGGGCAAGAGCCACACGGCCAAGGCCGTGGCCTACCAGGCCACGCTGCAAGGGCTGCATGTGCGCTACGTGGAAGCAGACACCGCGCTGGCTCAGTACTCGCTGGCCAGCAGCCAGGAGCAGGCTGAGTTGGTGAAGTCCTGGAGCGAGCCGGATGTGCTGGTTCTGGACGATCTGTTCCTAGCCCGCCGCATCCCTGAGGCCGCCGCCGAGCTGCTGCAAGCCGTTGTGCATCGCCGCTACAAGCTGCGCCGCTCGATCGTGATCACATCCAACCGCGTGGTCACCGACTGGGGCAAGTACCTGAAGGACGTGACGATGGCCACCACCATCCTGGACCGCCTGATGCACCGCTGTTCGATGCTGGAGTTCGAGGGAAGGAGCTACAGGCTCAAGGAGGCCGCCAGCCGGCTGGCGGTCAGCAACGAGCGCGCGTGACCTCAACGTCCTTGCTGGTGTGAGAGCCTGGGTGGGTCAGGCGCACGGTGATCGTCAGGATAACCGGCGGGTGCACTGGCTCACAGGGGTAGCCAGATGGACAAACCACCCATCCCCCCCGCCCCTTCCCGCCAGCGGGAAGGGGAGCCCCAACGACGTCAAAGCGCCGACAAAGCGGCCTGGGCCACCATAATCCTCACGTCCTTGCCTGGGGGAATTTGGGGTGGCCACAGGTGGGGGAGTTTGAAGTGGCCATCGGGG
>JBMLPD010000285.1:0-1258 GCA_049242285.1 Rubrivivax sp.
CCACCTGCTGCTGAAGAAGCTGGGCTGGTGGGACGAGCTGACGGATGAGGAGAAGACCAAGGCCGAGGGCAAGAACTGGAAGACCGACCCCACCGGCGCCATCATCCGCGTGGCGATGAAGAACCACGGCTGCCACCCGTTCGGCAACGCGCGCGCCCGCGCCGTGGTGTGGAACTTCCCCGATCCCATTCCCGTGCACCGTGAGGCGCTGTACAGCAACCGTCCGGACCTGGTGGCCAAGTACCCCACGCACGACGACCGCAAGGCCTTCTGGCGCCTGCCCACGCTGTTCAAGACCGTGCAGGAGAAGAACAAGGACATCGGCAAGACCTACCCGCTGATCATGACCAGCGGCCGCCTGGTGGAGTACGAGGGCGGCGGCGAGGAAACCCGATCCAACCCGTATCTGGCCGAGCTGCAGCAGGAGATGTTCGTCGAGCTCAACCCCAAGGCCGCCAACGACCGGGGCATCCGCAACGGCGATTTCGTCTGGGTCAAGACCCCGGCCATGCAGGCGGTGCCCGAGTTCAAGGGCATCCGCGTCAAGGCCATGGTCACCGAGCGGGTGGACGCGGAAACCGTGTTCCTGCCGTTCCACTTCTCGGGCCGCTGGGGCGGCATCGACCTCGCGCCGTACTACCCCCAGGGCGCCAAGCCCATGGTGCGCGGTGAGGCGGTCAACACCGCCACCACCTACGGCTACGACAGCGTGACGATGATGCAGGAAACCAAGACCACGGTCTGCCAGATCGAGAAGGCGGCATGAGAGGCCCCCAAGCTCGCTTTCGCTCGCTACCCCCCGAGGGGGCCGTCCGCCAGCGGGCCGGCCAGGCCGGTTCCGCGGCGCGAAGCGTGATCCTCTAGGCATTTGATCCACCGGAGTTTTCGCCATGGCAAGAATGAAGTTCATCTGCGACTCGGAGCGCTGCATCGAGTGCAACGGTTGCGTCACCGCCTGCAAGGCCGAGCACGACGTGCCCTGGGGCGTGAACCGCCGCCGCGTGGTCACGCTCAACGACGGCGTGCCCGGCGAGAAGAGCATCTCCGTGGCGTGCATGCACTGCTCCGACGCGCCCTGCATGGCGGTGTGCCCGGTGGACTGCTTCTACCGCACCGACGACGGCGTGGTGCTGCACGACAAGGACGTGTGCATCGGCTGCGGCTACTGCTCCTACGCCTGCCCCTTCGGCGCGCCGCAGTTCCCCAGCAACGGCACCTTCGGCCTGCGCGGCAAGATGGACAAGTGCACCTTCTGCGC
>JBMLPD010000286.1:0-12050 GCA_049242285.1 Rubrivivax sp.
CAATCCTCAGCCGCCCACGACGCCGCCCTGCCGCAATTGCTGCGCCCGCGCCTGGATCTGCGCCATTTCCTGCGGCGTCAGCCGCTGCAGGTTCTTCACCTGCAAGGCCATGCGCGGGTTGCGCGCCAGCCGCGCCTGGTGGCGGGCCAGGAAGTCCCAGTACAGGGTGGTGAAGGGGCAGGCCCGATCGCCCGTGCGCTGGGCCGGGTCGAAGCGGCAGCCCCGGCAGTGGTCGCTCATGCGGGCGATGTACTGCCCCGTGGCGATGTAGGGCTTGCTGGCCATGGGCCCGGGCGGTGGCGTGGGGCCCTGCGGCGGGCCGGCGTCGGCGTGCTGGCTCATGCCCAGGGTGTTGGGCAGTTCCACCCACTCCACGGCGTCCACGTACACCGCCAGGTACCAGGCATGCACCTCGCGCGGCGCCACCCCCAGCAGCAGGGCGTACAGGCCCGTGACCATCAGGCGCTGGATGTGGTGGGCGTAGCCGTGCTCCAGCGTCTGGCCGATGGCGTCGGCCAGGCAGCGCATGTCGGTGTCGCCCGTCCAGTAGAAGGCAGGCAGGGCCTCGTGCGCGTCCAGGGCGTTGAGCTCCGCGTAGGCCGGCATGCGCAGCCCGTACACGCCCCGCACGTACTCCCGCCAGCCCAGGATCTGCCGGATGAAGCCTTCGGCCGAGGCCAGCGGCACCTGGCCGGCGCGCCACGCGGCTTCAGCCGCGGCGATCACCTCGCGCGGGTCCAGCAGCTTGAGGTTCAGGCTGGACGAGATCATGGCGTGGTACAGCCAGGGCTGGCCGCCCCACATCGCGTCCTGGTACCGGCCGAAGTCGGCCAGGCGGTGGGAGATGAAGTCCTCCAGCGCGGCCAGCGCCTGCGCCCGCGTGACCGGCCAGCCGAACTGCCCCAGCCGGCCCGGGGCCGGGGGTTGCTGCGCATTCACCAGCGCCATCACCTCGCGCGTGATCTCGTCGGGCTCGAAGCGCAAGGGCGCTGGCACCAGGCCGGGACCTTCGCGCCCGAAGGCCTCGCGGTTGTCGGCATCGAAGTTCCACTGCCCGCTGGCGGGCTGATCCTGCGCATCGCCCTGCATCAGCACCCGGTGGCGCTGGCGCATCTCGCGGTAGAAGTACTCCATGCGCAACTGCTTGCGACCCCGGGCGTGGGCCTGGAAAGCGGCGCCGGTGCACAGGAAGTGCCGGTCCTCGCGGAACTCGATGGGCACGCCCGCCTCCTGTGCGGCGTGCGTCAGCGCCTGCCGCACCCGCCACTCCCCCGGCTCGGTCAGCACCACGCGCTGCACCGGTTGTGCCCGCAGCGTGGCAGCCAGGGCGTCGCGCAGCCCGCCGGGGTGCTGCTTCAGGTAGCTCAGCGGCACGCCCGCGCGCTGCAGGTCCTGCGCAAAGTGCCGCATGGCCGACAGGAACAGCGTGGTGCGCTGCCGGCTGGAGGGCACGTGCGTGGCCTCCTCATGGGCCTCGCACATCCAGGCACGGTCCAGCGCCGGGTCGAAGCCGTCCCAGGCGCTGGCGTCGCGGTTGAGCTGATCGCCCAGGATGACGACCAGGTGGCGGATAGCGGTCATGGCGATGCCTTCGCCGCAGGAGCGCTGCTGCGTCGCTTGCGGCAGGCGTCAGAGCAGTGGCGCACCGCCTCCCAGTTCTTCGCCCAGGCCTTGCGCCAGCTCATGGGCCGGCCGCAGGTGGCGCAGGGCTTGCTGGGCAGGTGGGCCTTGTGGCCCTTGAAGGCGCTCATTCGAAGAGGTCTCGCTGCGGGTTCGGTGGGGGCGGAGCGCGTCGTGGCGCGCGGCGGCCAGAGGGCGGCAGGCCGCTCAGGCGCGAACCATGCCGCTGCTGGATCTGGTCGGCCTCGGCGCGGGCGGCCGGCAGGCCGCGCAGGCCGTACAGCCGCTCCTTGGCAGCACGCGCGGCCGCCTGCTCGTCCACCACAGGCGCGGGGTAGGCCGTCGTGCCCCATTCCGGCACCCAGCGCCGGACGAACTCGCCTTGCGGGTCGTGGTCACGTGCCTGCTTGCTCGGTGAGTAGATGCGCAGCGTGTTGATGCCCGTGGTGCCGGACTGCATCTGCATCTGGCTCCAGTGGATGCCGGGCTCGAAGTCCAGGAACTGCCGGGCCAGGAACTGCCCCGGCGCGCGCCAGTGCAACCACAGGTGGTAAGCCGCAAAGCTCACCAGCATCGCGCGCATGCGGAAGTTCAGCCAGCCCGTGGCACGCAGGCTGCGCATGCAGGCGTCCACCATCGGGAACCCGGTGCGGCCTTCGCACCAGGCCGCCAGCCGCTCCTCGTCCTGGGCGCTCATCGCCACGCCATCACCCGGACGCAGCCCGTCGGTCGAGCGGGCGAAGTTGCGGAACTCGATGGCCGGCTCGTCCTCCAGCTTCTGCATGAAGTGGCAGTGCCAGCGCAGACGCCCCGCGAAGCCGCGCAGCGCCTGTGCGAAGGCCCGCTCTTCCTGATGGGCTGACGCCTGCAGGGCATCGATGCGCCGTGCCGTGGCTTGGTGCACCTGGCGCATGGACACCGTGCCGAAGGCCAGGTGCGGGCTCAGGCGGCTGCAGCCTTCCCGCGCTGTCAGCGGGCTGGACAGGGCGCGCCGGTAGTCGTGGCCGCGGCTGGACAGAAACTCATCGAGTGTGCGCTGTGCCGCGGCCTCTCCGCCAGCCTGCAGCGCCTTGCCGTGGGCCTGCAGTTGCAGCTCGGACAGGGTGGGCAGGGGCTCCACCGTCAGCCCGGCCGGGCTTGGCAAGCCGGCCACGGCGGGCAAGGCGGCTGCATCCATGCGGGCCTGCCAGCGCCCGGCCCAGCCGTTGCGGCAGGCCAGGCGACGCACCACGCCGGTCTGCGGCACTTCGCTCCATTGCACCCCCTGCGCACGGCACCATGCGGCCACCTCCTTGTCGCGCGTCCAGCTCCAGCCCGGGCCGGTCTCCTCGTGGCTGAGCAGATGGGTCACGCCGTGCGCGGCGCGCAGCGCCTCCAGCACGGCCACGGCCGGGCCTTGACGCACCAGCACGGGCAGGCCCTGGGCCCGCATCGCCTGCACGCACTCCAGCGCAAAGCCCACATGGCTGCTGTCGCATTCCGGGCTTTGCAGCCATTCGGGCTCGATGATGAACACGGCCAGCGCCCGGGGGAAGCGCTGCGCCTCGGCCAGCGGCGCGTGGTCGGCCTGCCGCAGGTCGCGCTTGAGCCAGACCAGCGCGGTGGCCTGAGCCCATGCGGATTGAGAGGGGGTGCCGGGGACCATCGGGCCAGGATTGTGGTGGCCGGCGGGACGCAAGTGCGGCGCGGGGGCTCTCTGGCACCATCGCGCCATGGTCAGGAAAGAAAAGCACGTGAGCCAGACCCCGGCCACGCAGTGGCTGCGCGCCCAGGGCGTCGCTTTCACCGAGCACCCCTATGACTACGTCGAACATGGCGGCACGGCCGAGTCCGCGCGGCAGTTGGGCCTGGATGAGCACGCGGTGGTCAAGACGCTGGTGATGCAGGACGACAGGGCCGGGCCCCTGGTCGTGCTGATGCACGGCGACCGCCAGGTCAGCACCAAGAACCTCGCCCGCGCCATTGGCGTCAAGTCGGTGGAGCCGTGCAAGCCCGAGGTGGCGCAGCGCCACAGTGGCTACCTGGTGGGAGGCACGTCGCCGTTCGGCCTGCGCAAGGCGATGCCGGTGTTCGTGGAGCAGAGTGTGCTGGACCTGCCGAAGATCCACATCAACGGCGGGCGCCGGGGTTTTCTGGTGGGGATCGAGCCGTCTGTGCTGACCGCCCGACTGGGCGCCCGGGCGGTGAACTGCGCACTGTAGCCGCCGCCTGTTCGTATCGGCGCGCCGGGCGGGGGCCTCGCGCCGGCCAGGCGCCGTGCCCATGCCCGTCGGTAAAATCGGGCGTTCCATGTCCACCGCTTCCCAAGCCTCTGCCCTGGCGCCCCTGGCAGCGCCGCTGACCGTCGTTGTGTCCTACCTGGTGGGCTCGCTGAGCTTTGCCGTTCTCGTCAGTCGCTGGATGGGTCTGGCGGACCCCCGCAGTTACGGCTCGGGCAACCCCGGCGCCACCAACGTGCTGCGCTCGGGCAACAAGGCTGCGGCACTGCTCACCCTGGCCTTCGATGCCCTCAAGGGCTACGGGCCGGTGATGGCCGCGCTGCTGCTGCAGGAGCGCCTGGGCCTGGGGCCTTTTGCCATCGCGCTTGTCGGGCTGGCGGCGTTCCTGGGTCACTTGTGGCCGGTGTTCTTCCGCTTCCAGGGCGGCAAGGGTGTGGCCACGGCTGCAGGTGTGCTGCTGGCCTTGAACCCGGTGCTGGGCGCGGCCACCCTGGCCAGCTGGCTGCTCATCGCCTTGTTCTTCCGCTATTCATCGCTCGCCTCGCTGGTGGCGGCGGCCTTTGCGCCCTTCTTTCACCTGCTGATCTGGGGCATGAAACCGGCCATGCTGTGCATCGTGCCCATGAGCCTGCTGCTGGTGTGGCGGCACGGTGCCAACATCCGCAAGTTGCTGGCCGGTACGGAAAGCAGGTTCGGACAGAAGACGGCTCGCAGGTGACGAACGTCAGCGGCCCGCAGCGGCCGGCTCCGCTGCCGGGCGGTTTCAGGGATCTCCTCGGGTGTTGCAAGGTGACAATCCGATGTTCACGCAGGCATGCACATGGTTCAACGATTCGACGTCGGCGCCCGGCTGTCCGAGATGGCCGTCCACAGCGGCGTGGCCTACCTGGCCGGTCAGGTGGCCGTTGACGGCACGCAGGACATCACCGGCCAGACCGCGCAGGTGCTGGCCCAGATCGACGCTTTGCTGGCCCGTGCCGGCACGGACAAGTCAAAGATCCTGATGTGCCAGATCTTCATTGCCAACCTGGCCGACTTTCCCGGCATGAACGCCGTGTGGGAGCAGTGGGTGAGCGCCGGCAACGCCCCCCCGCGCGCCACCGTCGAGGCTCGGCTCGCCAAGCCCGAGTGGCGGGTGGAGATGGTGGTGACAGCGGCGGTGTGAGGGCCGCATTGCGGATCGCATCGGGCAGCGGCTTCCCGGCACCCTGGACGTCGCTGGCCTGATGGGACGCGACGGCACTTGGTCACGCGGACGATGACCGTCCCAGGGCAAGGACGGTGTGCCAGCCGTCCCAGGTCGCGGTGAGGGAGCCGGCCAGGTGCAGGGCTGAGGTGGCCATGCCCATGCCGATGCGCCCCTGCTGCAGCAGCCCGACCACCTCTGCCGAGAAGGTGGAGAAGGTGGTGAGGCCCCCCAGGAAACCCGTGATGGCGAACAGTCTCCAGACGGCCGGCATGTCGGGGTGCTGAGCGAACCAGGCCGCAGCCACGCCCACCAGGTAGCCGCCGATCAGGTTGGCGGTCAGGGTCCCGGGCGGAACGCCGTCGTGCAGCGGGTTGAGCCAGGCGGACAGTTGCCACCGCAGCAGGGCGCCGAGTGCGGCGCCCACGCCGACGGCGGTGGCACCGATCCAAAGACTCGGGGGGTGGACGGACATCGTCATGGCCGGATCATGATAGCGGTGCTGGGCGTTCTGCGGATCACCGGAGTGAATCTGCGCAGGGGGTGCGAACAGGGCCTGTGCCCGGCCCGCGCCCCTGGGACCGGCACCCCCTTTCGGTACCATACCCGGTGTTGTGAACGCAGGAGTTTCCGCCATGTCCATGGACGTCGTCGATTTCGAGATCAAGGGTTCGGAGATGCAGTTCGTCGAGGTCGAGCTCGACCCCGGCGAGGCGGCCATCGGCGAGGCCGGCAGCATGATGTTCATGGATGCCGGCATCGGCATGGACAGCGTGTTCGGTGACGGCAGCGCGCAGCAAGGCGGCTTCTTCGGCAAGCTGCTGGGGGCGGGCAAGCGGCTGGTGACGGGTGAGTCGCTCTTCACCACGGTCTACACCAACCAGAGCCCATCGAAGCAGCGCGTGGGGTTTGCGGCGCCCTACCCCGGCAAGATCCTGCCGATGAACCTCAAGCAGCTGGGCGGCATGCTCATCTGCCAGAAGGACGCCTTCCTGTGCGCGGCGCGCGGGGTGTCGCTGGGCATCCACTTCCAGCAGAAACTGTCGGTGGGTTTCTTCGGCGGCGAGGGCTTCATCATGCAAAAGCTCGAGGGTGATGGCCTGGCCTTCGTGCATGCCGGGGGCACCGTGATGCGGCGCGACCTGCAGCCCGGGCAGACCCTGCTGGTGGACACGGGCTGCCTGGTGGCGATGACGCCGAACGTCAACTTCGAGATCCAGTACGTGGGCAAGATCAAGACGGCGCTGTTTGGCGGTGAGGGCCTGTTCTTTGCCAAGGTCACCGGGCCGGGAACGGTGTGGCTGCAGAGCCTGCCGTTCTCCCGTCTGGCCTCGCGCGTGTTTGCGGCCGCGCCGCAGCGCGGGGGGTCGCGTGAGGAGGGCTCGGTGCTCGCGGGGCTGGCTGGCGGCGGCGTGCTGGGCGGCATCCTGAGCGGAGACGACGACTGATGAACTCCGATCCTGTGAACGCGTGGCGGTCGACGGGCTTTGGCGGGCCTGTCCTGAGCGCTGTCGGCGGGATCGGCCCGAACGTCATGGGGGCAAGACAGATGTCGCTGGAACTGCGCGACCCTCTGCGCCGTGCGCTGGGGCTGGCAAGCGGGTTGGCCGTGCTGGGTCTGCCCATGGGCTTGCGGGCGCAGCCGGTTTCCGGGCCCGCTGTGGCGGGGTCCGCCCGGCCATCCCGCCCCGTCTTCGTGCTCAACTCCCAGGACGCCACCGTCAGCGTGATCGACCCCGTCACCTGGGCCGAACAGCGGCGCATCGAGGTGGGCAAGGAGCCGCACCACCTGTACCTCACCCCTGACGAGAAGAGCCTGATCGTGGCCAACGCGGCAGGCAACTCGCTGACCTTCATCGACCCTGCCACGGGCGCGCTGCAGCGCACGGTGCGCGACATCGTGGACCCCTACCACCTGCGCTTCTCGCCGGACATGAAGTGGTTCGTCACCGCCGCCAACCGGCTGAACCATGTGGATCTGTACCGCTGGCAGCCGGATCAGGCGCAGCCCTTCAAGCTGGTCAAGCGCATCGAAGCGCCCAGGACCCCCAGCCACCTGTTCATCGACAGCCGCTCCACGGTGGTGTATGCCTCGCTGCAGGACAGTGACGAGCTGATGGCCATCGATCTGGCCACGCAGGCGGTGCGCTGGAAGGTCAAGACCGGCAAGATGCCCGCCGACGTGTTCCTGACCAAGGACACACGGCACCTGCTGCTGGGCTTGACGGGCGATCGTGTCGTGGAGGTCTACGACGTGTCGGGCACCGCGCCGCGGCTGTTCAAGCGCATCACCACGGGCGAGGGTGCGCACGCCTTTCGCGCGCGCGGTGATGGGCGCCACGTGTTCGTCAGCAACCGCGTGGCCAACACCATCAGCATGATCGACCTGCAGACCTTTGAGGTGGCGGCACAGCTGCCCGGCCCGGGCGGCCCGGACTGCATGGAGGTGATGGCCGACGGCCGCACGCTGCTGCTGAGTTCGCGCTGGGCGCGCAAGCTGAGCGTCATCGACATCGACAGGCGCCAGGTGACCCGGCAGGTGACGGTGGGCCGCTCGCCGCACGGCGTCTGGACCCTGGACCACGCGGCACGCCAGTGAAGGCCGGGCTCCTGCTGCTGGCGCTGGGGGGGGCTGCGGCAGTGGCCGCCGCGGCCACTGCTTCGCCCGCTCCGCGCTGTGAGCGTCCGGTGTATCTCACCTTCGACACCGGCCACATGGGTGTGGCCCCGCTGGTGGCCGAGGTGCTGGCGCGGCATGAGGTCAAGGTCACCTTCTTCCTGGCCAACGAGCGCACTCGCAACGGCGGCGCCAGTCTGGACGACGAGTGGGCGCCCTGGTGGAAGGCGCGTGCCGCTGAGGGCCATGCCTTCGGCTCCCACACCTGGGACCACGATGTGTGGCGCGCCGATGTCCCCGGCCCCCCCGGCAGCGCCGCGAGCTTGCGTGTCAAGCCCACAGCGGGGGCGCAGGCCGGACGTGAGCGGCTGCTCACGCCGCAAGCCTATTGCCAGGCGCTGAAGGAGCCGGCGCGTCGCCTGCAGGCCATGACGGGCCAGGGCATGGGGGCCGTCTTCCGCGCGCCCGGGGGCAAGACCTCGCCTGCGCTGCTCAAGGCCGCGGCAGCCTGCGGCTTCACGCATGTGGGCTGGTCCCCCGCCGGGTTTCTGGGGGATGAACTGCCCAGCGACCGCTACCCCAACGAGCGCCTGCTGCAGCAGGCCCTGCGTGACGTGAAGGCGGGCGACATCCTGCTGGCGCACCTGGGCATCTGGTCGCGTCAGGACCCCTGGGCACCAGCGGTGCTTGAGCCGCTCATCACGGGCCTGAAGGCGCGCGGGCTGTGCTTTGCCACGCTGCGCGAGCACCCGACGCTGGGCGCGGCCGCGTCCCGACTGGCCCCTTGAGGCCGCAGGCATGACCACTTTGGACGCAGCTTCCTCTTCACCATCGGCGGGCTTCTGGGCGGGGGCAACGGATGCTTTCGGCCTGGCGCAGCAAGTGCTGTTCGAGCAACTGGTGCAGCCGCTGATGTTCGCCCTGGGGCTGGGCAACCTGCTGGAAGACGCCTATCGGGGCACGGGCTGGCTGCTCGTGGGCTTGCTGCAGATCGCCCTGCTGGTCACGGTGGTGGGCGCCTTGCAGCGCTGGCGCCCGGTGGAGCCGGTGACCGACCGCCGGGCCGTGCGCGTGGATGTGATCTACACCCTGGTCCACCGCCTGGGCCTGTTTCGCCTGGGCCTGTTCTTCACGCTGGAGCCGCTGGCGTGGGCGCTGATCGGCGAGCTTCGCCTGCTGGGCGTACGGCCCTGGCAGCTGGACGCGCTGTGGCCCGGCGTGACCGACACGGCGCTGTTGAGCTTCGTGCTGTACCTGCTGCTGTTCGACTTCGTGGACTACCTGATCCACCGCGGCCAGCACCAGTGGCACTGGTGGTGGCAACTGCACGCGCTGCACCACAGCCAGCGCCAGATGACGATGTGGTCCGACAACCGCAACCACTTGCTGGACGATGTACTGCGTGACCTGGTTTTCGTGGCCGTGGGCCTCGCCCTGGGGGTGGGGCCGGGGCAGTTCGTGGCCATCGTGGCCTTCACCCAGCTCGTCGAGAGCCTGTCGCACGCCAATGTGCGCATGTCCTTCGGTCCGCTGCTGGGCCGCCTGCTGGTGAGCCCGGCCTACCACCGGCTGCACCACCGCATCGGCCTGGGGCACGAATCGGCGGGGCCGGGGTCGCTGGGCGGACACAACTTCGCGGTGCTGTTCCCGATGTGGGACCACCTGTTCGGCACCGCCCGGCATGACGGCCGCTACGAGCCCACGGGCATCCGCGACCAACTGCCCGCAGACGGTGCCCGCCAAGGCGGACGCGACTACGGCCAGGGCTTCTGGTCGCAGCAGTGGCTGGGGCTGAAGCGGCTGGCAGGCCGGGGCTGACCTGGCGCAGCTGCGTATGATCCGCCGCCCATGAGTGACCTGATCGATGCCTTCTGGCGCGCCGCGCTGGGCTGCCTGCACCCGCGGGTCATCCTTTGGTCGCTGATTCCGCTGCTGTTGTCGGCCGGCCTGGCCCTGGGCCTGGGCTGGCTGTACTGGGAGCCGGCGGTGGCGGCGGTGCGTACCTTCCTGGAGGAGTGGGCCCTGGTGGCCTCGCTGCTGACCTGGCTGGAGTCCGTGGGCGGTGGTGCCTTCCGCGCCGTGCTGGCGCCCTTGATCGTGGTGGCCTTGTCGGTACCGCTGATCGTGGTGCTGGCGCTGCTGCTGGTGGCCTGGACCGTCACCCCGGTGCTGGTGGATGGGGTGGCGCGGCGCCGGTTTGCGGGGTTGCAGCGGCGTGGTGGCACGGCCGGCTGGTGGGCCAGCGCCTTGTGGTCGCTGGGCTGCACCCTGCTGGCCCTGGGCGCGCTGCTGGTGAGCCTGCCGCTGTGGTTCGTGCCGCCCCTGGCGGTGGTGATTCCGCCGCTGGTCTGGGGCTGGCTGGCTGCACGGGTCTTCTCCTTCGACACCCTGGCTCTGCATGCCACGCAGCAGGAACGCCGTCTGATCATGCACGAGTGCCGCTGGAGCCTGCTGGCCATGGGCATCGTCTGCGGGTTGATGGGCTCGCTGCCCTCGCTGATCTGGGCCCTGGGGGCTCTCACGCTGGTGTTTGCGCCCTTGCTGGTGCTGGCCTCGGTGTGGCTCTACACACTGATCTTCGCCTTTGCCTCTTTGTGGTTTGCCCACTTCACCCTCGCGCGCCTGGTGCGCCTGCGCCCGCCGCCGACGCCTGATGCGCCTGACGCGCCTGACGCCTCGGCGCCCGGTGCAGCGCGCCCCGCAGGCCTTGCCTTGTTGTCAGACCCGGACGCCGCCCCATGAACATCGGCCTCATCATCATCGGCGACGAGATCCTGTCGGGAAAGCGCCAGGACAAGCACATGCCCAAGGTCATCGAGCTGTTGTCGGCGCGCGGTCTGGCCCTGAAATGGGCCCGCTATGCGGGGGACGACCGTGAACTGATCACCCAGAACCTGCGCCACGCCTTCGACAGCGGCGACCTGGTGTTCTCCTGCGGTGGCATAGGCGCCACACCCGATGACCACACCCGCCAGAGTGCCGCCGCGGCCCTGGGCGTTCCCCTGGTGCTGCATCCACAGGCGCGCGAGTTGATCGTGCAGCGCATGCGCGACGTGGCCGCCGAGCAGGGCCTGCCTTTCGAGCCCGACCGGGCCGACAACGTGCACCGGCTCAACATGGGGGTGTTTCCCGAAGGCGCCTCCGTCATCCCCAACCCTTACAACAAGATCCCGGGCTTCTCGGTGGGCCACGTCCAATTCGTGCCCGGCTTTCCCGTGATGGCCTGGCCCATGATCGAGTGGGTGCTGGACCAGCGCTACGCCCATCTGCATGGCGGACAAGTGCAGCACGAACGCTCGGTCATCGTCTTTGGCGCCATGGAAGCGGCGCTCACCCCGCTGATGGAGGAGCTGGAGAAGCGCTTTCCCGGCATCAAGGTTTTCAGCCTGCCCAGCGTGGACCACCCCATCCACGGGCGCCACATCGAGCTCGGTGTCAAGGGCGTGTCGGAACTGGACGAGGCCTTTGCCGCCCTGAAGGCCGGCCTTGCCCGCCTGTCGGCCCAGTTGGGCCCCGAATTGGTGCGCTGACGCCCATTCGCACCCTGAAGGTGCATCACGAGGGTCGATGCACCAAGATGGTCGCCTCGGGGCGTTGCGCCAATTTGGGGCGGGCCAACGGGCTCAGGCACGCTTTCTGCTACAGAATCTTCATCCGACGTTCCCCCCACCCCTCAGCGCACAACAGGAGATAGAGATGGCAAAGACGGTTGCCGACGTGATGAAGATGGTGAAGGACAACGAAGTCAAGTTCGTGGACTTCCGCTTCACCGACACCCGCGGCAAGGAGCAGCACGTGTCCGTGCCGGTGTCCGCGTTCGACGAGGACAAGTTCAGCGGGGGCCACGCCTTTGATGGTTCTTCAATCGCTGGCTGGAAGGGCATCGAAGCCTCCGACATGCTGTTGATGCCGGATCCGAGCACCGCCAACATCGACCCCTTCTTTGAAGAGCCCACGCTGATCCTGACCTGCGACGTGGTGGAGCCGGGTGACGGCAAGCCCTACGAGCGCGATCCGCGCTCGCTGGCCAAGCGTGCCGAGGCCTACCTCAAGGCCAGCGGCCTGGGCGACACCGCCTACTTCGGCCCCGAGCCCGAGTTCTTCATCTTCGACCAGGTGCAGTGGAACATCGACATGTCCGGCTGCTTCGTGAAGGTGGGCTCGGAAGAGGCCCCCTGGAGCTCCGGCAAGGACTTCGAAGGCGGCAACATGGGCCACCGCCCCGGGATCAAGGGCGGCTACTTTCCCGTGCCGCCGGTGGACACCTTCCAGGACATGCGCTCCGAGATGTGCCTGCTGCTGGAGCAGGTGGGCATCCCTGTCGAGGTGCACCACCACGAGGTGGCGGGCCAGGGCCAGAACGAGATCGGCACCAAGTTCAGCACGCTGGTGCAGCGCGCCGACTGGC
>JBMLPD010000287.1:0-3303 GCA_049242285.1 Rubrivivax sp.
TCGGGGTCGCTCAGGTCTTCCTTCTGGGCCACCCGGCTCATGGTCAGGTGGTGCAGCACCAGGAACTCGATGAGTTCCATGTCCTGGCGTGCCACCTGGTGGGCCCGGCAGAAGCGCCGCACTTCTCGGCCGCCCAGCACGGAGTGGTCGCCGCCCCGGCCCTTGGCCACGTCGTGAAAAAGTGCAGCCACGTACAGCACCCAGGGCTGCTCCCATTGCGCGGCCAGTTGCGAGCAGAACGGGTACTCGTGTGCATGCTCCGGGATGAAGAAGCGGCGCACGTTGCGCAGCACCATCAGGATGTGCTGGTCCACGGTGTAGACGTGGAACAGGTCGTGCTGCATGCGCCCCACGATGCGGCGGAACACCCACAGATAGCGTCCCAGCACCGAGGTCTGGTTCATCAGCCGCAGCGCGTGCGTGATGCCACGGGGCTGCTGCAGGATCTGCAGGAACAGCGCGTGGTTCGCCGGATCGTGACGGAAGGCGGCGCCCATGCTTGCGCGGGCGTTGTACAGCGCCCGCAGGGTGCGGGCCGACAGGCCCTGCAGACCGGGGCTTTGCTGGAACACCAGGAAGGTCTCCAGAATGGCCTGGGGCCGGCGCAGGTAGAGATCGTCCTGCGCCACCTCCAGCATGCCGGCGCGGTCCAGGAAGTCGGCGTTCAGGGGACGCATGGGCGAGGCTTCCGAACCGCCAATGCGCTCTTCCATGTTCAGCAGCAGGATCTGGTTGAGCTGCGTCACGGCCTTGGCCGCCCAGTAATAGCGGTGCATCAGCGCCTCAGAGGAACGCTGGCCCTTGCCCGTGACGAGGCCGAAGCTGTCGGCCACCGCCGTCTGCAGGTCGAAGACCAGGCGGTCTTCACGGCGGCCGGCCACGGCATGCAGCCGGGCCCGGATCAGCTTGAGCATGCCTTCGTGGCGCTGCAACTGGCTCACCTCGAAGGCCGTCAGCAGGCCGCTGGCGGCCAGCTCGCGCCATGTCCTGCCAAACCCGGCGCCGCGAGCCACCCACACCAGCACCTGCAGGTCGCGCAGCCCGCCTGGGCTCTCCTTGCAGTTGGGTTCCAGGGCGTAGGGCGTGCTCTCGTACTTCACATGCCGCTGTTGCATCTCCAGGGTCTTGGCCCGCAGGAAGGTGCGAGGATCCAGCACTGCTGCCGTGGCCGCCCGAAAGCGCTCGAACAGGCGGCGTTTGCCCGCAATCAGGCGGGATTCCAGCATCGCGGTCTGCACCGTCACGTCCGCCTGCGCCTCGGCCACGCAATCTTCCACGGTGCGCACCGACGAGCCGATTTCCAGGCCCGTGTCCCAGCAGGCGGTGATGAAGTCGGCCACTCCCTCGGTGGTGGCGGCGTGTGGCAGCAGCACCAGCACATCCACGTCTGAATGCGGGAAGAGTTCTCCGCGGCCGTAGCCGCCCACGGCCACCAGGGCCAGCCCTTCGGGCACCGGCAGCGCGTCCAGCAGTTCTTGCAGGGTCCTGTCCACATGCTGGGCCAGACCTTTGAGCAGGCCCTGCGCGGACCGCGTGGAGGGGCGCTCCCGCATGAACCGCTCGATCAGCGCGGCCTTGCCTTCGCGGTAGCGGCTGCGCAGGGCCTGGAGGGGCGCGGGGTCTGCCGCGGGGGTCATGGCCTTGCGTGGCGGGCGGCCAGCCGGCAGGACCGGCAGGCCTTCACGGGGCGATCCGCAGCCATTCAGGCTGGAACCGCAACGGCCGCCATGGCCGCCTCGGCCGCAGGGGCGACGAAGGCCGGCTTCGGCGGGCTGCCGGCCGACAAGGTGAGCACCTCGTAGCCCGTCTCGGTGACGAGCACGGTGTGCTCCCATTGGGCCGACAGGGAGCGGTCGCGCGTGACGATGGTCCAGCCGTCGTAGGGGCGGTTGCCGCGCCGGTCCTCCTTGATTTCGCGCCGCCCGGCGTTGATCATGGGCTCGATGGTGAAGGTCATTCCGGGCACCAGTTCCTCCAGCGTGCCCGGGCGGCCGTAGTGCAGCAGCTGCGGCTCTTCGTGGAACTTGCGGCCCACGCCGTGGCCGCAGAACTCGCGCACGACCGAGAAACCGGCGTGCTCGGCGTGCATCTGGATGGCGTGGCCGATGTCGCCCAGCCGGGCGCCCGGGCGCACCTTGACGATGCCTTTCCACATGGCCTCGAAAGTCACGGCGCACAGGCGGCGCGCAGCGATGGAGGTCTCGCCCACCAGGTACATGCGGCTGTTGTCGCCGTGCCAGCCGTCCTTGATGACGGTGACGTCGATGTTGACGATGTCGCCGTTCTTCAGGGGCCGGTCGTCGGGGATGCCGTGGCACACCACTTCGTTGAGGGAGGTGCACAGCGAGGCGGGGTAGGGCGGATAACCCGGGGGCTGGTAGCCCAGCGTGGCGGGCACGGCCTGCTGCACCTGGGTGATGTAGTCGTGGGCGATGCGGTCGATCTCGCGCGTGGTGATGCCCGGCTTGACGTGGGGTGTCAACATGTCCAGCACCTCGGACGCCAGGCGGCAGGCCTGGCGCATGGCGTCGATGTCGGCGGCGGTCTTGATCGGTGTCGGCATGGCCTGAATTATCCCACCCCCTCTCTAGAATGCCGAAGTGTTGTCATCGCGCGCCCAGGTCGCGGCGCTCCTGCGGGCGCCGTGACGGGCGCTGTGTCTGCCTCATCGGCCGCCCTGGGCTGGCCCCAATTCCATGTCTGCACCCCATCCGCATCTGACCGCCTTCGAAGGGGGCTTGGCCCTGTCTGCCTTCCGCACCTCGGCGCTCCTGGCCCGGCTGCAGGCGCTGGAGCCTTCCATCACCAGCGTGCAGGCCCGCCACGTGCACTGGGTGGCGAGTGAAGAGGCGCCCGGCGCGGGCCTGCTGCAGCACCTGCAGGCCTTGCTGGACAGCACCCCGGTCGCCTGGACGGTGGAACTGCCGCCCGGCGACGCGCTGCTGGTGGTGATGCCCCGGCTGGGCACGGTCTCGCCCTGGTCCAGCAAGGCCACCGACATCGCGCGCAACTGCGCCTTGCCTGTGCGCCGGGTGGAGCGGGTGACGGAGTTCTGCCTTCAGCGGTCGCCGGGGCGGTTGAAGGGGCTGCTGGGCGGGCCGGCGCCTCTGCCAGGCCCGGTCCTGGCGGCGTTGGCTGATCTGCTGCACGACCGCATGACCGAGAGCGTGGCGCAGGAGCGGGGCGCGGCTTGCGCCTTGTTCGCCGAACACCCGGGTGCGCCCATGGCGCACGTGGACCTGCTGGGCCAGGGCCGGCAGGCGCTGGTGCAGGCCAACGTGGACTTCGGCCTTGCGCTGTCCG
>JBMLPD010000288.1:0-1151 GCA_049242285.1 Rubrivivax sp.
TGAAGGTCTCGATCTGCCGGTCCGTCCACTGCTCGGACCTGACGGCGTCGAAGAAGGACATGGGCGGCTCCTCCACCTTCTTGCTGGAGAGCGTGCCGGTTTGCGCGTCAATGAATTCGACTTCGATCGTCATGGGGCCTTCCTTGGTGAGTCAGCTTGTTGGTGGGTGGTAATGCCTGAGAGGGTGTGTGCAGTCAGGTACCGAGCATCAGAGACAGAAGCCACGCACCCGGGGCGATCAGCAAGCAGGCGAATGCGGTCATGCCGAAAACGCGGGGTGGCGCAGGTCTTTGGACTGGAGCGGCGACACGGCGGGGCAGCGCCTGAGCAGGCCTGAGGGGCAGCCCAGGGCGGGCAAGCACCTGACCTGCTGGGCGTTGACACCCAGCACACGGCCTGTCACCACATCACGCTCTGCCCAAGGCATCTCGCCTTTCCTCCCCGGGGGACAGCCCGGATTCTTGTTATGGCAAGCAAGATAGCCGGACAGGCAAGGGTCGTCAATCGGGCTTACCTGAGAACGCTTGGCCTCGGCCAGCCATTCAAGTCCTGCGGATGAGACGCCGCCAAACGGCCAGCGCTCCCCAGCCCAGGGCAGCAAACAGGAGCAAGGTCAGCACCAGGCTGGTCGCCTGCGCCCACACGGACAGGGCCCCCAGCTTGAATGCCACCAGGGCGACCAACGCCACCACCAAACCAGTCCAGAACATGCTCACCTCACGTCATGCAGTCACGATGGAACGCAGTGTGTGTGGTGGGTGCGACAGGGTGTGTCGCTCAGTTGCGGACGCGTCTGGGGAGTTGCCGAACAGATCCTCTCTGGAACTGGCGGCCCTACAGGTGAATCTCAAGCCGGTCCGCTGTCACCCGGATCTCCTTGACCAAGGAGCAGGCCAGGGCGTTGGCCTTGTAGACGGTCAGGTCCTTGATCACGGTGCCCAGAAGGAAGTTCAAGAGATCCGCGATCGGGCCCGGTAGCTGACCGCCGCCCGAGAGCGTGCCTTTGGTCAGGCGCGGGGTCTGCAGTCGGACCTCGCAGTTCGCTTTGTCCCACACGGGCTTGCCTGACCCACACACATCACCAGCACCGCGCGGCGTCCAGACCTGCCACTTGGAGCACACCTCCACCGTCTGCTGCTGCGCATCCAGGT
>JBMLPD010000289.1:0-1505 GCA_049242285.1 Rubrivivax sp.
ACGCAGGCCGTGGGCCCGGCGGAGTACTTCGACGTGCAGGCGCGTGACGGGCAGATCGTCCTGACGCCGGTGCGCATCCAGCGGGGCGATGCCGTGCGGGCCAAGTTGGCCGAGCTGGGCCTGACCGAGGCCGACGTGGCCGACGCGATGGTCTGGGCCAGGGGCTCGGCCTTGAAGAAAGATGCGCCTGGCTGATGGCATCGCCTGAGCGCCGCTCGGCACTCCCCCCTTTGCGGGTGGTGCTGGACACCAATGTCGTGCTTTCAGCGCTGGTTTTCGCGAAGGGGATGACCGCGAGCCTCCGTGCAGCCTGGCAGGCTGGCGAGTGCGTGCCGCTGGTCAGCACCGCCACGGCGCAGGCGTTGGTGCGCGTGCTGGCCTGTCCGAAGTTCCGGCTGGATGCCCAGGAGCAGACCGAATTGCTGGCCGACTATCTGCCGTTTACCGAAGTGGTGACCGTGCCCCACCCACCGCCCGTGGTTCCGGACTGCCGCGATCCGCTAGACCTGCCGTTTCTTCACGTGGCTCAGGCGGGTCGGGCGCAATGGCTGGTGACGGGTGATGCTGACTTGCTGGTGCTTGGCCGGGCGGAGCGTTGTGAGATCGTCACCCTTGAGGAATTCCGCCTGCACCTCGGTCGCCGCCGCCTGCCTTGACGGTCGTCGTGTCACCGGTTGAGGCAGGCCCGCCTCACTTCCCCTTCGGCACGCGCCCCATCAGGTAGAACTCGTCGTTGGGCTTCATGCCGGTGGCGTTGGCCAGGCGGTTGCTCATGCCGAAGAAGGCGGTGATGGCGGCGATGTCCCAGGCGTCTTCCTCGTCCAGGCCGTGCTCACGCAGGGCGGCGAAGTCTGCGTCGTCGATCTCGTGGGAGCGCTGGCACACCTTCATGGCGAAGGCCAGCATGGCGCGCTGGCGCGGGGTGATGTCGGCCTTGCGCCAGTTGATGGCCACCTGGTCGGCCACCAGGGGTTTCTTCTCGTAGATGCGCAGGATGGCGCCGTGCGCCACCACGCAGTACAGGCACTCGTTGGCGGCCGAGGTGGCCACCACGATCATCTCGCGGTCGCCCTTGCTGAGGTGGCCGCCTTCCTTGAGCATCAGCGCGTCGTGGTAGGCGACGAAGGCGCGCCACTCGGCCGGGCGGTGCGCCAGCGCCAGGAAGACGTTGGGCACGAAGCCGGCCTTGGCCTGCACTTCCAGGATGCGGGTGCGGATGTCCTCGGGCAGGTTCTCCAGCGCGGGCACGGGGTAACGCGAAATGGGGGAGCTGGGGGAGGCGCCGTTCGGTGGGCTCATGTTCGGTGGGCTCATGTTCGGTGGATTCACGATGGGGGCTTTCGGTTCTGTGGCTCAGGTGCGGAATTGCATGGCGTGCAGCCGTGCGTACAGGCCGCCGGCGGCCAGCAGCTCGGCGGGGGTGCCTTGCTCGGCCACGCGGCCGGCCTCCAGGGCCACCCCCCGATCAATCCATGAGCGCAAAGGAGGACGAAATGGGATTGGGA
>JBMLPD010000290.1:0-2871 GCA_049242285.1 Rubrivivax sp.
ACGGCCTGACCAAGCTGGACAAGCTGCAGTTCAACACCCGCGAGGAAAGCCAGGCCGAATCCTTCCGCAAGATGCTGCTGGCAATGTCGCGCGACGTGCGGGTGATCCTGGTGAAGCTGGCCGACCGGCTGCACAACATGCGCACCATGCTGGCCATGGAACCGCACAAGCGCCAGCGCATCGCGGCCGAAACACTGGACATTTACGCCCCCATCGCCCACCGCCTGGGGCTGAACCAGACCTACCGCGAACTGCAGGAACTGTCGTTCCAGCATCTCCACCCCTGGCGCCACGCCGTTCTGTCGCGGGCTTTGCAGCGGGCCCGTGGCCACCGACGCGACATCGTGGACCGGGTGCAGAAGGACGTGGAAAAAGCCTTCGGCACGGCCAAGATCCGCATCGGCATCTCGGGCCGGGAGAAAACTGTCTTCTCCATCTACCGCAAGATGCGCGACAAGCACCTGAGCTTCACGCAGGTGAGCGATCTCTTCGGCTTTCGCATCACCGTGCCCAGCCTGCCGGAGTGCTACCTGTCGCTGGGCGTGCTGCACCAGCTCTACAAGCCCGTGCCCGGCCGCTTCAAGGACTACGTCGCCATTCCCAAGGCCAACGGCTACCAGAGCCTGCACACTACGCTGGTCAGCCCGCTCGGCACGGCTGTCGAGTTCCAGGTGCGCACGCAAGCCATGCACGCCGTGGCCGAGAAAGGCATTGCCGCACACTGGATGTACAAGCGGGACGCCGGTGGCAAGAAGACCACGGGCGACGACCCCCAGACGCTGGGGGCCACCTGGCTGCAATCACTGGTGGACATCCAGGATGAGACGCGTGACGCTGCCGAGTTCCTGGAGCACGTGAAGATCGACCTTTTCCCCGACGAGGTCTACGTCTTCACGCCGCGCAGCAAGATCCTGGCCCTGCCCAAGGGCGCCACGCCCGTGGACTTTGCCTACGCCATCCACTCTGACGTGGGTGACCGCTGCGTGGCCGCCAAGGTCAACGGCGAGCCGGCTTCGCTGCGCACGGAGCTTCGCAGCGGGGACGTCGTGGAGGTGGTGACGGCCCCCGGTGCACGCCCCAATCCTGGCTGGCTCAACCACGTGCGCACAGGCCGGGCGCGCTCCAAGATCAGGCACTACCTGAAGACCATGGAGCAGGAGGAATCGTATGCGCTGGGACGCCAGATGCTGGCCCAGGCGCTGCGCGCCGAAGGCCTGACGCTGCCCGGCGACGACCCCGCGGACACCAGCGCAGGCGACAAGGCCGCCGCCGTGTGGCAGCAGCTGACGCGCTGGTCAGGGGCACGCACCGCGGCAGATCTGCTGGTGGACATCGGGCTGGGCCGCAAGATCGCCGTCATCGTGGCCAAACGCATGGCGCAGTTGCTGGCCGAGCAGGGTACCCGGCCGGACGCGGTGACGCTCACGCTCGGCCACTTCGCATCGGACGATAACGCGCCCCGGCAGGGCGTGGTGTTCATCGACGGGGGCCAGGAGGGGACCGTGCGCCTGGCCACCTGCTGTCGGCCCATTCCCGGCGACCCCATCACGGGCTATCTGGGCAAGGGCGAGGGCCTGCTGGTGCACACGGCCGAATGCCACACCGGCCGGCGCCTGTTCGAGCGCGACAGCGAACGCTGGATGCATGTGGAATGGGCCGAAGAGCCGGTGCGCGCCTTCGAGACGAGCCTGGTCGTGATGGTGGTCAATGGCAAGGGCGCTCTGGCCCAGGTGGCCACGGCCATCAGCAAGGCCGAGGCCGACATCACCCACATCGACATGGGCCACGAGAAGGGCATGGAAAGCGCCGAACTGCGACTGCTGGTCAACGTGCGCGATCGCGTCCATCTGGCCGAGGTGATGCGCGGCCTGCGCCGGGCCGCGCCTGTGATGAAGGTGGCACGGGTCAAACCCTGAGCTTGCCCCGTGCCAGGCCAGGGCCGTGGCACCGCTCAGCGCGGTGCCGGATAGCGCACCTCCACCACCTCGATGGTCTCCACGCCCAAGGGGGTGACCAGCTTCACCTCGTCGCCCTCACGGGCCTTGAGCAGCGCGCGGGCGATGGGCGAGACCCAGCTCACCTCGCCAGCCAGGCTGTCGCTTTCGTCGATGCCCTTGATGGTGACCGTGCGCTCCTGCCCGCGGGCGTTGGCGTAGGTGACGGTGGCGCCGAAGAACACCTGGTCGCTGCCGTGGTGGGCGCAAGGGTCCGCCACCTCGGCACGGTCCAGCCGCTTGGTCAGAAAGCGGATGCGGCGGTCGATCTCGCGCAGGCGCTTTTTGCCGTAGAGGTAGTCGCCGTTTTCCGATCGGTCGCCGTTCTTGGCGGCCCACGACACGGTCTCCACCACCTTGGGGCGCTCCACGTCCAGCAGCGTCATCAACTCCTCGCGCAGGCGGCTGTAGCCCGCGGGCGTCATGTAGTTGCGGCTGCCTGCGGGCAGCGGCGGCAGCGAGGGGTCGTCGTCCTCGTCGTCCGCAGGGGCGTCGCTCTCGCGGGTGAAGGCCTTGCTCAAGCGGCGCCCCTTTCAGCGGATATTCAGCGGATGAACTGGTCGATGTAGCCCTCGCCCAGGCCCACGGCCGCGTAGTGGCGGCGGCACTTGTCGATGCGGGTGAACACGTCGTCAAAGCCCGTGCAGCGGCCGTCCGGGTCCACATAGATCATGGCGCCGTTGACCTGGAACATGGTGATCATCTCGTCCACGTCCGGGTCCACCACCAGGGTGTGGGTCTCGCCCGGGGCCTCGTACACGTAGGCGCCTTCCGTGGCCACCCAATCGTGCTCCAGGTAGCGCCAGCGGCCCTTGATCACATAGCCGTGCACCGGCTGCGGGTGGCGGTGGCGCGACAGCACGCCGGCACGCCGCAC
>JBMLPD010000291.1:0-3483 GCA_049242285.1 Rubrivivax sp.
CGCTGGGTGGCCAGCACCAGGTGGATGCCGGCTGCGCGCGCCTTCTGCGCCAGGCGGGCGATCAACTCCTCGATCTTCTTGCCCACCACCATCATGAGATCGGCCAGTTCGTCGATCACCACCACGATGAAGGGCAGCCGCTCCAGCGGCTCGGGCTCCTCGGGCGTGAGGCTGAAGGGGTTGGGAATCTTCTGTCCGGCCTGGGCCGCTTCGTCGATCTTGCGGTTGAAGCCCGACAGCTGGCGCACCCCCATGCGGCTCATGAGCTTGTAGCGGCGCTCCATCTCGCCCACGCACCAGTTCAAGGCGTTGCCGGCCTGCTTCATGTCGGTGACCACGGGGCACAGCAGGTGCGGGATGCCCTCGTAGACGCTCATCTCCAGCATCTTGGGGTCGATGAGGATCAGGCGCACGTCCCGCGCGTCAGCCTTGTACAGCAGGCTCAGGATCATGGCGTTGATGCCCACGCTCTTGCCCGAGCCGGTGGTGCCGGCCACCAGGCAGTGCGGCATGCGCGCCAGATCGGCCACCACGGGCGCCCCCACGATGTCCTTGCCCAGGCCCATGGTCAGCAAGGAAGCGGCGTCGTGGTAGACCTGGGAGCCCAGGATCTCCGCCAGGCGGATGGACTGGCGCCGCGCATTGGGCAGCTCCAGCGCCATGGTGGACTTGCCGGGAATGGTCTCCACCACGCGCACCCGCACCAGGCTGAGCGAACGCGCCAGATCGGTGGCCAGGTTCACTACCTGCGAGCCCTTGACCCCCGTGTCGGGTTCGATCTCGTAGCGGGTGATGACAGGCCCGGGTGTGGCCGCCACCACCCGCACCACCACACCAAAGTCGCCCAGCTTCTTCTCGATCAGCCGGGAGGTCATTTCCAGTGAATCGGCCGTCACGGACTCCTGCCGGGCCGGTGCGGCGTCCAGCAGATCGACCTGCGGCAGCCGGGTGTCCGTCAACTCCTTGAACAGGGGCTGCTGACGCTCCTTGGCCACCCGGTCAGACTTGGGCACGTCCACCAGCACCGGCTCAATGACCAGGGGCACCGGGGTCGGCACCTGCTTGTGCTCCTGCACCTGGAGCTCGCGTTCGCGCAAGGCCTGCTCACCGATGCGGGCGTCCTCCTCCAGCTCACGCCGCTCCTGACGGCGGCTGCGCAGCCCGTCCATGCGCGCACCCAGGCGGTCGGCCACGTCCACCCAGGAAAAGCGCAGGGCCATCGACGCCCCAGCCACGAGAAGAGCGATCCAGAAGACGCCCGATCCGGCAAAGCCCAGCCACCGCATGGACGTCGATCCCAGCACGTGACCCAGGACTCCGCCGGCAGGCCCGGGCAGATGCGCCTCCAGCCGATACAGGCGCGTCCACTCCAGGGCACAACTGGCTGCGAGCAACATCAACAGGCCGGCCCAGAACAAGACGCGCTGCGATGGCTCGGCAGCCGAGCCGGGGCCTGGCGTTGGCCACACGCTGCGCGCCACGGCGGACCCCCAGCTCCTGGCGGCGACCAGCCAGAGCCACCACACGGAAAAGCCGGCTGTGAAATAGGCCACATCCGCCAACCAGGCGCCGGCCACGCCCGCCTTGTTGTGCAAGCCGGCGCCGGCCGCACCCGAGGTGCTGAATCCCGGGTCGGAAGCGTGATGCGTCAACAGGGCCAGTGCGGCCAACATCAGCAGCACCCCGGTCAGCACCAGCCGCAGCCGGGAAAGCCCGAACCCCGGGGCAGAAGGCTGCGCACCCACGCCAGCGCCGGGCCGTTCAAGCTCCGGACCGTCGGCACGCAAGGAACCCAGCGGAAAGGTCATGCGGTCATTGTGGCGCATGCCCACGTCGCAGGGGCCTGCGGTGGGCGCCAGATGTGCAGCGCGAACCAAGGGGCCGGCCCAGGCCATCCTGCGTCATCGGATACCCATGCCCCGGCCGTCGCCTGCCGGGGTGGCGGCCCTGACCCGCTCGGTGGGCACCGCGGCCGAGTCCGGGCCGTTGTCAACCATGCTCATCTCGCCGACGCCGTCTCCCGGCTGCAGGGTCGCGAGGAGCGCCTTCCCGCTGCGACGAGATCATCGACATGCCATGCACTCCAACGCAACCGGAAGGCCGCCAATTCGCGCGGTACCGGCAGCGCGCAACCCGGCAAGCGGTGGCCCATGCGCTCGGCTGTCCGAACCGGATCACAATTCGCACGGCAAACATGCGCCAGCAAAACTTCCGGTTCTTTCCGTTTCTTTGCGTTCTTACTTCCGAGAGCTCTCCTCCATGTCGACATCGACCACGCATGCACAAGTCCTGATCCTGGGCTCCGGGCCGGCCGGATACACGGCGGCCATCTACGCCGCACGGGCCAATCTCAAGCCGATGCTGATCACCGGCATGGCCCAGGGCGGGCAATTGATGACCACCACCGAGGTGGACAACTGGCCCGCCGACGTCCAGGGCGTGATGGGACCGGACCTGATGCAGCGCTTCCTGCAGCACGCCGAGCGTTTCCAGACCCAGATCGTTTTCGATCACATCCACACCGTGGACCTGAGCGCGCGGCCGTTCGTCCTGACAGGCGACTCGGGACGCTACACCTGTGACGCACTGGTGATCGCCACCGGCGCCAGCGCGAAGTACCTGGGCCTGCCCAGCGAGGCCGCCTTCATGGGCCGCGGCGTCAGTGGATGCGCCACCTGCGACGGTTTCTTCTACCGGAACCAGGAGGTTTGCGTCATCGGGGGCGGCAACACCGCCGTCGAGGAAGCGCTGTACCTGTCCAACATCGCCACCAAGGTGCACCTGATCCACCGGCGCGACAAGTTCCGGGCCGAAGCCATCATGGTCGACAAGGTCATGGCCAAGGTGGCCGCCGGAAAGATGGAGTTGCACTTGTGGCACACGCTCGACGAGGTGCTGGGCGACGCCTCCGGCGTCACGGGCGTGCGCATGCGCTCCACGAAGACCGGATCCACGACCGATCTGTCCCTCAAGGGTTGCTTCATCGCCATCGGACACCAGCCCAACACCGACATCTTCAAGGGGCAACTCGAGATGAAGGATGGCTACATCGTCACGCGCACCGGCCTGGAGGGCATGGCCACCATGACCAGCGTTCCCGGCGTGTTCGCCGCCGGCGATGTGCAGGACCACATCTACCGTCAGGCCATCACCAGCGCCGGAACCGGTTGCATGGCTGCGCTGGACGCCCAGCGATACCTCGAACAGCAGGCTGGCTGAGCTTTCCCGGCCGGCCATTGATCGGTTTTTCGCCTACAATCTCGGGTTTTGCGAAACCTGCAGTCCGCTCGACACGGATGTCCACGCAGGCTGGCAATCCACCGTGTCGGGCCTGAAGGGTCTGACGATCCTGAACGCCGGGCTGCAAGGCCCGGTGCCGGCAACTCCGGGCGAAAGAGCCCGGTCAACCCAGAGAGGGCCTGAGCCCTCTCGCAGCGGAGCAGCCTCATGGCACGCGTCTGTCAAGTCACGGGCAAGCGCCCG
>JBMLPD010000292.1:0-25491 GCA_049242285.1 Rubrivivax sp.
GCTCACGCGGCGGCTGGGGCGTGACGCTGGAGTGCGGCCAGCACGCCGACCCGAAAGCGCCCGACGTGGGCCTGCAGGCCATCCGCCAGACCCTGGCCTTGCTGGGCCTGGTGGCCCGCGCCCCCGACCCGCCGGCCACTGACCACGAGGTGCTGCGCCTGGAAGAGGTGATCGACCGCCTGCATCCCGAAGACCGCTTCGCCAGGGAGTGGACCAGCTTCGACGCGCTCAAGGCCGGCGAGCCCATTGGCATGCGCCACGACGGCACCGTGGTCGCGGCCCCGGCCGACGGCCGCATCGTCTTTCCCAATGCGCGGGCCGAGCCGGGGCATGAGTGGTTCTACTTCGCGCGCCTGAGCGCGAGGTCCCTGGGCTGAGGGGTTCGTCGCGGCGGCCCGTTCACGACGCTGGCCAGGAGGCGTTCTTCGCGTGCAGGGGCTCTTGGACGGGCCGAGCCCGGCCCGTCCTCCGGGGCCGCGCCGGGCAGGTGCTTCAGAAGAACTTGTAGTCGATGCTCAGCACGAAGGCGCGGCCGCGCGGGTCGGCCACACGTGGCTCCCACGAACTGCCGGAGCCGAAGTTGCTGTCGTAGGTGATGGCGAATGGCGGGTCGCGATCGAACAGGTTCTTCACCAGCGCGGTCACCGTCAGGTTCTTGATACCGGTGTAGGAGGCTGACACGTTGTAGGTGGTGTAGCTGTTCACCTTCGCCTTCCAGTCCGGCGGCGACACCGCGCCGGCGGTCACTCCAGGCAGAACCTGATCGTTGTAGCCGCTGCGGTAGACCTGTGCCAGCGTGCCGCTCCAGGACCCGCGCGCGTAGTTCAGGTACGCGCTGTGCTTCCAGCGCAGGCCCAGATCCCCGGCAAAGCTGAACTGCCCGATCTCGCTGGCGCTCCAGGGCGCGGAGGGCACCACGCGCGAGCGCTTCTTGAGCAGGTAGGTGCCGTCCAGGCCCGCGGTCCACTTGGCATTCAGCGCCGAGAAGTCGCCGCGCAGGGTGAATTCAAGGCCTGAGGTCTCGGTCTCGCCCGCGTTGATCCAGCGCTGGTCCACCGCGATCAGCTTGCCTGCGGAATCCCTGATGAAGCGCTCCGGGAAGAGACTGTAGTTGTCGATCAACTGGGTCAGTGACAGGATCTGGATCGTGCCCTGTCGCTTGATGGTCCACCAGTCCAGGCCTGCGCTCAGATGGGCGGTGGGCTCCCAGATCAGCCCAAGAGAGGCCATCTTGGCTTCCTCGGGCCCGAGGTCGGGCTTGCCGCCGTTGATGAGGTCGGCCCCTCTGTCGATGAAGGCGCAGCCCGGGTCCGTGGTGTTGGGGCGCCCGCCCGGGCAGGTCTTCGGGTCCACCAGTGCCGTACCGGTGTAAAGCGAGAGCGAAGACCCGTTGAAGAGCTGGTTGAAGGTGGGCACCCGGAAGCCGGTGCTGTAGGAACCGCGCATCAGGAACCTGTCGGATGCCTTCCAACGCGCGGACACCTTCGGGTTGGTGGTCGAACCGAATCCCGAGTAGTCGTCCTGGCGCACCGACAGGGTGGTCTCGAGCTGCTTGGTCAGCGGCAGCAGCAGTTCACCGTAGACCGCCTTGACCTCGCGCTCCACCCCCGTCAGGACGTTGGTCTGGTCGAAAGGCGCGGCGATGATCACGCGCTGTGCGGCGACATCGCGTTCGTCGCCGTTGAAGCGGTATTTCTCGGTGCGCAGGTCCACGCCGACGGCGGCCATGATGTCGCCGCCCGGCAATGTGCCCAGCGCGCCAGAGGCCGCCAGATCGACCTGCCGCATGGTGAACTTGCCGCCATACAGCACCACGCCCTCTGCCGAGGCCTCGCGCAGCGCGGCCAGCCCGTCGGCGCTTTGCGTCTGGCCGGGGAACAGGAAGACGTTGATGCGGCCGCTGTTGAGTGCGGGAACGATGCCCGGGCCCCCGTCAGAGGCGCCGGTGGCGGTGGTCCCCCGGTAGTAGTAGCCGGTGCCGAGCCTGGACTTGGCTTCGCTGTTGGCCTGGATCAGGCCGGCACGGTAGTCCCAGCCGCGCCACAGGGGCCCTTCGGCGGTGAAGGCCCAGCGCTGGGTTTCGGCCTCGGTCGTCAGTTCGCGCGGGCCGCACTCGATACAGCGCCACCGGTAGGCCAGGGGCTGACCCCGCTGGGTTTCCGTCACCTGGCCCGGGAAGGCCGTCAGCAGACGGTTGAACACGGCGTCGTAGGCGGCCTGTGACGCCGTGTTGCGCGGGAAGCGAAGCTGCTGCGTGGTGGTGTTGGGCGTCAGCTGGACATGGGAAAAGCGCTTGGCTGAATCGGTCTGACTGGCCACCAGTTCAGCGGCCATCAGATGCTCACCCCACTTCACCGTGCCGCGGGCGACCAGATTGGTGTCGGTCAGCGGCTGCTGCAGCACTGCGGCGCGCCCGGTGTCCCATGCGCAGGCAAGCGCGGCCGTGGGAACGTTCCACAGCAGCTGGTCGTATGCCGCCTGTCCGTTGATGGAGCCGCAGCCTTCGGCGCCGGGAAGGTCCAGCACGTTCAGGCCCCCCGAGGCCCTCACCGTGGTGCTGCCCGGCAGCAACGGAGCCGAGGTGGTGGTGGGAAACAGCGTGCCCGCCAAGGGGAAGATCGTGGCAAACGGAGTGCCTCGGGTGTCCACGCTCAGGCCCCTGTTGGGCTGGAAGGTGTTGACGAAGGCGCGCTGGTCGCCCCGCAAGGCCTCGTGTTCGCGCACCCCCAGGGTGGCCATCACGTTGAAGCGGTCCTTGTCCAGGTCGCCAAAGCCTGCAATCACGGAAGCGCGGTGGATGTTGCCTCCACCCGCTTCGGTCACATCGGTGGAGGCCTGCAACGCGGCACCACGGTAATCCGTGCGCAGGATGAAGTTGATCACGCCGCCGATGGCATCGGTACCGTAGGTGGAACTGGCCCCGTCCTTGAGCACCTCGATCCGCTGGATGGCGGCCATGGGGATCTGGTTCAGGTCCACCACGCCACCGTTCAGGCCGTGAGCCGCCACGCGACGCCCGTTCAGGAGGATCAGCGTGGCGTTGCTGCCTTGCCCGCGCAGGTTGGCGCTGGTGGCGCCGTTGTTGCCACGCTGCGCGCCGCCGACCACGTCGGCATTGGACGCGAGGTTGTCCAGGCCGTTGCCGTTGGTCGACAGCCACAGGACCACCTGTTCCGCGCTCGTCAAGCCCTGCCTTTCGAGCTCCGTGCGGGTGATCACCTGCACCGGCAGCGCTCCCTCGGCGTTGATGCGCTTGATGATCGAGCCGGTGATCTCCACCCGCTGCGAGGCGGGGGCGGTCTGGGCCAGCACGGCGGTGCTCAGGCCCAGCAAGGTCAGGGCGGATGCCAAGGGGGTCAGCTTCAAGGGGACTTCTCCTGGGTTTGGGGTGCGCACAGGCGCAACAGCGACAGCTCCACCAGACGTTAACAGCAAGAGACCAGGCCGCGCCGGCAGTGGCTGCCAATGAATACCCTTGGTGCAGGGATAACCCATGCTCATGTGTGGCGTATCGCAGGGGCCCGAGGGCCGGTGTTTCCTGGGGCGCAGGCCCCGGGCAGCGGGGCAGCCGCTGCGTAGACTGTGGCGTGTGCCTGGGCTTGCCCGCCGGGGCCCGGGGCGTCAGGCGTTGTGCGGACCCCACGTTTTCATTCTTTCAACCTTTCGCGTTTTCACGCTCCGGGAGCCCTTGATGTCGAGCTGGCGCCTGATGACGGCCTCGATCCTTGCCGTTGCCGGTCTTGCCGCAGCCCAGCCGGGTGGCGCGCCGCCGGCACCGCAGCCGGTACGGCCGGCCCCGCCGTCCCTGACCGGCCCAGCCGTACGGGAGCCGTTGCCGCCTGGGGATGCCACGGCCCTGGAGGCCGCGGTGCAAGCCCTGGCGCGTGCGGCGCACCTGCCGCAGGAGGCCGTCGCGGTGGTGGTGGCTCCCCTTCGGCCTGAGGCGCCCGGCCAGCGCTTTGTCTCGATGGGGGCAGACCGCGCCCTGCAGCCCGCTTCCACGATGAAGGTGCTCACCACCCTGGCAGGCCTGGAGCTGCTGGGCCCGACCTGGCGCGGAAGCACCCGGTTGCTGCGCTCAGGGCCTCTCGAGCAGGGCGTCCTGCACGGTGACCTCGTGCTCGAAGGCGGGGCCGACATGGATCTCAGCGCTGACGCGCTGCAGGCCCTGCTGCGCAAGGCGCGCGACCGCGGCGTCGAGGTGATCCGGGGAGACTTGATCCTGGACCGCTCGGCCTTCCGTCCCACGAGGAGCGACCTCGGCCTGCCGCCTTTCGACGAAGCCCCCGAGTTCGAATACAACCTGATCCCCGATGCGCTCACGGTGGACTCCAACCTCCTGCGCATGGATCTGGCCTTCGACGCCGCCGGTACCTTGCAGATCCACCCCCATCCGCGTCTGCACGGCCTGCACGTCCGGCATGAGTTCAACCTGGTGGACGCCCCGTGCGCCCGCTGGGGCGACGGCTGGAAGACGCCGCAGGTGAGGCGGCGCTGGCTGGACCAGGCCGAGGTGGTGCTGCACGGCACCTGGCCGCGGGGCTGCGAGCGGTCTCTGGCACTGAACCTGATCGACCGCGACGAGTTCATCGGTCGGCTGGTGCGCCGGCAGTGGGCCGATCTGGGCGGGCACTGGCATGGTCGGACGCGCGAGGCCGTCACGCCGCCAGGCGCAGTGGTGCTGGCCGATCGCCAGTCGCGCCCCTTGTCGGAGCTGGTGCGGTCCCTCAACAAGGTCTCGGACAACGCCCGCACGCGCACACTGCTTCTGGCCATCGGTCGCCAGGCGTCTGGTGCCGACGACGAGCCGACGCTGCAGCGTGCTGACAGGGCCGTGCGGGCCTGGATGGCGCGCAAGGGCATTGCGGATGCGGGCCTGGTGCTCGACAACGGCTCGGGCTTGTCACGCACCGAGAAGATCAGTGCCGGCCAGCTCGAAGCCGTGCTGCGTGCCGGCATGACGGGCCCCTGGGCGCCGGAGTTCCTGGCCAGTCTGCCCGTCGTGGGCGTGGACGGGCTGATGCGTTGGCGCCAGTCCGACGGCAGCGTGCCCCTGCAGGCCCGGCTCAAGCCCGGCGGCCTGCGCAACGTGGTGTCGGTGGCCGGTACGGTGAACGACGCTGCGGGCCACCCCATGATCGTCGTGGTCATCGTCAATCACGACAACGCCCGCGCAGCGGTCAGCCGATCCATCATCGACACGGTGCTGCAGTGGGTGTCCACGACACGGTTCGGGCCCCGGGCCGGCCCTTGATGCGCTCCTGGGCGGATCAGCCCTCGGCCGCAGGCGTGGCCCATCATGCGATGGATTGGACGATCAGCTGGTCAGACGGTCAGACGGTCAGACAGTCAGCGGGTCAGACGATCAGCCGGTAGCCGGCACGCACCGCCTCGCGGTCGCCAAAGTCGAAGTGCCACCACTCGGTGGCGATGCCTTGCCAGCCGCCGTGCTGCATGGCGTGGCGCAGGAGGGCGCGATGCCGCAGGTGTTCGGGCCGCAGCAGCCCCTGCGCGGCGAACCGGTCTTCCAGTGCGGGGTGCGACAGCTCGCTGGTGTCGTCAAAGCCTGTGCCCATGTCCAGCTCACGGCCTTGGGTGTCCAGCAGGGTCAGGTCCACCGCCATGCCGAAGGAATGGATGGAGCGGCGCGACGGGTGGGCGAAGTAGCGCTCCATGGGGGTGCCGTGCACATGGGCCCAGAACAGCTCCTGCACCCGGTGCGGTCGGGCGGCGTCCAGCACACACAGGCGCAGGGGTGGGTGGTGGGTCTGCAGCCATTGGGCGGAGAGCAGCAGCGCCGCGGCGGCTTCGGTGTGCAGCCAGGCGCAGTCGTGCGGGCTGTACAGGTCACGGCCGAGCAGGTTGCGGGGGCTGGCATAGCGCAGATCGACGCTGACCTGGGGCAGGGTACCCAGTGCCCGGAAGTCCGGGCTCGAGCTCAGGGCGTCGATGGGAATCGTCAGCGCGGCCACGCTCATGGCGCTGCCCCGCTCTTCAGGCAGGCCTGGGCTTGCACCGCCACCTGCTTGACCAACTCCCGCGCTCCGCGGGACAAAGGGCTCTGGCTCGCGCTCAGGGCATACAGGCGCACCGGGATGGCGGGCTCCACGGGCCGCGTCTCCAGGCCCTCGGGCCGGGGCCAGCGCGCCGTGAACGGGTCTCCCAGCGTCACGCCCCCGCCCTGTTCCACCAGGCCTCGTGCCAGCTGGTAGGTCTGCACCACCGTGCGACACACCGGTGTGCAGTCGGCTGCATCAAAGGCCGCGGCAATCAATTCGCCCAGGGGGTCCTGGGTCTGCAGGCCGATCAAGCCGGCCTGCGGCTGCGCCAGGGAGTGCAGCGGCAGCGGCTGCCCCAGTTGCGCCTGGGCCCAGGTGCCGGCGCGCGCCAGTGCCACGAGGTGGGCCTCGGCCACGGGCTCGGCCACCACGCTGGGGGGGCGCGGGTCGCGCAGCGACAGGGCCAGGTCGGCCTCGCCGATGCGCAGGATGTCCACCATGGCGTCGGTGTGCTGGGTGGCCAGTTCGCACTGGGTGTGGGGGAAGGCCAGGCGCCAGGCGGCCAAGGCCGGGGGCAGCAGGCTCAGCGCCAACGAGGGCGCGGCGACCAGGCGCACGGTCTCCACCGGGCGGGACTTCAAGGTGGCGGCCAGGCGGCGAATGCCCGCCAGGTCCGGCGTGAGCTTTTCCGTCTCGGCAAACAGGCGGTGGGCTTCCGGCCTGGGGTAGAGCTTGCCGCGGATGCGCTCGAACAGCGGCTGGCCCAGCTGCAGCTCGCAATGCTGCAGCACCTTGGTCACCGCAGGCTGGGAGATGTGCAGCACCTGCGCTGCCCCGCTGATGGTGCCAGCCTGCATCACGGCGTGGAAGACTTCGATGTGGCGCAGCCGCATGGGAACAAGGCTTGCATGGGCGCAGGCCTTTGCCCGTGCACCATCGGGATTGAAGCCGGTGATTCTAGGAACCGTCGGCCCGAACGGCGGCGCCACTCAGCCCGACGAGGCTCAAGGCGAGGTCAGCGCGGCCAGAATGGCCGCGCTCTCGGCGTCGGGTTCGCCGTCGAAACGGGCCGGTCTGAACCGCATCTGGAAGGCCACCAGCACCTGGCGCGTGGCCGTGTCGAGTTCGCCTCCCAGGGGCACGAAGTAGCCCAGCAGTGCCAGACGCTGCTGGAACCAGGCCAGCTCAGGCAGCGACTGCTCGTACTGCGGCAGCAGGGCCGCTTTGCGGGCTTCGTCCGGCCACAGTGCCAGCCCCTCGTCGGCCAGACGTTTCCACGGGAACAGCGGGCCCGGGTCGGGCTTGCGGCCCGGGGCGATGTCGCTGTGGCCGAGCACGCGCTCGGGCGGAATGCGGTGGCGCCTGACGATGTCGCGCACCAGCGCCACCACGGCATCGATCTGTGCGGGTGGGTAGGGGAAGTAGCGCCGACCTTCGGGTGTGTCCTGGTACCCGAGGTTGACGATCTCGATGCCAATGGATGAGGGGTTGAGCATGTGGCGCCGGCCCCAGAAACTCACCCCAGCGTGGTTGGCGCGCTGGCTCTCGTCCACGAGCCGGTAGATGGTGGGCGGATCGATGTCCACCAGGTAGTGGCTGCTGACCGCCTGCTGCGTGAGCACGCGCAGCGAGGTGGGGAAGTCCAGCGCGGTGTAGTGGATGATCAGGCTTTCCACCCGGCTGCCTTGGCTGACGGCGGTGTAGGAGGTGTCGATGCGCGGGCCCATGGCGCAACCGCTGAGCCAGGCGGCCGCCGCGCACACCGCGGCGTGGGGCGCGAGCGCGCACCAGCGCACCACCCTGGACCTCAGCCGTTTCAGGGGGCTCACGGCACCAGGGCCTGCGGCGTGCCCGCGCGCCGCTGGGGGTGGGGTGCCACCGTCGCCGCGGCCCATCGGGCGGCGGCGTGATGACCGCGGCTGATGCGCTTTTGCACCTCGATACCCGGTGGGATCTCGGCCCTGCAGGCCTGCTCGATCACGGGGTGCAGCTGCAGCACCGGCCCGGTCAGCACCACCGGCCGGGGACCGAAGCGCTGCACCAGGATGCGCGCGAGCCTTCCCAGTTCCGCCCCGGCCTGCGCCAGCAGGCGCAACGCGCTCGCATCGCTGCCCGCGGCAGCCGCCACGGCCAGGGCCAGGCGGCCTGTCTCGCCGCGGTCCGCGCCGTAGAGAAAGCCTCGCGTGTGCGACCAGTCGCTGCCGCCCACGTGCTCCAGCACTTCGCGCGCCAGTGCGGAGTGCCGCCAGGCGCCGGGCGACTCGTCCTCCATGCGCCAGATCTGGCGCAGGGCTTCGCGGGCGATCCAGTAGCCGCTGCCGCCGTCGTCCAGCAAGCCGCCGCGCCCGCCCACACGCTGGAATTCACCCTTCGCGTCGATGAAGCCGGCAATGGACCCCGTGCCGGCGCAGACCAGGTAGCCCTCACCGTGCGGGAAGACATCCCGGTAGGCCACCTCGATGTCGGTGCACAGGCTCACCTGACCGGGCGCCAGCCCGAGGGGCGCGGCGGTGAGCTCGCCAACGGACGCCGATCCCGGCCCGAAACCCGTGAGGCCCGCGTGTACGGCCACCGGGCTGCCCGCTTCCAGCACTTGCGCCGCCAGTTCCGCAAAGCCTTCGCGCAGGCTCTGCCGGCCGGCGGGCGTGCCCATCTGCACCGCACTCAGCCCGGCCACCCGCCCCTCGGCCACGATCTCGCCGGCCGGCGACGCCAGCGCCCAGCGCGTCTGGGTGCCCCCGGCGTCGATGCCCAGGCCGGTGACGGGGACGTGGCCGCTCGCCAGGGCGGCCTGAGCAGTTCGGTGCGAGTGTGCTGTCACCGGCATGGGTGCTGTTTCGGCGAAGGGGTGTGTCAGAAGGTTCAATTCTTGCAGTCGGAGGCTGGGGCAGGGGTGCAGGTGGTCATGTGCGACAGCATCGTCTGCCCGCCTGGCCCGCACCGGACTTGCAGATCCAGCAGGTTGATGTGGAAGTCTTCCATGATCCGGGGCGTTGCCCCACATCGTGAAAGTCAGGGGCCGCCAAGCCCTGCGTGCCCATGAAAGCCTGGGCCCTGGCCATAACCGGAGGGAATGTGTGGGACCTCAACCACCGGCGCCCCCCGAAGACAGGGTGCCGACGGGCCGGCAGGTTCTGAGACCGCGGTGCGGCAGCGCCCCTGCGGTGGCGGGCAGGGGCATTCACGCCAGGTGGCCGAGCGCAGAGCGGAGAACCTGCCCGCGGCTCCAGCCGATATCCAGCGCAGCTTTGATGTCGACAATGGCTCGCCGCACACGGCATGGGTGATGCCGGGCTGGTCGAAGCTCTCGCGGGCCCTTCGGCAGGCTCAGTGCGCACGGCGACTCGGGTTCGGCGGCCACGGGTACCTCGGAAAGGCTGAGTCCGCGTCATCGAGCCGGGGCCCGCGGAACCCTGCGGGTAAACCATGCAGATCCTTCCAGCGTCAGCGAGCGCGCGGACCGATGGTGGCATCATCCAGCAGCTTCACCGCGCCCGAACACCATCCCCATCGCTTACGGCATCTTGCACCATGACGGACCTCAGCGCTGAATTCAAGGCCTTGGCCGAGTACCGCCCCGCACACAAGGTGCGCTTCGTGACGGCCGCCAGCTTGTTCGATGGTCACGATGCGGCCATCAACATCATGCGTCGCATCCTGCAGGGCATGGGCGCGGAGGTCATCCACCTGGGCCACAACCGTTCGGTGGACGAAGTGGTCACGGCCGCACTGCAGGAGGACGTACAGGGCATCGCCATCAGCAGCTACCAGGGCGGCCACGTCGAGTACTTCAAGTACATGGTGGACCAGCTGCGCCAGCGTGGCGGCGAACACATCCAGGTCTTCGGCGGCGGCGGCGGCGTCATCGTGCCTGCAGAGATTCGCGAGTTGCAGGGCTACGGCGTCAGCCGCATCTACAGCCCGGAAGACGGCCAGCGCATGGGCCTGCAGGGCATGATCGGCGAAATGCTGATGCGCTGCGACGTGGACCTGACGGCCCAGGGTCCGGCCACGGCCGCGGCCTTGCAGGGCCACACCGATGCTGCCTGGCGGGCCCTGGCACGCACCATCACCGCGCTTGAGAACGCCCGCGCGTCGGACGATCTGAAGGCGCAGTTGAAGACCGCTGCTGCAGGCGCCCGGATTCCTGTTCTGGGCATCACCGGCACAGGCGGTGCCGGCAAATCCAGCCTGACCGACGAGTTGATCCGGCGCCTGCGCCTGGACCGGCAGGACGCGCTCACGATTGCCGTGATCTCCATCGATCCATCACGCCGCAAGAGCGGTGGTGCCTTGCTGGGTGACCGCATCCGCATGAACGCCATCGGCCCCTGGCAGGCCGGCCCGCGCGTGTACATGCGCAGCTTGGCCACGCGCGATTTCGGCAGCGAGATCAGCCAGGCCCTGCCGGACGTGATCGACGCCTGCAAGGCCACAGGCTTTGACATCATCATCGTGGAGACCTCGGGCATTGGGCAAGGCGATGCCGCCATCGTCCCGCTGGTGGACGTGCCGATGTACGTCATGACGCCCGAGTTCGGCGCGGCCAGCCAGCTCGAGAAGATCGACATGCTGGACTTCGCCGAGTTCGTGGCGATCAACAAGTTCGACCGCAAGGGCGCTGCCGATGCGCTGCGCGACGTGGCCAAGCAGGTGCAGCGCAACCGTGAGGCCTGGTCGGCGCGCACGGAAGACATGCCGGTGTTCGGCACCATGGCCAGCCGGTTCAACGACGACGGCGTGACCGCGCTGTACCAGGCCCTGCTGCCTCGACTGGCCGCACTGGGCCTGAAGGCGGCGCGGGGGCGTCTGCCCCAGGTGTCCACCCGCCACAGCACGCACCAGACACCCATCGTCCCGGGTGCCCGCACCCGCTACCTGGCTGACATTGCCGACGTCGTGCGCGGCTACAAGCGCCGCGCGATGGCGCAGTCACAGCTCGCGCGTGAGGTGCAGCAGCTCAAGGCCACGGCCGTCATGCTGCAGATCGACAAGCCCGGCCGGCAGCGCGCCGTCGAGGCCGTGATGGACCTGGCCCGCCAGCGCGAGGCGCTGCTCGAGCCGCAAGCGCGCAAGTTGCTGGCCCAGTGGCCCGACATGCAAAAGGCCTATGCCGGTGACGAGTACGTCGTGAAGATCCGCGACAAGGAGATCCGCACCCGTCTCACGCATGTCACGCTGTCGGGCAGCAAGATCCGCAAGGTGAGCCTGCCGAAGTACGGTTGCGACGGAGAGATTCTGAAGTGGCTGATGCTGGAGAACGTTCCGGGCTCCTTCCCCTACACCGCCGGCACCTTCGCCTTCAAGCGCGAGAACGAGGACCCCACCCGGATGTTCGCCGGCGAAGGCGACGCCTTCCGCACCAATCGCCGCTTCAAGCTGCTGTCAGAGGGCATGCCGGCCAAGCGCCTGTCCACTGCGTTCGATTCGGTCACCCTGTACGGCTGTGACCCCGACCCGCGGCCCGACATCTACGGCAAGGTAGGCAACTCCGGGGTGTCCATCGCCACGCTCGAGGACATGTTGGTTCTGTATTCGGGCTTTGACCTCACCAGCCCCAGCACCTCGGTCAGCATGACCATCAACGGACCGGCGCCTGCCATCCTGGCGATGTTCATGAACACCGCCATCGACCAGAACCTGGACAAGTTCAGGCAGGACAACGGACGCGACCCGACGGATGACGAGGCAGCCAAGATCCGCGCCTGGACGCTGGCCAACGTCCGGGGCACGGTGCAGGCCGACATCCTGAAGGAGGACCAGGGGCAGAACACCTGCATCTTCTCCACGGAATTCAGCCTGAAGGTGATGGGCGACATCGCCGAGTGGTTCGTGCAGCACGATGTGCGCAATTTCTACTCGGTGTCCATCTCGGGCTATCACATTGCGGAGGCGGGCGCCAACCCCATCAGCCAGCTGGCGTTCACACTGTCCAACGGCTTCACCTTTGTTGAGGCTTACCTGGCGCGGGGCATGCACATTGATGACTTTGCTCCGAACCTGAGTTTTTTCTTCAGCAACGGCATGGATCCGGAGTACACCGTGCTGGGTCGCGTGGCGCGCCGCATCTGGGCCACGGCGATGCGCGAGCGTTACGGCGCCAATGACCGGTCTCAGAAGCTCAAGTACCACGTGCAGACCAGCGGGCGCAGCCTTCACGCCCAGGAAATCGCCTTCAACGACATCCGCACGACCCTGCAGGCCCTGATCGCCATCTACGACAACTGCAACTCCCTGCACACCAACGCCTACGATGAGGCCATCACCACGCCCACCGAGGAAAGTGTGCGGCGTGCCATGGCCATCCAGCTCATCATCAACCGGGAGTGGGGGCTGGCACGCAACGAGAACCCCAACCAGGGCGCCTTCATCATCGACGAGCTGACCGAGCTGGTTGAAGAGGCCGTGTTGGCGGAGTTCGAGCGCATCGCCGAACGCGGGGGCGTGCTCGGGGCCATGGAGACCGGCTACCAGCGAGGCAAGATACAGGAGGAGAGCATGCACTACGAGATGCTCAAGCACACTGGAGAGCTGCCCATCATGGGGGTCAACACCTTCCGTAACCCGCAAGGTGATGTGGTGCCGCAGAGCATTGAGCTCGCGCGGTCCACCGAAGAGGAAAAGCAGAGCCAGCTCGCTCGCTTGCAAGCGTTCCGGCAACGGCACGCCGCATCGGCCGGCGACATGCTGAGTCTTCTGCAGGCCTCAGTTCTGGAGAACCGCAATGTGTTTGACGTGCTGATGCAGGCCGTGCGCGTCTGCACCCTCGGTCAGATCAGCCACGCACTCTTTGAGGTGGGTGGGCAGTACCGCAGGAGCATGTAGTCGGGCTTGCAGAATTCTTCCCGGCACCACACAGGTTCGGACCGTGCCGCCGTCCCGGGGGGTGCGCGGTGGTCGCGGGCAAGGGCAGCATCAGCCCACGCACCCCGTACCGCGCACCACGCACCACGCACCACGCGTTGCGGCCGTCGGCGACACACGGGTCACCGCAGGGGCGCCGCCAGTGAAGCCGGCGCGGGCCGGATCCCGCTTGAGCGGGCCCCACAGCCGCGCTCAGACCCCGCACCACTCACCCCAAGAGCCGCCAGCGCCTTGATGCGCAGGCGCGTGCTTCGTGCTGGCCGCACAGGGGGTGTTCGATGGCAGCGGCATCACCACCTTCAGCGACCGCCGGCGCGATGCGGTGCGCGGCGGCGGCGGCTGCGACAGCGCGCCCGAGCAGGAGACGCGCCAAGGCTGGGTGATCGGCCTGCGCACGGCGCCCAATGAGGCCGTGCAGGCCTTGCGTGCGGCCCGCGCCGCTGGCGTCAGCGTCGGCAGCGCAACCCCTGCCGCCAGAGCCGACGCCTCAGACAGCGCGCAAGAGCTCTAGCGCGCGGCCGACCTCGCGCGCGTGGCGCTGGCCGGCACGGTGCGCGGCGTACCCATCCCCACGGCAAGCGGGAGGCGCTGGACCACGCCCGACAGGCCGCGGGCTGCGCCAGCCAGCCCGGCGAGGTGGTGAACTGCACCGCGAACGACGACAACCAGACCCTGCACGACCTGCTGGCCTTGCAGCTGCCGCTGGCCACGCCCCCCAGGCGCGCGCCCGCGTGCAGCACCTGGCCAACGCCGTGGTGGCCTTGAGCCGGGGCACTGCGTACTTCCACGCCGGCCAGGAGATGCTGTGCCGCAAGTCCATGGACCGCAACAGCTGCGACTGCGGCGACTGGTTCAACCGCATCGACTGGGCTTTCACCGACAACGGCTTCGGCGCCGGCCTGCCGCCGCGCCAGGACAACGGGGCCAGCTGGCTGCTGATGGCCCCGCGCTCGGCCGACCCGGCTCTCAAGCCCGCACCGGCCGACATCACCTGGACGCGTGACGCCTTCCTCGGCCTGCTGCGCATCCGCGCCAGCACCACCTTGCTGCGCCTGCGCGGCACCGTGGACATCAGGGCCCGTCTGCGCCTGCTCGACACCGGGCCGCCGCAGGCATGCGCTGGCGCGGTGGCGGGCGCCCACCTCGACGGCCAAGCCCTGGCGCGGGTTTTCGCCGGCTCGTCTGCCTGATCAACACCAACACCCAGGCCCTCCGCAGCCCTGCACCGGACCTCGCCGGCCAGCCCTGGAAGCTGCACCCCGTCCTGGCCGCCCCCACCGCGGCGGACCGTCGCGTCGCCGAGGCCCGCCGGGATGCCGCCAGCACCAGCGTCACCGTGCCGGCGCGAACGGTGGGGGTGTGGGTGGTGGAGGAGTGACCTGCACGGCTGCGTCCAGGACCGGTCCATGGTGCAATTGCGTCCACCAAACGCCTCACCGCCTGGCCTGACCCATGCCCCGCACTTCGCCTCATGTCTACGTCGATATCCACGGCCGACCGCTGAATCTGGAGGGCCTGGCGCAGAGAGCGCAGCGCACTGCAGAGGCCGCCACCGCGCCCGCACCGCCCCAGGTGGAGCTCAAGGCGCCAGACATCGAGGCCGTGTTCGACGCGATGTGCCTGGCCGGAACGGCCAAGGGCAAGACCTGGCTGACGGAGTTCCTGCGCCACCTGGGGCAGCGGCACAGCACGGGTCACGCGTTCACCGTGCGCGAGGTGGGCGAGGCGGCGCGGCAGTTGGTGGGCCAGGGCCGAGCGGTGTCGCCACACGGCGAGGGTTTCGATGTGCCCGAGGCCACGCGTGCCGCCTGGTTCGTCAAGCACCTGGAGCCCGCGCTGGCCGCGCGCGCCTGGCCGGCCTGGGCCCGGGCCTCGGCCACCTATGGCGGCCGGGGCACGGAAGTGCCCACGCCTGCGTTGAAAGACACGGCGGACACGGTCGCCTTTGCCCGCCTGCTGCTGCATGCGGGGCTGGACGCGACGGACTTCGCCGTGCAGCGCCAGCGGATGTTCAGCAGCTGGAACGATGGCCCGTCCATTGCGCAGGCGGCGCTCGGACCCTTCATGCCCGAGCGTTTCGAGAGCCTGGATCCCGGGCTGCGCGCCGGACTGCTGCAGGAGTGGCTGAACCGGTTCATCCTGGAGGTGCCCTTGTGGTCGCCGCTGCTGGCGTGGCTGGATGCACGTGCGGTGGAGAACCCCGCGGGCCTGAGCGAGACCCAGCGCCTGGCCCTGGCAGGCTGGCGTACGGACCGTGCCGACGCTGCGGGCGCCCTGCAACTGCTGCAGCCCGTGCAGAGTTCACGCGCAGACGCCTGCCGGGCGGCCGTGCTGGCCATGCAGGGACAGTGGGTGCAGGCGGCCACGGCCTTCGCTGCAGCGAACAAGGTCTTGTGCGCCGAGGCCAATGCCCGTCGCGGACTGCTGGGCAGCCAGCACCTGCGCTGGTACCTGCTGTCCCTGCTGGCCCAGCCCGCGCCCCAGGCCTGGGCCGCCGCGCGCAAGCTGGCGATGGCGGAGTCGGGGTCACGCAAGCCCGACCCCATCGGCTGGGGTCTGTGGGCCCACGCAGCCGCCGCTCGCGTGGGTGACGAGCCGGCCGATGCGTCGGCATTTGCCCACCACCGCGGCTGGGGGGGTGAAGCGCCGCATCGGGAAAACGCCGACCGCCTGCTGCTGGCCGCCTGGGTGGGCCACGAGCCGGCCCGGTGGGGGGATGCGGAAGTGCAGGCCGTGGTGCAGCACTTCGAGGCGATGGGCCGCTGGGTCTGGGCCGATCTCATGCGGCAGGCGGCGGCCCGCTTTGGCTGGACGGTGCCGCCTCACACCCGGCCCGATGCCCCGTGGCCTGTGGCCGTGTTCGGCGGCCCGCGGGAGGCGTGGCGTGATGCACTCGCGGCCATCTCGGCGCTGGGCGAGCAGAAGGGCTCCAGTGGGGCCGAACACAGTGTGGACCCCACCTTGCTGTGGCAGATGAAGCTGGACGACGTGGGCCGCGTCATCGACATCGTGCCCTTCGAGCGCCCCACCAGCTCACGCTCGCGGGCCCTGCCCAAGCCGGTGCCCTTGTCTCGTATCAAGAAGAGCGTGCGGCTGGACCCGCGCGACGCCGCGGTGGCGCGCTGCATCGACAAGAGCGGCTGGTACGGGGGCGGCCTGGGCCTGGATGTGCCGGGCGCCGCCATGGCGCTGATCCACCACCCGGGCGTGACGCTGGATGACCAGCCCGGCCAGCCTGTGGAACTGCGCGAGACCCTGCCGGAGCTGGAGGTGCGCCGTGCGCGCCAGGGCGACGGCACCGAGGCTTTCGAGTTCCATCTGCTCGACCCGATCTTCACCGAGCAGCGCGCCGATCTGGGCAATGCCTGGGTGGGCGGCAACCGGGCGGAGGAGACCGATCGACGCAACAGCCTGCGCGTGCTGCGCGACGGTGATGACCGGGCGCGTCTGATCCGCATCACCCCGGCGCAGCGCCGCGTGGCCGAGCTGGTGCGCCAGCGCTGGGCCGTACCCGTGGATGCCAAGGCGGAGCTGGAGGCTGCGCTGCGCGTGCTGGCGGGCCACTTCCAGCTGCACAGCGACGCCGCCGCGGGCCAAGGCGTGGCCAGCCAGGCGCGTCTGACCGCGCAGCTGGTGCCGCGCGGCGACGCCCTGCAATTGCGCCTGGTGGCGCGGCCCTTCGGCAGCTTCGGCCCGGTCGTGCCGCCCGGCCAGGGGCGGGCCCGCCTGCTGACGGTGCATGAGGGCCTGCAACTGTCCACCGACCGCCAGCTGGAGGCCGAGCGCGCGCACCTCGAGCAGGTGCTCGAGGCCCTGCCCTTCCTGTCCGACGCCGACGAGGGCGATGCCACCTGGCTGCTGGACGACCCCGAGCAGGCCCTGCATGTGCTGGAGGTGCTGCCGCAGCTGCCGGGCGTGGCCGAGCTGGAATGGCCGCGCGGCAAACCCGTGCGGGTGACGTCCATCACCTCGCAGGGGGTCAAGGTGGCGCTGTCCAGCGGCCGCGAATGGTTCTCGGTCGATGGCGAAGTGCAGGTGGACGACACGCGCGTGCTCAGCCTGCAGCGGCTGCTGCAACTCATGCAGGAGTCCCGCCAGGGCCGCTTCGTGGCGCTGGGCGAGGGCGAGTACCTGGCCCTGACCGAGCGGCTGCGCACGCAGCTGGCCGATCTGCAGGCCATGAGCGAGCCCACCAAGGACGGCTTGCGCCTGCCCGCTGCATCCGCGGCCTTCGTCGCGCAGGCGCTTGAGGGCACTCAGATCGAGGCGGACAAGCCCTGGGCCAAGCGGCTGGCCCGGCTGGAACAGGCCGCCGCGCTGCAACCGGTGCCGCCCGCCGGGCTGATGGCCGAGCTGCGCAGCTACCAGGCCGAAGGCTTTGCCTGGATGGCGCGGCTGGCGCATGCCGGGCTGGGCGCCATCCTGGCCGACGACATGGGCCTGGGCAAGACCGTGCAGACCCTGGCGCTGTTGCTCCACCGCGCGGCCCTGGGCCCGGCCCTGGTGATCGCGCCCACCTCGGTGTGCGGCAACTGGGTGGCCGAGGCCGGCCGCTTCGCCCCCAGCCTGCGCGTGCTCAGCTTCGGCGAGGGGGACCGCGCCGAGATGCTGCAGACCTGCGGCCCGGGCGATGTGGTGGTGGCCAGCTACGGCCTCACACAGATCGAGGGCCAGACCTTCGCCACGCGGGAATGGGCCACCCTGGTGCTGGACGAGGCGCAGGCGCTGAAGAACGCCGCCACCAAGCGCGCCAAGGCCATTGTCCAGCTGAAGGCCGACTTCCGCCTGGCGCTCAGCGGCACACCGGTGGAAAACCGCCTGAACGATCTGTGGTCGCTCATGAACCTGCTCAACCCGGGGCTGCTGGGGTCCTCCGGGCAGTTCACCGAGCGCTTTGCCGGGCCCATCGAGCGCCAGCGCGACGAGGCCGTGCGCTCGCGCCTGCGCCGCCTGGTCAGCCCCTTCCTGCTGCGCCGCACCAAGGCACAGGTGCTGGCCGACCTGCCGCCGCGCACGGAGATCGTCCACCGGGTGGAACCCGGCCCCGAGGAGCGCGCCTTCCTGGAGGCCACCCGACGCAGCGCCATCGAGCGCGTGGAGCACATCGAGGAGACCGACGCACAAGCCTCCTTCCACGTCCTGGCCGAGCTGACACGGCTGCGCCGTGCCGCCTGTGACCCGCGTCTGGCCGCGCCTGAACTGGGCCTCATCGGCGCGAAGGTGCAGGAATTCGAACGCCTGGCCACGGAACTGGTGGCCGGGCGCCACAAGGCATTGGTGTTCAGCCAGTTCACGGACTTCCTGGACCTGCTGGCGCAGCGCCTGCAGGCCGCGGGATTGAGCTACCAGATGCTCACCGGCAGCACGCCTGCGGCCGAGCGCACCAGGCGGGTGGCCGCCTTCCAGGCCGGCGAAGGCGACCTGTTCCTCATCAGCCTGAAGGCCGGCGGCTTCGGCCTGAACCTCACCGCGGCCGACTACGTCATCATCGTCGACCCCTGGTGGAACCCCGCCGCCGAAGACCAGGCCAGCGGCCGCGCCCACCGCATCGGCCAGCAGCGCCCCGTCACCGTCTACCGCCTGGTGACGGCCGGCTCGATCGAGGAGCGCATCATCGAGCTGCACCGCCACAAGCGCGACCTGGCCGACGGCATCCTCGAAGGCCAAGACCAGGGCAAGCCGCTGGGGGCAGCGGAATGGAGGGAGCTGCTGGAGCCATGACGACTGACCGGGCCCGCTGCACCGTGCGTACGCTGCAGTCCCTGCGCACTTTCTACCCCGCCCCCAAGGAGCGGACCCTGCGCAAGGAACTGGACCGCCTGGACCCGCACTGCCGGCGCTTCATCGAGCTCTCGCCTTTCGTGGTGCTGGCCAGCGCGGGGGCCGATGGGGCCCTGGACGCCTCGCCGCGCGGCGGTGCGCCGGGCTTCGTGAAGGCGCCGGACGAACACCACTTGCTGATCCCCGACGCCCCCGGCAACCAACGCCTGGACACGCTGGAAAACATCGTGTCCACCGGCCGCCTGGGGCTGCTGTTCATGATTCCGGGCGTGGACGAGACGCTGCGCGTGAACGGCCGGGCCCTGCTGTCCACCGACCCGGCACTCATCGAGCAAGCAGCCGATGAACGCCGGCGCCCGGTGGTGGTGATCCAGGTGCAGGTCGAGCAGGCCTACCTGCACTGCGCCAAGGCCTTCATGCGCTCGCGCCTGTGGAACCCGCAGGCCCAGGTGCAGCGCAGCGTGCTGCCCACCATGGGCCGCATGATCAGCGAGCAGACCGGCCTGGACAGCGCCGACGAGACACAGGCGCAGATGCTCGCGCGCTATCAGGCCGACTTGTGAGCAGCGCACGCCCCTGGCCGGATCACCCTCATGCCCATCGAACTCCCCAAGGACACCCGAGCCCAGGCCATCGCCTCCATCGAGCGCTGGTGTCGCGAGCACCTGGACGAGCCCATCGGCAACGTGGCCGCCGGAGGCCTGCTGGGCTTCTTTCTGGAAGAGATCGGCCCGAGCATCTACAACCAGGCCGTGGCGGATGTGCAGGAGCGGCTGCAGGCGCGCGTGGCCGAGTTGGACATCGAGGTGCATGAGGACGGGTTCGGTTACTGGCGCAAGTTCGACGCGCGGCGCAATGGGGGTGGCTGAAGGCCGCACATCACCGCACCCCACCCATGAAACCCCGCATCACTGTCATCACTCTGGCCGTGGCCGACCTGGCGCGCTCACTGGCCTTCTACCGGGACGGCCTGGGCCTGCCCACCAGCGGCATCACGGGCACCCAGTACCCGATGGGGGCGTGCGTCTTCTTCCAGCTCGAAGGCGGCCTGAAGCTCGCGCTGTGGCCGCGCACCAGCCTGCAGGCCGACACCGGCCTGGACCACAGCCCGCCCGGTGGCGGCCAGGTGCTGATCGCGCACAACGTGGGCTCCGAGGACGAAGTGCGCCAGGTGCTGGCGCGGGCCGAGGCCGCCGGCGGGCGCCTCCTCAAGCCCGCCCAGCCCACCTTCTGGGGCGGCTTCGGCGGCTGCTTCCAGGACCCGGACGGCCACCTCTGGGAGGTGGTGTTCAACCCCCACCTGCAGACGCTGGGGTGACCCGGCCTCATGCAGGCCGGTCCGCCGGCATCAAGCCAACACCGGCGCCGCATTCACCCCGCACCACCGTGCCCTGACCACCGCCAGGACGGCGCTGACCTGCTGCATGCTGTCAATGGACACCCACTCGTCGATGCCGTGGATGTCCGAACCCCTGGGACCGTAGCAGGTGGACGGGATCTGGCCGTAGAGGTGGAAGAAGCGTACGTCGGTGGTGGCGGTGGAGGCGCGCAGCGGTGCGGCCTGCCCCGTGACGTCGCGGTGACAGCGCAGCAGTTCCTGGATCACCGGCTGCTGCATGTCCACCACCAGCCCCTCGGCCTGGAAGCCCTGGTAGGTGACGCGCCAGCTCACGCTGTCGTGGTGCGGGTGGGCCTGGTGGGCGGCCTCCAGCAGCGCTTCCACTTCAGCGCGCACCTGCGCCGGCCTCACACCGGGGTAGAAGCCCAGGCGCATGTCCACGCGGCAGTGCGTGGGCACCGAAGAGGTCCACTCGCCGCCTTCCATGCGGCCGAGGTTGAAGTTGATGGGGTGTTCGTGGTCGCAGCAGTGCGGGTGGCGTGCGGCGGGTTGGTTCCACGCCGCCTCCAGTTCCTTGAGCTTGCCCGCCAGGTACTGCGCGTAGGCGATGGCGGCCGCTCCCGTGCAGGCTGTGGAAGCGTGCACCGGCACACCCAGCACGTCGATGGTGATCCCCATGACGCCCATCTGCCCGCTCATCACCCCCTCGCCCGGCTCGGGGATGATGGCCGCATCAGCGGTACAGCCCTCCACCAGGCAGGCCAGAGCGCCGTTGCCCGTGTGCCAGGTACGCAAGCAGGGTGGAGCGGCGTGTGACGGGTTGCAAACAGATCGAATCAGTCTTGACAGGAAGAGCAGCGCAGGCATGATGTCGGCATGTGGCCCAACCCTTACCGCACCCCTGTTGTCTGGCTTGCGCTGGGCAGTTGGGCCCTGGCCCTGGCCGCCTGCGGTGGAGGTCAGGGGAGTGAGACGACCCCCGCACCCACCGTCGACCGGCTGCTGGACTTCGCCGGAAGCACCAATTGCACTGGGGCAGATGCCGACTACACGGCCAGCACCGCCCCGACAAACACCGTGTCCGGCGCGACCAGTCTGCCCGCTCCGTTTGCCGGCTCGGGCTGGCGGCTTTCTGGCACCAACCGCAGCGACGATCTTTTCATCTACGTGAAATGCAAGCTCACCGGCCTGCAAGCGGGGCAGACCTACCGGGCAGGCTTCTCGGTGACGATGCTCACGGACGCACCCACAGGCTGCATCGGCGTGGGCGGGGCGCCCGGCGAAGGGGTCACACTCCATGCGGGTGTTTCGAACATCGAGCCATTGACCCAACTCCAGAACAGCGGGTACTACCGCGTCAACCTCGACCGGGGCAACCAGTCCGTGGGCGGCTCTCAATCCCAAGCCTTGGGCCACATCGGTAACGGGGTGAGCAGCTGCTCCCAACGCCAGTTCGCCGAAAAGACCCTGGCGCCTGCCGCCTTGCTTCTGGTTCAAGCCAATGCCCAGGGCGAAGTGTGGCTCCACACCGGCATCGATTCGGGCTTTGAAAGCTACAGCGAGGTTTACCTTCGCCAGGTGTCCGTGCGCTTCAGTGCCTCCACGCCCTGAACGCAGGCTTTCGCGTCCGCGCCCGCAGACGCGAAGGCTGCACACACCCATCGAGGGCCCACTCCAAACAGGCCGGGGCCGGATTCGTGAAGCCCGCTCCAGCGGTTGCACACGCACCTTCAACGATCTCCTCCCGCTCCGTCTGCGGGGTCCATCGATGATCTGGCGAGGCGATGTCGAGGCCGTGGTCGACCCGTGCTTCCGCCCAGGCCAGGCGCGGCCCCAACGTGCGCGAGCCGAAGACCACCCGCCGACGTGAATCCGCATGCCACACCGGGGCAAAGCAGTTGCGTCTGCCCCGATGACGCAGACCTCAAGGGGGTGGCCCGCCGTTGATCGGCAGACGTTCGTCCTGCGCTACACGCAAGCAGAGGGAGCCCTCATCCCATGAGACACCACCTGAAACCGTTCGGCGGGCAACCGACACCGTGGCCGGTTCGGTTGCGCCACGGCAAAGGCTTCGCCACGCTGGACCGTCAGAGCGTGCCTGTGCGCTGCAGCGCCTCGAGCCGGAGCGACAACCGCTGCTCCAGCGCCGCCAACTGCTTCTGCAGCGCATGGCGGGTGGCTTCATCCGTCACGGACTGGATGGATTCCCGGAGGTGGGCGCGCTCCTGAAACAGTTCAACTTCGGGCGGCACGATCCCCGCGTTCTTGAGGATCTTGAAGGGCATCTTCAACCCGTCGGGAGTCATCTCCCAGCCCGCGTCCGAGGCCAGGGGCTTGCCGAAGCTCGGGGCTGAGCGGAGTTCTCCCGTCTGCTGTGCTTCGGCGAGCTTGCGACCGATCTCATCTTCCAGAAGCTGCAAGCCGGGCATGGTGCTGACCTTTCAGATGCGGCGAGAAAGCGCCGCTGGCGATGAAGCTTACCTTGAAGCTGTCACAGCGCGCGTGAGGAACTCTGTGTGCACGGCCCTCAAACACTTGTGCACCGTGACGGTCATCGCCTGCGACGAGCCACAGGGCCGCGACGGTCAAGGCTCAGGCCTGCGCCAGCGCCCGCCCGATCAAGATCTTCTGCACCTCCGACGTCCCCTCGTAGATCTGGCACACGCGCACGTCGCGGTAGATGCGTTCCACGGGAAAGTCGCTCACGTAGCCGTAGCCGCCGTGCACCTGGATGGCGTCTGAACAGACGCCTTCAGCCATCTCGCTGGCAAACAGCTTGGCCATGGCCGCCTCCTTCAGGCAGGGGCGGCCGGCGTCCTTCAGCGCCGCGGCGTGCCAGATCATCTGCCGCGCGGCCTCGATCTGCGTGGCCATGTCGGCCAGCTTGAACTGCACCGCCTGGTGCTGGAAGATGGGCTGGCCGAAGCTGGTGCGCTCCTTGGCGTAGGTCAGCGCTGCGTCGAAGGCCGCGCGCGCCATGCCCACGGCCTGGCTGGCGATGCCGATGCGCCCGCCTTCCAGACCTGACAGCGCGATCTTCAGGCCCATGCCTTCCTCGCCCAGCAGGTTCTCGGCGGGCACGCGGCAGTTGTCGAACAGGATCTGTGCCGTGTCGCTGGCATGCTGGCCCATCTTGTCCTCCAGCCGCGCCACGGTGTAGCCCGGTGTGGCGGTGGGCACGAGAAAGGCGCTGATGCCCTTCTTGCCGGCGGCTTTGTCAGTCACCGCCATGACGATGGCCACGTCACCGTGCTTGCCGCTGGTGATGAACTGCTTGACACCGTTGAGCACGTAATCGTCGCCCTCGCGCACGGCCGTGGTGCGCAGGCCGCCGGCCTCGGAGCCCACATGCGGCTCGGTCAGGCAAAAGGCGCCCAGCATGTCGCCGCGCGCCAGGGGCTTGAGGAACCGTTCCTTCTGGTCCGCATTGCCGAAGGCCATGAGGATGGAGCACACGGGGCAGTTGTTGACGCTGACGATGGTGCTGGTGGCGCCGTCTGCGGCTGCCACCTCCTCCAGGATGACAGCCAGCGCCAGATAGTCCAGCCCTGCGCCGTCCCACTCGGTGGGCACGGCCACACCGTAGCAGCCCAGGTCGGCCAGGCCGCGCAAGGCGGCTTTCGGAAACTGGTGGCTCTTGTCCCAGGCGGCGGCATGCGGCGCAATCTCGGCCTGCGCGAAGGCACGCACGGCCTCCTGCACGGCCAGGTGGTCATCACTGAGCAGCATGGGGGGTCATCTCCTTGTAGTCTTCCTCGTAAGCGGTGCACAGCAGCACCTGCGGGCCGCGCTCGCCGCGAATGATCTGGTAGCCCGTACGGAACCGCTGGAGGACCGAACCGTCCTGCCGGCGCAAGGTCCAGCGCACATGGGCGAAGGCATGGGCGTCACCGAGGGACTCGAAGGCCGTGATCTCGTGATCGGCGCGGCCGTAGTTCAAGCCTCGGTAGATGTCGCACAAGGCGCGGTGATTGGCTCGCATGGGCGCCTCGTCATCCCACCAGGTGGTGGTGTGACGATCGGTGATGCCGCTGGGCACGTGCCACATTTGCGCCACCTCGTCGCCGTCCAGGCGGTTGAAGGCGTCCTGATAGGCCGCGAAGAATTGCTCCACCTCGCCGCGGCTCATCGCTCACCAGGCCAGAGGCTGGCCGTCGTAGTTGAAGAAGCTGCCGTTATCAGCTTCGGTGAGTCCGGCGAGGACGCGTCGGATGCCGGTCACGCTATCGGTCACGTCGATGTCGGCGTTGGCGCCGCCCATGTCGGTGCGCACCCAGCCCGGGTGGAAGGCCACGCACACGGCCTGGCCGGCCAGCGCCAGGGACGCGTCCTTCAACACCGAGTTGACCGCCGCCTTGGAGGCGCGGTACAGCCAGCTGTTGGGCGCGGCGCGCAGGCCGATGGAGCCCATGCGCGAGGACAGCACCGCCACACGCGCCCCAGGCGCCAGGGCCTCGGCCATCTGGGCCAGCATGCGCATGGGGCCCAGCACGTTGGTGTGCATCACGTGGTCGAACTCGGCTTCGTCGGGCGGCTGCAGCCCGGTGGTGCGCGTGCCGCTGACCCCGGCGTTGATGATGGCCACATCGAAGCGGGCCCCGTCCACCTGCCACGCCAGGCCGGAGGCGCCGGCGGCGTCGGTCACGTCCAGACGCAAGGCCGTGGCGCCGAGCGCGCGCAGGCGCTCCAGCCCCGCGTCGTCGCGCGCCGTGGCGGTGACGGCGGCGCCATCGGCCCGGTACTGCCGCACCAGCTCCAGGCCGATGCCCCGCGAGGCACCGATGATCAGCACGTGTGTCATGTGGGAACTTCTCCAGATTTCAGAAGGCGCAGCGCCAGCGCCAGGAACAGCAGGCCGCCCGCTGCCTGCACGGCACGCTGCAACACGGGCCGCGTGCGCAGGCGCCCCAGTTGAGCACAAACCGCCACCAGGGCGAGCAGAAAAACCGTGCCCTGCGACACGAACCACGCCCCCAGCAACAGGAAGGAGGCGGTCTTGGACGGTGAGGCCGCTGGCACGAACTGCGGCAGGAAGGCCAGGAAGAACAGCGCGACCTTGGGGTTGAGCACGTTGGTGAGCAGGCCGGTGCGGAACTCGGCCCAGCCTGAGCGGGCAGCCATGGCGGCGGGCCCCTGGGTCCGGCGGCCCGCACCGCGCCAGGCCTGTTGCAGCAGCCCCAGGCCCAGCCAGGCGAGGTAGCCCGCGCCCGCCCACTGGATCACGAGGAACGCGCCCGGGTGCAAGGCCAGCAGCGCGGCCAACCCGAACGCCGCCGCCAGGGCGTGCACCACGCAGCCCGCGCCAATGCCCAGGGCCGCCGCCACGCCGGCGCGCGCACCGCCTTGCAGCGCACGGCTGACGGTGAGCAGGAAGTCCACTCCGGGGGTGGCGTTGAGCACGAACACCGCGCCGGCAAACACCGCCGCCTGCGCCGGGCCGGGCAGCAGCTCGGTCACAGCATCTCCACCGCCAGCGCCGTGGCCTCGCCGCCGCCGATGCACAGCGCG
>JBMLPD010000293.1:0-2018 GCA_049242285.1 Rubrivivax sp.
ACCACGGCCACCACGTACATGGCGCTGCTGCCCACCGTCATCAGGCCCAGCGTGGCCACCAGGCGCCACCAGGCGTAGGCGCTGTCGGCCTCGCGCTGGGGCATGCTCAAGCGGCCTCCTCCGCCGAGCCAGTGGGCTCCGCGGCCTCCGCCACCGTGGCCGCCCAATCGGTCAGCTCGCCCAGCACGGCCTCGGCCCGCTCGTCATCGCGCTCCATGGCCTGCTCGGCCAGGGAGTCCAGTTGCTGCATCCAGGCCTGCAGCGTGGGCCCACCGCCTTCGCCTTCGTGCAGGCGCCCATGGCAGTGCATCTGCCAGCGCTGGCGCTCCTCGGCGCTCAGCGTGCGGGCGAAGTTGCGCGCCCGGTAGCGGAACAGCAGCTCCTCCAGGCGACCGTCGCGAAAGTGCGGGCGCTCTTTCGCCAGCGCCTCCGGAGCCAAGCCCCGCAGACGCGCCAGCGTGGCCCGGTCGGCGTCACCTACAAAGCCGCCGTAGAGGTCTTCATCCACGTCCACCGGGCCGTCCGTCGCCGGCCGGGCGTAGACCTCGGGCCAGACGCCGGCCATCTCGCCGGTGAGACGGGCGGCGGTTTCGGCATGGCGCCAGGCCAGCGCCTTGTCCACACCCCAGCGCTCGGCCTGCGCGGGGCTCAGCGTGTCCAGCTGGCGGATCACCACGGGGCTCTTGTTGAGGTGGATGGTCTTGACGGGCAGCCGTGTCACGCCCTCGGGCAGCTCTTCCTGGCGCGTGAACATCCGCAGGCGCAGCGTGGCCACATCCAGCCTCAGAAGCTCGGAAGGGTCGTGCGCGAGATCCCACACGATGACCTCGTTCTTGTTCTGCGGGTGCGGGGCCAGAGGAAACACCAGCGCCAGGCAGCCGCGCTCCGCCGGGTACATGCCCGAGATGTGCAGCACCGGCCGGCCCATCACCAGTTCGGCCTGCACCGCCGCCTTGCTGCGCAGCTTCAGGCAGAAGTCCCACAGCCGGGGCTGTCGCGTCTTCACCAATCGGGCCAGGGCGATGGTCGCCCGCACGTCCGACAGCGCATCGTGCGCCGCCTCGTGCGTCAGGCCGTTGGCGGCGGTGAGGTGCTCCAGCTTGAAGCTGGGCTTGCCGTCGGGGTGGCGCGGCCACTCCATGCCTTGCGGCCGCAGCGCGTAGGCGCAGCGCACGGTGTCCATCAGGTCCCAGCGGCCACAGCCGTTCTGCCACTCGCGGGCATAAGGCTCGATCAGGTTGCGCCAGAACAGGAAGCGCGTGACCTCGTCGTCGAAGCGGATGCTGTTGTAGCCCACACCCACCGTGCCGGGGCGCGACAGTTGGCGCTCGATCTCGGCGGCAAAGGCGTGCTCGGGCACGCCAAGCGACTGCGCCAGTTGCGGGGTGATGCCCGTGATCAGGCAGCTTTCGGGGTCGGGCAGGCGGTCCAGCGGGGGCTGGCAATAGAGGGTGACGGGCGGCTCGATCTCGTTCAGATCGGCATCGGTGCGCACGCCGGCAAACTGCACGGGCGCGTCCCGGCGGGGGACCTTGCCGAAGGTCTCGTAGTCGTGCCAGAAAAAGCTGAAGTCCGCCGTCACAGGCGCCGCGCCACCACGCTGCCGATGGAATAGCCCGCGCCGAAGGAGCAGATCACGCCCAGGTCGCCGGTCTGCAGGTCCGCCCGGTGCTCGTGGAAGGCGATGATGGAACCGGCCGAAGCCGTGTTGGCGTAGGTGTCCAGGATCAGCGGCGCCAGGTCGTTGCCCACCTCGCCGCCCGTGAGCTTCTTGATCACGAGCTGGTTCATGCCCAGGTTGGCCTGGTGCAGCCAGTAGCGCCGCACCTGAGCCGGCGCATGGCCCAGTTCGGCCAGGTGCTGCTCGATGTGGGCCGCCGCCATGGGCACCACCTCCTTGAAGACCTTGCGGCCTTCCTGGCGGAAGGTCTTGTCGCGCGCGTCGGGGTCGGTGTCCTCGCAACGGTTCATGAAGCCCGCGTTGTTGCGGATGTTGTTGGAGAACTGGGTCACCAGCT
>JBMLPD010000294.1:0-1346 GCA_049242285.1 Rubrivivax sp.
TCATGTAGCCGTGGTTGCGGCTCATGTAGGCGGTGGTCCAGATCGGGTCCAGCACTGCAAGGTTGGAGTGCGGCACCACACGCAGCACGTTGCTCTGCGCGAGGGCCGGCATGCTGGCCGCAGCGGCGGCAGCCCAGATGGCGGCGGAAACCAGGGTACGGCGTGCGAGTTTCATCGGATCGGTCCTCTCAAGGCGCGTGCAAGACACCGGCTGGTCCAGCCGGCAAGGAAAATCGCTTGAATTCTGGTGCGGTCTGGCGCCCGGTCCATCGGGACAAACACCCGATCGAACCTTACCGCACCTTACCGCACCCCGCCGCACCCGGCTGCAACCGGCCGCAGCCCCCCACCCGGGCTGGCCGACGCACAATGGCGCTGCGCTGCCCCACTCGCCGCCCGAGCCGCCACCCATGACCGCAGCCCCGCCCACCCCCTGCCCCATCACCGCCCTGGACGCGCACGCCCTGTCGGCGGCCCTGCACCGCCGCGAGGTGTCGTGCCGGGAGGTCCTGCAGGCCTGTCTCGCGCGGATAGACGCGCTGAACCCACGGTTCAACGCCATCGTCAACCTGGCCCCGGCCGAGAGGCTGCTGCAGCAGGCCGACGAGCGCGATGCCGAACTTGCCGCAGGCCGTTCGCGCGGCTGGATGCACGGCCTGCCCCAGGCCATCAAGGACACGGGCCAGGCGCTGGGCTTTCCCACCACCTTCGGCTCGCCGCTGCTGGCCGGCGCCGTGGCCGGGGAGGACAGCAGCTTCGTGGCGCGCATGAGGGCCGCGGGCTGCATCGTCATCGGCAAGACCAACATGCCCGAGTTCGGCCTGGGTTCTCACACCTACAACACCTTGTTCGGCCCCACCCCCAACGCCTGGGACCCTCTGGTAAGCGCTGGCGGCTCCAGCGGCGGTGCGGCCGTGGCCCTGGCGCTGCGCATGCTGCCGGTAGCCGACGGGTCGGACTTCATGGGTTCGCTGCGCAACCCCGCGTCCTGGAACCACCTCTACGGCCTGAGGCCCAGCCAAGGGCGCGTGCCGGCCTTCCCCAAGCCCGAGCTGTGGGTGAGCCAACTGGGCACGGATGGGCCCATGGCCCGCAATGTGCGCGACCTGGCCCTGCTGCTGCAGACGCAAGCCGGCTTCGACGCCAGGGCGCCGCTGTCGCTGGGCGAGGCCCCCCGTCCGCCCGCCGCCGGCGACCTGGGTTCAGACGGCGGCCCCTTCATGCCCCCTCCTGACGCCAGCCTGCGCGGCCTGAAGATCGGCTGGCTGGGCGACCTGGGCGGCCACCTGGCGGTGGAAGACGGCATCCTGCCGCTGCTGGAGCACTCGCTGAAGGCCTGTGAGCGG
>JBMLPD010000295.1:0-5014 GCA_049242285.1 Rubrivivax sp.
GAGAACCACCCGGCGCGTTCGATGCAGGACACCTTCTACGTCGACGTGAAGGACGCGCAAGGACGCTGGCTCAACCTGCGCCCCCACACCAGCCCCATGCAAGTGCGCTACGCCCGCATGCACGCAGCCGCCCACGCCGGTCAGGACCCGATGCCCGACATCCGCGTGATCGCTCCGGGCCGCACCTACCGCGTGGACAGCGATGCCACGCACTCGCCCATGTTCCACCAGTGCGAGGGCCTGTGGATCGGCGAACACATCAGCTTCAAGGATCTGAAGGTCGTCTTCACCGACTTCCTGCGCCGCTTCTTCGAGGACGACGGGATCCAGACGCGGTTTCGCCCCAGCTACTTCCCCTTCACCGAGCCCAGTGCCGAGATCGACATGATGTTCGCCAGCGGGCCGCTCAAGGGGCGCTGGCTGGAACTGGCCGGCTCGGGCCAGGTGCACCCGAACGTGGTGCGCAACTACGGGCTGGACCCGCAGCGCTACATCGGCTTCGCCTTCGGCATGGGCCCTGACCGCCTGACCATGCTGCGCTACGGCGTCAGCGACCTGCGACTGTTCTTCGAGAACGACCTGCGCTTCCTGGCGCAGTTCCGCTGAGCGACGGGCGCTGCCCGGTCGCGTCGCCGTCCCCTCAAGCCCCCTTTTTCGAGCCCCAAGATGCAATTCCCGGAATCCTGGCTGCGCGAGTTCTGTGATCCGCCGCTGAGCACCGAGGCCCTGGCCGACCTGTTGACGATGTCCGGCATGGAGGTCGAGGAGCTTCGGCCCGTGGCCCCCCCCTTCCACGGCATCGTCGTGGCCGAGATCCTGGAGGCTGTCCAGCACCCCCACGCTGACAAGCTGCGGGTGTGCAAGGTGGACGCCGGAGCCCATTCGCCGCAAGGTCCTTTGCAGATCGTCTGCGGTGCCCCGAACGCCCGTGCCGGCATCCGTGTGCCGCTGGCCCTGGTGGGCGCCGAACTGCCACCCGGCGCCGACGGCAAGCCCTTCAAGATCGGCGTGGGCAAGCTGCGCGGGGTGGACAGCCTCGGCATGCTGTGCTCGGCACGCGAGCTGCAACTGTCCGAAGACCATGCCGGGCTGCTCGAGCTGCCCGTCGACAGCCCCTTGGGGCAGAACGTCCGTCAGACCCTGCGGCTGGACGACACCCTGTTCACCCTCAAGCTCACGCCCAATCTGGGCCACGCCCTGAGCGTGTACGGCATTGCGCGCGAAGTGGCGGCCCTGACCGGTGCGCCCTTGAAGACCCCTGTGTTCCCGCCCGTGCGGCCGGGGCACGCAGACCGCCTGCCGGTGGAGGTGAAGGCGCCCGATCTGTGCGGCCGCTTCTCGGGCCGCATCGTGCGCGGTGTCAACACCGCCGCCCGAACGCCTGCCTGGATGGTGGAACGGCTGGCCCGTTGCGGCCAGCGCTCGGTCAGTGCCCTGGTCGACATCTCGAACTACGTGATGTTCGAGTACGGTCGGCCCAGCCACATCTTCGATCTGGACAAGATCCACGACAGGCTGGTGGTGCGCTGGGGCCAGCCCGGCGAGACGTTGAAGCTGCTGAACGGCAACACCATCGAACTTGACGACCGGGTGGGGGTGATCGCCGATGCGCAGGCGGTGGAATCGCTGGCCGGCATCATGGGCGGTGACGCCACCGCAGTGAGTGATGACACGAAGAACGTCTACGTGGAGGCGGCCTTCTGGTGGCCCGAGGCCGTGGCCGGCCGTTCGCGCCGCTTCAACTTCTCCACCGATGCCGGGCACCGCTTCGAACGCGGGGTGGACCCTTCGCTGACGGTGGAGCACATCGAGCACATCACGGCGCTGATCCAGCGGGTGTGTGGCGGTGAGGCAGGGCCCATCGATGACCAGACGCTGGCGCTGCCCCAGCGCGAGCCCCTCACCCTGAGGGTGCCCCGCGCATCCAAGGTCCTGGGCATGCCGCTGACCACGGCGCAATGCGCGCAGGTGTTCCAGCGCCTGGGCCTGGCCTTCGAGCAACAGGGCGACACGTTGGTCGTGACGCCCCCGGCCTGGCGCTTTGATCTGGCCATCGAGGAAGACCTGATCGAAGAGGTCATCCGCGTCATCGGCCTGCAGCACCTGCCTGGCACGCCGCCGCATGCACCCGTCACCTCGCGCCCGCAGCGCGAAGGCCGGGTGTCGCCGTACACGCTACGCCGCTCGCTGGCCTCGCTGGGTTACCACGAGACCATCACGTTCAGCTTCGTGGAAGAGCGAACGGAGACCGAACTGGCCGGCAATCCGGATCCGATCCGTGTGCTCAACCCGATTGCCGCGCCGCTGGCCGTCATGCGCTCGTCGCTCCTGGGCAGCCTGCTGGGCGTGCTCAAAACCAACCTGGCCCGCAAGGCACCGCGAGCGCGCTTGTTCGAGGTGGGCCGGGTGTTCAGGCGCGACGCCTCGGTGCCCGACGGCCCTCTCACGGTGGCCGGCGTCGATCAACCGATGCGCCTGGCCGGTCTGGCCTGGGGCACGGTGGATGCCCTGCAGTGGGGTGAGCGCGAAAGGACGGTGGACTTCTTCGATGTCAAGGGAGACTTGCAAGCCCTGTTGGCGGCGCACGATCTGGCCTTCCGTGCGGACACCCATCCGGCGATGCATCCGGGGCGCTGTGCGCGCGTGGAATCGGGAGGGCGCCTGCTGGGACACGTGGGGGAACTGCATCCCAGGTGGCGTCAGGCCCATGAACTGCCTTCTGCCCCCGTGCTGTTCGAACTGCAACTGGACGGGGTGCTGAGCCGTCCCCTGCCGGCGTTCCAAGCCCTGCCCCGTCAACAGGCCGCGCAGCGCGACGTGGCCCTGGTGGTTGGCGAAAACGTGTCTCACGAGGCCCTGTTGGATTCCTTGCGGTCCGATCCGGCGGGGCTGGTGCGTGCAGCCACCCTGTTCGACATCTACCGGCCGGCGCAACCCCAGCCGGGTCTGGGTGCTGATGAACGCAGCCTGGCCGTGCGGCTCGAGCTGCTTGACGATTCCGCAACCCTGACCGATGAGCGCATAGACGCCGCCGTTGCGGACGCGGTGCAGCGGGCCCGTCAGGCCTGCGGTGCCCGCCTGCGGGCCTGAACAGTCTTCTCATGGAGCCATGCCGATGAACGACTCGATTTCCCATGGGGCCTCGGTGGGGGCCTTGCTGCAGTCCCTGGAAACGCCCACGCTGACCAAGGCCGAATTGGCCGAGTTGCTGTTCGACAGGCTGGGGCTGAACAAGCGAGAGTCCAAGGACATGGTGGAGGCCTTCTTCGAGATCGTCCACGGTTCCCTGGCTCAAGGGCAGGACGTCAAGTTGTCGAGCTTCGGCAACTTCAATGTCCGGCGCAAGGCGCCCCGGCCGGGTCGCAATCCCCGGACTGGCGAGTCCATCCCCATCAAGGCCCGTCAGGTGGTGACCTTCCACCCCAGTCTCAAGCTCAAGGCGATGGTGCAGGGGGATGTGCCGCCCAGCGGCGAATTCGAGTAGAGTTTTCAGCCCCGCGGCCCTGCGCTCCACTGAAACTGTCGGTCCCCCATGGACACCGTGCTGCCCGCCATTCCCGCCAAACGTTACTTCACCATCGGAGAGGTCAGCGAGCTCTGCGCGGTGAAGACCTACGTGCTCCGTTACTGGGAACAGGAGTTCACCCAGTTGCGCCCGATGAAGCGGCGCGGCAACCGGCGGTACTACCAGCATCACGAAGTGCTGCTGATCCGGCGCATCCGCGAACTGCTGTACGACCAGGGGTTCACCATCAGCGGCGCGCGCAACCGCCTGGCCGAGGCCGCGGCATCGGGGCGCGGCGCCGCCTTTGCGGCTGCTCGCAAGGCCGCAGGCGTTTCGGAGCGCGCTGCGCAGGAAACGCAGACTCCTGATTCACTGCCCGATCCTTGGGGTACATCAGAAATGAACGAGAGGCCGCCTGTACCACTTGAGGTTGCCCAGAGTGCAGTTCTTCTGGATCAGTCCTCGAGTGACGACCCTGGCTTCATCCTTTCCGAGCTTCGCGCCATCCGCCAATTGCTGTCCGATTGAAAATCAGACCGTCGCACGGGCTATAATTTCGCCTTCGTCGGGGTGTAGCGCAGCCTGGTAGCGCACTTGCATGGGGTGCAAGGGGTCGCGAGTTCGAATCCCGCCACCCCGACCACAGTTGACCGTTGTGTGCCAACGTTTTGCAGATGGGTCAGTCTTCTCAAGAAGCTGACCCATTTTCTCTTCCCCGGCGCCCCCCGAGGTAATCGGCATGGGGCCCCCGTCTTCGGAGGCACCCCTGCCACACCACCCGGCATGCGGGTCCGCACCGGGCGGTTCGAGCGTTGGAGGTCATGACAGGCGTGGCACGCCCAGCTGGTCGAAGCAGGCAGTGGTCAGCACGCCGTTGATGTCTCCACGGCTGTTGCGCCACCAGCGCTGGCAGTTGCCCGCCACTTGCCTGGCTGCATCTTCCGTGCCCCGGGCGCCTTGAGTTCCCGGTAGATCGTCCCGGGCCGCTTCCACTGCTTGAGCTGGATGGCCCTCAGGCGATGGCTCAGCCACTCCTGCAGCTCGCGCCAGACCCGGGGCGTTTGCGCCATCCCGAAGTACGCCTTCCATCCCAGCAGGCAGGACCGCAGTTTCCCCACCACCTGCTCCATGCTGCGCCCTCCCGAGCGCCGCGTGAGCCGCCGGATCCGGGCCTCGAAGTTGTCCAGCGCCTTCTTGGTCACCGCACATTTCACCTCCCGACCCGGGGCCACACGCAGCGCATTCCCCAGGAACTTGCGCCCGCAGGCGCTGCCCACCGCGCTCTTGGCCTCATTGATCTGAAGCTTCAAGCCCGGATACAGCTTCCTGAGCCAGGCCATCACCCGCTGCCCGGCCTGGATGCTGCCCACGCAGACGTTGCAGTCGTCGGCGTAGCGCGCGAAGCGGTGCCTCCGCGCCTCCAACGCCCGGTCCACCTCGTCGAGCAGCACGTTGGCCCGCCCTGCGGCGTGCCCAGATGTCGCTCCACCACCACCCCGCCATCCATGA
>JBMLPD010000296.1:0-1596 GCA_049242285.1 Rubrivivax sp.
TGGACGCCAAGCTGCGTGCGCAGACGCGCCTGGAGATCCAGAAGCTGCACCGCGAACTGGGCATCACCTCGCTGTTCGTCACACACGACCAGGTCGAGGCCATGACACTGGCCCAGCGCATGATCGTGATGAACGCCGGGCGCATCGAGCAGATCGGCACGCCCGAGCAGGTCTACGGTGCACCCGCCACCACCTTCGTGGCCGGCTTCATCGGCTCGCCGCCCATGAACCTGCTCACCGGCCAGGCCACGGCCGCCGGCTTCGAGGTCGGGTCACAGGTGCTGCGCCTGCCCGGTGCGGCACCACGCCAGGGCCCGCTGATGATGGGCCTGCGTCCGGAACACGCCGAGTGGGTGGCAAGCCCGGACGCCACAGAGGACTGCTGGCCCCTGCAAGTGGAAGTGGTGGAGATGCTGGGGGCCGAGCGCCTGGTGCACGGCCAGCTGGCGGGCGCGGCCTTCACGCTGCGCATCGACGGCACCCTGCCCCCACCGGCGGCGGGCCAGACCCTCGCCCTGCGGGTGGACTCCCAACGCCTGCATTGGTTCGACCCGACCCACGGCCAGCGCGTGACGGGGGTGTGATGGCGCAGCCCTGGCCCTTGCCCTTCTGGATCGCCCACCGCGGCGCCGGCAGGCTGGCGCCCGAGAACACCCTGGCGGCCTTCCGCCTGGGGGCGTCGCACGGCTACCGGGCTTTCGAGTGCGACGTGAAGCTGAGCGCCGACGACGTCCCCTTTCTGCTGCACGACGCCACCTTGCAGCGCACCACCGCCGCGCAGGGGGTGGCCGGGCACTTGCCCTGGTCGGCCTTGTCGCGCATCGATGCCGGTGGCTGGCACAGCCGTGCCCACGCAGGTGAGCCGCTGCCCAGCCTGGAGTCCCTGGCCGCCTACCTGCGCGCCAACCACTTCGCCCTGGACCTGGAGATCAAGCCCACGCCCGGGACAGAACGCCACACCGGACAGGTGGTGGGGCGCGAGGCCGCGCGGCTGTGGGCTGGTGACGACGCGCCGCCCCTGATGTTCAGCTCCTTCCGGCCCGAGTCCCTGGCCGGTGTTCGGGAGACGGCGCCGCACATCCCCCGCGCCCTGCTGCTGGACACCCTGCGACAGGGCTGGCTGGAGGTGGCGCAGCAAGAGGGCTGCATGGCCGTCATCACGAATTACAACGTGATGTCCACACAGGCGCTGGCGCAGATTCACGGCGCCGGCATGTGCGGCCTGGTCTACACCGTCAACGACCCCGCGCCCGCCGCCTGGCTGCAATCCATAGGCATCGACGGGATCATCACCGACGCGGTGGACCGCTTCCCGCCGGCGGCCTGAGCGGCCGCCCCGTTCAGCGCGAGACGGCGTCCACCTCCAGAGGCGGTGTTGTGCCGCGACCCGACCCCTGGTCAGCAGGCGTGGGCAGCACCTTGACATCGCGGATCAGGGGCACGCGCCACCAGACGATCAGCGCCAGCAGCAGCGAGCCCGCGCCGGCCACGGCCAGCGGCACGCGCAGGCCGGCATGCTCACCCAGCCAGCCCCCCACCAGGGCGCCCGGCCCCGCGGGCAGCAGCATCAACCAGCGCATGGTGCTGGTCATGCGG
>JBMLPD010000297.1:0-4507 GCA_049242285.1 Rubrivivax sp.
CGCTGGAAAAGCGCCAGGGCCTGAAGGTGGCCTGCCCGGAAGAGATCGCCTTCCGGGCCGGCTGGATCAGCGCCGAGCAGCTGGAGCGCCAGGCCCAGCCCATGCTCAAGAACGGCTACGGGCAGTACCTGCTGCGGCTGCTGAAAGAGCGGGCCTTCTGATGAAGCTGACTCCCACCGACATCCCTGGCGTGGTCATCGTCGAGCCCGCCGTGTTCAGCGACGAACGGGGCTGGTTCATGGAGACCTTCAACGAGCCGCGCCTCCACGCCGAGCTGGCCCAGCTGGGCCTGCCGGGGCCGCGGCCTTTCGTGCAGGACAACCACTCCTGCTCGCGTGCTGGCGTGCTGCGGGGCTTGCACTTCCAGGTACCGCCGCACCCCCAGGGCAAGCTGGTGCGGGTGACGCAGGGCGCGGCCTGGGACGTGGCCGTGGACATCCGGCGCGACTCACCCACCTTCGGACGCTGGGTGGGCGTGGAACTCAGCGCCGCAAACCGCCGGCAACTGTGGATCCCCGAAGGCCTGGCGCACGGTTTCCTGGCGCTGCAGGACGACACGCACTTCCTCTACAAGACCACCGACGTCTACGCCAAGGACTGCGAACGCGCCATCGTGTGGAACGACCCGACGCTGGCCATCGACTGGCCGCTCGATGCGCTGCGCGGCGGGCCAGACCTGGCCGCAAAGGATGCAGGCGCGCCCCGCCTGGAGAAAGCCTTGCGCGCCTGAGTTCCTGCGCTGGCGCGCGCTTGCGCAGCCTAGACCTTGCCCCCCAGCAGCGAGGCCACACGCTTCCTGGGGCGGATGTTGGGAGACAGGGGACTGCGGGCCGCAGAGGGCACTGCGGCGGCGGCCTTTTCCCAGGAGGCATCGCCAGTGCCACTGGGCTCGTAGGGTTTGTCGAAGAAGGGGTCGCTCGGCGTGGCGCGCGCACGGGCGGTGTCGCGCGCCGGCCGGTCACGTGAAGGCCGCTCGGCGTCATCGTCGTGGTAGCGGGAACGGCGCGGCCGGTCATCCTCCAGCTCGAAGGGCTCGATGTCCAGCTTCTTCTTGATGAGCTTCTCGATGTCGGCCACCAGCCGGTTGTCGTCCCGGTCCACCAGCGTGACCGCCAGGCCTGAAGCGCCGGCACGACCGGTGCGGCCGATGCGGTGCACATAGTCTTCTGCGTTGAAGGGCACGTCGAAGTTGAAGACCGCCGGCAGATCGGCGATGTCCAGGCCCCGGGCGGCCACATCGGTGGCCACCAGCAGGTCCACCTCGCCGGCCTTGAAGGCGGCCAGCGACTTCAGGCGCTCGTCCTGCGACTTGTCGCCATGCAGCGCCGCCGTGCGCAGCCCGTCGCGCTCGAAGGAGCGCGCCAGCCGGGCGGCGCCCAGCTTGCTGTTGACGAAGACGATGGCCTGGGACAACTCGCGCTGGCGCAGGATCTGGCGAACGACGCGGCGCTTGTCGTCCTCGCTGGCGCTGTAGAAGCGCTGCTCCACCGTGGAGGCCGTGGCATTCGGGCGCGCCACTTCCACCGTGACGGGGTCTTGCAGATAGCTCTGCGCCAGGCGCTTGATCTCGGGCGAGAAGGTGGCCGAGAACAACAGGGTCTGGCGCTGCCGGGGCAGGTAGGACAGGATGCGCTGCAGATCCGGCAGGAACCCGATGTCCAGCATGCGGTCGGCCTCGTCCAGGACCACGTACTCCACCTGGTTGAGCACGCAGTTGCGGGCCTCGATGTGGTCCAGCAGGCGCCCGGGCGTGGCGATCAGCACCTCCACCCCGCCCTTGAGCACCAGCGTCTGAGGCTTCATGTCGATGCCGCCGAACACCACGGTGGAGCGCAGTTGCGTGTGCTTGGCGTAGGTCTTGACGTTGTGGGCCACCTGATCGGCCAGTTCACGCGTGGGCGCCAGCACCAGGGCGCGAACGGGGTGCCGCGCCGGCGAGGCGCTGGCGTTCTCGTGCCGCAGCATTTTCTGCAGCAAAGGAATGGTGAAGGCCGCTGTCTTGCCGGTGCCGGTCTGCGCAGCGCCCATGACGTCGCGGCCTTCCAGCACGATCGGGATGGCCTTGGCCTGGATGGGCGTCATGGCCGTGTAGCCGCTGTCGGCCACGGCACGAAGCAGCTTGGGGTCCAGCGGCAGGGTGTCGAAACGGGGGCCGGGCACTGCGGCGGCAGGCGCGGGGACGGTGGTGGCCTCGAGCGCAGGCGACGCGGGGTCTTGATTCATCAAGCCCAGGATTATCCCTTACAGACCGGCACCTGCGAACAGGCACAAGAAAGCCGCCCTGAGGCGGCTTTCTTGCGCTCCTGGCTTCCGATTACTTGGAAGCGGCCGGGGCGGCCGGGGCTGCGGAAGCAGCTTCGGCGGGCGCAGGCGCCGGGGCGGGAGCCGGGGCGGCAGCAGGAGCAGGGGCAGGCGCGGGCTCGGGCTTCTTGCCGCAAGCGGCCAGGGCAGCAGCAGCAACCAGGGATGCCAGCAGGAGCGACTTCTTCATATGAATCCTCGGGACAGTTGGAGTTGAACGTTCAAAAATTTTGCGGGCCTTGTGTGAGGGTGTCGCCTGTTGCGAACCTCGTATCAGACCGCGCCTGACAAAAGGGCGACCCCCTTCTCGTCAACCGGGGATTATAAGCAGAATCAGGGCAATCCCTAGTTTGCAAGCCTCAAGATGCAGGACGTGAGGGCGGATTCGCGTGCATCCAGCCGGCCTGCACGGCATCTTCCAGCAACGCGCGGGCCTGTGCACTCAGGGCGGCCACCTGCCGCGGGCCGAGGGCCCGCTGGTCGGCCAGCTGACGCATCCACCGCGCGTCCGGCCCGCTGGCACGGTACGACTCGCCGTTGAGAAACACATGCCGGTCGTCGTACAACATGCGGGTGCGCCGGTCCAGCCTCACCCCATGCCCCGCCTGCAGCGTGCCGCCAGGCTGGAACCACACCTGGGGCTTGGGCTCGGTCAGCCATTCGCCCAGCACGGCCTGCAAGCGATCGGTCTGCGCCAGCACCGCATGGACGGCCTCGTGGGCGAAACGCTGCAGCGCCTCCGGCACCTGGCCGGGCGTCTGGGTCGCGGCCTGCCCGGGGTCGCGGTAGCGACGACCGGCGCGGGAGCGGAACGGCCCCTCTTCCAGATCGGCCGCATCGGCCGCGCGGGCCAGCAGTTCACCGGCCAATTCCGCGACGGATGACGAGCGAAAACCGACCGAGCAGGTCATGCAATCGCCCCCCACAGCCACGCCGTCATGGCCCCAGCGCGGCGGCAGGTAGAGCATGTCGCCGGGCTCCAGCACCCACTGCTGTTCGGGCTGGAAATGCTGCAGGATCTTCAGCGGCACGCCGTCCACCAGGCGGTCGTCACGTACCCGGCCGATGCGCCAGTGCCTGCGGCCTTGCACCTGGATCAGGAACACGTCATAGGCGTCCAGATGCGGCCCCACCCCGCCACCGGCGCTGGCGTAGGACACCATCAGGTCGTCCAGGCGGGCGTCTGGAACGAAGCGAAACCGGCTCAGCAGCTCATGGGCGGCGGCCACGTGCAGGTCCAGCCCCTGCACCAGCAGGGTCCAGGCGGGGACTGTCAGAGGCGGCACGGCGCGCCGCGAAAAGGGGCCCCGGCGCAGCCGCCAACCGTCGGCGCTGCGGATCACGAGGCGGCTGTCCACTTCCTGCAGCGATGCCAGCTTGAACAGTTCGGCACGAGACACCGGCGGCTGCAAGCCCGGCAAGGCCTGGCGCACCAGCAGCGGCTTCTTGTGCCAGTGACGGCGCATGAACTGCTGCGGGGACTGCCCGCCCAGCAGGGCCAGAGGTGTGGTGACGTCCATGCCCCATTGTGAAGCCGGCGCCCACGGGGTTCGAAACCGGCATCGGCTGGTTCAAGGCCGGCAAGCCGCCGCCGTGACCTGACGCCAGGACCGGAAGGCCCTGTGCGATCATCTTTGCATGAACATCGCCAAGCCCTGCGTCGTCACCCTCACCTGGGCGCTGACCGACGCGCAGAACCGCCCGATCGACGAACTGAAGGAGCCCACCGAGTTCCTGTTCGGCGGGGACGACCTGCTGCCCAAGATCGAGGAGGCCCTGCACGGGCAGGAAGCAGGCTTCGAGGCCCATCTGCACCTGGAACCCGAACACGCTTTCGGCGACTACGACGCCCAGCTCGTGTGTTTCGAAGACCGCAAGCTCTTCCCCGAGGGCCTGGAGGAGGGCATGCGCACCGAAGGCCTGCCGGCTGGCGCGGTGACGCAGGGCATGCCGGCGGACACGCTCTATACCGTGACGGAGGTCTACCCCTCGCACGTGGTGCTGGACGGCAACCACCCCCTGGCGGGCATGGCCATCCGCATCCAGCTCAAGGTGCTGGATGTGCGCGAAGCCACGCAAGACGAGGCCGAGCGCGGGACGGTGGGAGGGGAGCTGCTGGCCGTGGTGGAGCCCGCGCCCCCTGGTGCAGCACTGCACTGAGCCGCCGCGCCCCGCTCCTTCCCTGGGCCCGCTTCCTGGGCCCGCT
>JBMLPD010000297.1:4607-6355 GCA_049242285.1 Rubrivivax sp.
CCTGGGCCCGCTTCCTGGGCCCGCTCCCTCAGCCCGTACCGGTAGAGCCGAACCCGCCCTGGCCGCGGGTGGACGCGCCAAAGGCCTGCACCTGGCGGAACCGCGCCTGCACCACGGGCACGATGACGAGCTGGGCCACGCGCTCCATGGGCTGCACCGTGAAGGCGGTCTGGCCGCGGTTCCAGCAGCTGACCATGAGCGGGCCCTGGTAATCGCTGTCGATCAGCCCCACCAGATTGCCCAGCACGATGCCGTGCTTGTGACCCAACCCGGAGCGCGGCAGGATCATCGCCGCCAGCCCAGGGTCCCCGATGTGCAGGGCGATGCCCGTGGGAACGAGCACGGCCTGCCCGGGTTCGATGACCAGGGGGCCGTCGGTGCAGGCCCGCAGGTCCAGGCCGGCGCTGCCGGGGGTGGCATAGGCCGGCAGACACTCGGCCATGCGAGGGTCCAGCACTTTCAGATCGATCGTCGTCACGTCGCGCCTTCTTGCGTCACGGGGAGGGAACAGGCCGCACGGGGATGCGGCGGGGTCGAATGCACACGGTCTCAGGTGGCAGGCCGGTTCAGGCGACCGGCGATCTCAGCCACCAGGCCGCGCGCCAGGGTGAGCTTGTCGGCCCGGGGCACCTCGGTCTCGCCGGTCTCGTCCACCAGCACCAGGGCGTTGTCGTCCTGACCGAAGGTGGCCGGACCGTGGTTGGCCACGATCAAGGGCACGCCCTTGCGCAGGCGCTTTTCGCGGGCGTGGCGCACCACGTCGTGGCTTTCGGCGGCAAAGCCTACGCAAAAAGGCCTGTGCGCCAGCGGCAGGCGGGCCACCGCGGCCAGGATGTCGGGGTTCTCGGTCATCTGGAACGCAGGAACCTGGCCCGAGCCGTCCTTCTTGATCTTCTGGTCGGCCGCGGCCAGCGGGCGCCAGTCGGCCACGGCCGCGGTGGCGATGAAGACGTCCTGGCCTGGGGCGGCGGCCATCACCGCCTCGTGCATCTGCAAGGCGCTGCGCACGTCCAGGCGCTGCACGCCGGCAGGCGTGGGCAGATGCACCGGCCCGGCCACCAGCGTCACTGCGGCGCCGGCCTCTGCCGCGGCGCGGGCAATGGCAAAACCCATCTTGCCGCTGGACAGGTTGGTGATGCCCCGCACCGGGTCCAGCGCCTCGAAGGTGGGGCCTGCGGTCACCAGCACCCGCCGGCCCTGCAGCCGCTTGGGCTGGAAAAAGGCGATCACCGCGTCTCGCAGTTCCTCGGGCTCGAGCATGCGGCCGTCGCCCGTCTCGCCACAGGCCTGCGCGCCATGGCCGGGGCCGAGCAGCAAGGCGCCATCGGCTACCGCCTGCGCCACATTGCGCTGCGTGGCCGGGTGCGACCACATCTCGCGGTTCATCGCCGGGGCCAGCAGCAGCGGGCAGCGCGCCCGGGGGCGGGCCAGGCACAGCAGCGGCAGCAGTTCCTGCGTGCGGCCCTGCGCCAGCTGGGCGATGAAGTCGGCACTGGCCGGGGCGACGATGAGCGCGTCCGCCTCGCGCGAGAGCTCGATGTGGGCCATGTTCGACCCAGGCCGGGCATCCCACTGGTCGGTGTACACGGGCCGGCCCGTCAGCGCTTGCATCGTCACGGGGGTGATGAAGCGGCACGCCGCCTCGGTCATCACCACCTGCACCGTGGCGCCGGCCTTGACCAGCTCGCGGGCGAAGTCGGCCGCCTTGTAGCAGGCGATGCCGCCGGACAAGCCGAGCACGAGATGCC
>JBMLPD010000298.1:0-2326 GCA_049242285.1 Rubrivivax sp.
CCGCTGGAGCCGCTGGGGAAGTAGCAGCTCACCACGCTGAAGGCCCGGCCCGGGCGGTCGAAGCGCAGTTCCACCCAGCGCCCCTCGGCGTCGAATTCGGCGTCGCCCAGGCCCGCCACCACGTCGCTGGGCTCGTGCCGGGTGTACAGGCCCACGCCCGAGTAGCCCTTCTTCTGCGCGAAATGGAAATGCCCTGCCATGCCGGCCACCTGGTCGAACCGGCCCGCCACGTCCGGGGCCTGCGCCTTGACCTCCTGCACCCCCATACAATCGATGGCACGGGTGTGCGCCCATTCGACGAAGCCCTTGCTGGCGGCCGATCGAATCCCGTTCAGATTGAGCGTAACGAGCCGAAACCCCACCTTTAACCCCTCATGAGCGTGACAAGCCCGGATCCCCTGGCCCAGGCCTTCGTCCGATTCTCGGTCGAAGCGGGCGTGCTGCGTTTTGGCGAGTTCAAGACCAAGGCCGGGCGGCTGTCACCTTACTTCTTCAACGCCGGCTTGTTCGACGATGGGGCCAAGCTCGGCCTGCTGGCGGAGTTCTACGCCCGGCGCCTGCTGGCCAGCGGCCTGGAGTTCGACATGCTCTTCGGCCCCGCCTACAAGGGCATCACCCTGGCCGCGGCCGTGGCCATCGAGCTGGCGCGGCTGGGGCGCAACGTGCCCTACGCCTACAACCGCAAGGAAGCCAAGGACCACGGCGAGGGCGGCACCCTGGTGGGCGCACCGGTGCGTGGCCGGGTGCTGATCATCGACGACGTCATCAGTGCGGGCACCTCGGTGCGCGAGTCCGTGGCCCTGATCTCTGCCGCTGGCGCGCAGGCCTGCGGCGTGACCATCGCGCTGGACCGCCAGGAGCGCGCCACCGATGGCGGTGTGGATGTGCCGTGGTCGGCCGTGCAGTTCGTGAGGCAGCACTTCTGCATCAAGGTGGTGCCGATCGCCACGTTGGCCGATTTGCTTCAGTATCTGGCCACGAACGAGGATCCGCAGCTCCAGCGTTGCGCGGCGCCCGTGCAGGCTTACCGTCAGCGTTACGGCTGCTGAAACGGGGAACGGATTGAACCGAGCCGGGATGAGCAGCATTCGCGCGACGGCACTGGGGGCGCTGCAGGCCTGTGCAGCAGCGGCCTGGGCGCAGACCGCTGCCCCCGCGCTTTCTGCAGACATCTACGTCTGCACCGATGATCAGGGCCGCCGCATCACGGCCGATCGGCCCATCCGGGAGTGCATCGACCGCCCGCAGCGCCTGCTCAACCCTGATGGCTCGCTGCGCGCCATCAAGCTGCCGCCGCCCACGGGCGAGGAGCGGGCGGCCCGCGAGGCGAGTCAGCGCAAGCAGGCCGAGGAGGCGGCCGTCCGGGCCGAGGTGGTGCGGCGGGACCGCTACCTGATGTCGCGCTATCGCAATGAACAGGCGCACCGCGAGGCCCGCCAATCGGCGCTGGACCCGGTCAAGCTCTCGATGGACCAGACCGAATCCCGGCTGGGCCAGTTGCGGCGCGAGCGTCTCGCACTGGAGGAAAAGGCCCGCGCCCCCAAGAGCCGCGAGCAGGCCACCGCACTGAAGCAACAGCTCGATGCGAACGAGGCGGCCACGGCGGCGCAGCGCGACCACACGCAGAGCCAGAAGGCCGAGCTCGACCGCGTCAACCGCTTGTACGACATCGAGCTGGAGCGCCTGAAGCGGCTGTGGGCGGGCCAGCCGCCCGGCTCGATGGGAGCGCTGGAAGGGGGCTCCGCCGAGGCTGCGGCCCGCGCGGCGGCAGACCGCGCGGAGGCGCCCCGGAAGTGAGGCCGGCCCGCGGGGCCGGGCCTCAGCCCAGCTTGCGCCGCAGCAACTCGCCGGCCTGGGCCGGATGGGCCTTGCCCTGGCTGGCTTTCATCACCTGACCGACCAGGGCGTTGAAAGCCTTGTCCTTGCCGGCGCGGAATTCCGCCACCGACTTCCCGTTGGCCGCCAGCACGGCCTCGACGATGGCCTCCAGGGCGCCGGTGTCGTTCATCTGCTTCAGGCCTCTGGCCTCGATCAGCGCATCGACATCGGCTGATTCACCGGCCCACAGCGCGTCGAACACCTGGCGCGCACCATTGTTCGACACCGTGCCATCCACCACCCGGCCGATCAGCCGTGCCAGCGTGGCCGGCGCCACCGGCGCCTGCTCGATGCTGCCGCCCTGCGCGTTCAGCCGCCTGGAGATCTCACCCATCACCCAGTTCGCCACGAGCTTGGCCTGCCCGCAGGCGTCGCGCGCGGCCTCGTAGTAGCGCGCCGTGGCCAGGCTCTGCGTCATCATGGCCGCGTCGTAGGCCGGCAGGCCGTC
>JBMLPD010000299.1:0-21087 GCA_049242285.1 Rubrivivax sp.
GGGTAGCCCCGCGCTTTGCACAGGGCTTCGACAGGCTCAGCCCGAACGGGGATGTATGACACGACCCGCCAGGACGGCCAGCTCTGGCCTGCCTGACCTGAGCCTGTCAACGGGTCACCCCGAGCCCGCCGGAGGGCTCGACACCCGCACAGGTCAGGGGCTCACGCCACCCGCCCGAACCACCACACCCCCAGGCCTGCGCCCGCGGCCACGAGCGCCGCGGCCAGCAGCGCCAGCAGCGCGGTGATCTCGGTTTCCTTGCGCTCCACCACCAGCTTGCTGGACAGGGACTCGTAGACCTTCAGCAGGTCTTGCGCGGAGCCGGCGTAGAAGTACTCGGCTTGCGTCAACACCGCGATGTTCTTCAACGTCTCCTCGTCCAGCCGCACGCGCATGCTCCAGCCCTCGAAGCCTATGGTCTCGCCCGAGGTCGTGCCCACGCCCACGGTGTACACGCGCACGCCGCGCTGCGCGGCCATCTTGGCGGCGTCCAGCGGGTCGGGCCCGGTGGTGCGCTGCCCGTCAGTGAGCATGATGATGGCTGCGGAGTTGTAGGAGCCCGGCTCCACGGGCTTGAACTCCTTCCTGGGTTTGTTCTCGCCCAGGGGCCTGGGCATGTTGCGCTGGCCGGTGATCTGCGAGATCTCGATCTCGTCTTCCGGGAACAGAGTGGCCAGGGACAGCACGATGCCGCTGCCGGTGGCGGTGCCGCGCTGGAGCTGGAAACGGTCGATGGCGGCGATGATGTCCTCGCGGCTGACCGTGGGGGCCTGCACCACGGCGGCGGTGCCGGCGAAGGACACGATGCCCACCTTCACGTCGCGCGGCAGCGAGTTGACGAAGGCCTTGGCCGCCTCTTGCGAGGCCACGATGCGGCTGGGCTTCACATCCGTGGCGCGCATGGAGCCCGAGACGTCCATGGCCAGCATGATGGTGCGCTGCGACAGCGGCAGGTTCACCACGGCCATGGGCCTCGCCGCGGCGACGAGCAGGGCCGTGATGGCCGCCAGCATCAGGGCGGGTGGCACGTGGCGCCGCCAGCCGGGGCCGGGGCCCAGCGCGGCTCTGGCCACGGCGATGCTGGCCAGGCGCACGGTGCTGCGCCGGCGGCGGCGCAGCAGCCACCAGTAGGCACCTGCCAGGGCCGGCACCAGCAGCAGGCCCCACAGCAGGCTCGGCCATTGGAAGCTCATGTTCGGGCCTGTGCAGTGGGTTTGCGGGCGCGCTGGAACGCGGCGGGAAAGCGCACGGGCGTCTTCAGCCGTGCGCGCTGGCGCCGCAGGTCACAAAGACGCAGCAGCGCGTCCAGCAGATCGTCTTCAGTGGACAGCTCCAGCACGTCCACGCCGCTGGCGCCCAGGGCCTCGCGCAACTGTGCCTCCTGCGCCTGCGCCAGGGCGGCGTAGCGCTCGCGGAAGGCGGGGTCGGCGCTGTCGATGAAGAGCTGCTCGCCGGTCTCGGCATCTTCCACGGTGACCAGGCCGATCTCGGGCAGGACCATCTCCAGCGGGTCCAGCAGGCGCACGGCCAAGACCTCGTGTCGCTGCGCCAGCCGTGACAGCGCGGGCTGCCAGCCCGCCGTGCTGATGAAGTCCGAGACCACGAACACCAGGCTGCGCCGCTTCAGCGTGGCCTCGGCCTGGTGCAGCAGTTCGGCCAGCGAGGTGGCGGTATCGGGCGGGGCGGACTTCTTCTGGCCCGCACCGGTGGGCAGGGCCTCCCGGCGCCGGGGCCGCGGCTCGCGCATGCGCGCCAGCAGGTTCAGCACGTGCGTGCGCGAGCTGCCGGGCGGCAGCACCGTGTCCACGTGCGAACCGTACAGCAGCGCCCCCACGCGGTTGCCATGACGCGTCAGCACCCGGGCCAGTGCCGCCACGAAGCCTTCAGACATGCCGAGCTTGGTGACGTCGCAGGAGCCGAAGTCCACGCTGCCCGACAGGTCCAGCAGAAACCAGGCGGTGAGGTCCCGGTCTTCGGTGAACTGGCGCACGTGGGGCACCTGCAGCCGCGCGGTGACGTTCCAGTCGATGTGGCGCACATCGTCATGCAACTGGTACTCCCGCAGATCGGCCAGGTCCACGCCGTGGCCGCGCCGCAGCGTGCGCCAGTCGCCCTGCAACAGGCCGTCCAGGCGCTTGAGCACCGTCCACTCCAGGCGGCGCAGCAGGGCGTCGGGCGAGCCCGGGTCAGGCACTGCCGGCTCCGGTGCCCGCTGGCGCGTCGGTGGACGCTGGCGGCGGTTCGGATGGCGCATGCTGCATGGGCTTGTCCGGCATGGGCACGGCCGCCATCACCTCGCGCACGATGTCGTCAGCCGTGCGGCCCTCGGCCAGGGCCTCGTAGCTCAGCACCAGACGGTGGCGCATCACGTCAGGCACCAGGTCGGCCATGTCCTCGGGCAGGGCGTAGCGGCGGCCGCGCAGCAGCGCCAGTGCCCGGGCGCCCTCGATCAGCCCGATGGTGGCGCGCGGGCTGGCACCGCAGGTGATGAACTTGGTCAGGCCTGGCAGCCCGTGGCGTGCGGGCTGACGCGTGGCGCTCACCAGCTTCACGGCATAGGAGATGAGCGATGGATCGACATAGACCTCGCGGCACTCGCGCTGCAGGGCGGCCAGGGCGTCGGTGTCGGCCACGGCATGCACCTGCACGGCCGGGCCGGTGACGCGTTGCGCGATCACGAACTCTTCTTCCTCGGTGGGGTAGTCCACCAGCACCTTCATCATGAAGCGGTCCACCTGCGCCTCGGGCAGCGGGTAGGTGCCTTCGGTCTCGATGGGGTTCTGCGTGGCCATCACGACGAAGGGCTCGGGCACGCGGTGGCTCTGCCCTGCGATGGTGACCTGGCGCTCCTGCATCACCTCCAGCAGCGCGCTCTGCACCTTGGCCGGTGCACGGTTGATCTCGTCGGCCAGCAGCAGGTTGGCAAACACCGGCCCGAGTGCGGTGCCGAACTCGCCCGTCTTCTGGTTGTAGATGCGTGTGCCGATCAGGTCCGCCGGCACCAGGTCGGGCGTGAACTGGATGCGGCCGAAGCTGCCGCGAATGGCGCGCGCCAGGGTCTTGACGGTCAGCGTCTTGGCCAGGCCCGGCACGCCCTCCACCAGCAGGTGGCCTTGCGCGAGCATGGCGATGAGCACGCGCTCGAGGAAGCGGTCCTGTCCGACGACCACGCGCTTGACTTCGTACAGGACGCGCTCCATCAGGGCGGCGGTGGGCTCGGCGGGGTCGGACATGTCAGAAGCCTTTGCGGGAAGCCGGGCGCCGATGTGCGGCGGCGGCGTGAGCGTGATGATCGGGGCGGCGTCAAAAGGGCGGCATGCCCACGGCGCTGGCCGCGTTCTCGATGGGCACGGCAAAGCCGATGCCGATGAAGGTGCGGGCCTCGGTGGGGTTGAGGATGGCGGTGACGATGCCCACCACGTGCCCGTCCATGGTGACCAGCGGGCCGCCGGAGTTGCCTGGGTTGGCCGCGGCGTCGAACTGGATGAGGTTGGTGAGCATCTTCTTGCCCTCGGGATCGCGGAACTCGCGCCGCAGGCCGGACACCACGCCTGCGCTCGCGCTGGGGCCGATGCCGAAGGGGTGGCCCACGGCCACCACCTGGTCGCCCGGGCGCAGGTCTGAGGTGGAGCGCATGGTAGCGGCCTCCAGGTCGTCGGGCAGGGAGTGCGCCTTGAGCACGGCCAGGTCGTTCTCGGGCTGGATGTTGATCAGCTGCGCCTCGGACTCGTGTCCGTTGTGAAAGCGCACCTTGATGCGCCGCGCCCCTTGCACCACGTGCAGATTGGTCAGGATGGTGCCGTTGTCCAGGATGACCACGCCCGTGCCCAGGCTGCGGTCCATGGCCTTTTTCTCGGCGTTCAACTCGGCGCTGTCCTCGCCGTCGTCCCTCTCGTCCATCAGGCCGATCACACGCACCACGGACGGCGCAATGGCCTCGGCCGCCTTGGCGTAGGCCGAGGGCAGGGGCTCCTTGTCCAGGCTGTGGCGCACCGCGGCGTCGATGTCGTCCTGGGTGAGTGCGCGGTGCCGGCCGTTCAGGCCCGGCACCAGCATCATGGCCGCCGTGGCCATCAGCGCGCCCCCCATCGACCACAGCGGCGCAGGGTGCCGCCGCGCCCACTGCCGCACTCGCTCCAGGCGCGGGAACCTGCGGGGCACTGCTGCAACTTCCGCGCTGCCCGCCACGCCAGGCGGGCGGGGCCTGTGCGAGGCCTGCCCGGTATCGGCCGCAGGCTGCGCTGAAGGGCGCAGCTCCGGCGCAGGGGCCCCGGTGCGGGTCGACGGGCTGTAGAGGGGGGTCCTGCGGTTCAAAGGCACGGCCTCGAAGATGTGCGAAGACGGTAACACGATGGCGCCGAACGTGCATCATGGCAACCATGTGGATCGACACCCATTGCCACCTGGATGCCCCCGAGTTCGATGCCGACCGCGACGCCGTGGTGGCGCGGGCCCGCACCGCGGGGGTGCACATGTGGGTGGTGCCGGCCGTGGAGGCGGCGCACTTCGGCCGCGTCCGGGCCCTGGCGCATCAGCACGGTACCGCCTACGCCCTGGGCATCCACCCGCTGTACACGGGGACGGCCACCGGGGAAGACCTGGACCGCCTGGCGCAAGCCCTGCGCGAGCATGCCGGCGACCCGCGCCTGGTGGCCGTGGGCGAGATCGGCCTGGACCACTTCGTGCCTGGGTTGGACCACGAGCGGCAGCAGACCTTCTACCTGGCGCAACTCAAGCTGGCACGTGACGCCGGCCTGCCGGTGATCCTGCACGTGCGGCGCTCGGCCGATGCCCTGCTGGCGGGGCTGCGGCGTGTGCCCGTGGCGGGGGGCATCGCGCACGCCTTCAACGGCAGTGCGCAGCAGGCGGACGAGTTCGTCCGTCGGGGTTTCAAGCTGGGTTTTGGCGGTGCCATGACGCACGAGCGGGCGCTGCAGATCCGCCGCCTGGCGGTGGATCTGCCCAGCCAGGCGCTGGTGCTGGAGACCGACGCCCCCGACATCCCGCCCCAGTGGCTGTACCGCAGCGCACAGCAGCGCCGCGAAGGGCGGGCACAGGCCCGCAATGAACCGGCCGAACTGCCGCGCATCGCCCAAACCCTGGCCGGGTTGCGCGGTTGGTCTCTGGACGAGACTGCAGCGTTGACGACAGGCAATGCCTGTGCCGCTCTGCCGCGCCTGGCCGCCCTGTGCGCAAGCCCCATCCTTTCCTGAGAGATCCGAACCCATGGCACCCCCTATGCCTCCCCTGCCCGAGGCGGGCATCTCCGAGCACGGCGGGGTGCGCTACCTGCACCTGGGCACGCCCTGGGTGCAGGGGGCCATGCGCATCGCCCGGCCCCAGCACGTGGAACTGGAGTACGTGCAGCGCATGCTGGCCGTGCTGCTGTGGTTGCCCACGCAGGACCTGGACGACGCCGGACAGCGAGCGGTGCAACTGGGCCTGGGCGCCGGCGCCCTGAGCCGCTTCACCTGCCAGGCCCTCAAGTGGGACACCACGGTGGTGGAGCTGAACCCGCAGGTGGTGGCTGCCTGCCGCGCCTGGTTCCGTCTGCCCGACGAGGGCGATCGTTTCCGGGTGTGGCTGGGCGACGCCGGTGCCTGGCTGCGGCGGCCCGAGGAGGCTGCCGGCGTGCGCCTGCTGCACGTGGACCTGTACGACCAGGACGCCGCCGCGCCAGTGCTCGATGGTGAGGACTTCTACGCAGGCTGCCGTCAGGTGCTGTGCGACCAAGGCTTGATGGCCGTGAACCTCTTTGGCCGGGATGCGAGTTTCCAGCGCAGTGCGGCCCGCATCGCGCGGGTGTTCGGCACGGATCAGGTGTGGCAGTTGCGGCCCACCCGGGAAGGCAACTCGGTGGTGGTGGCCGCGCGCGGCGTGCGGGTGCCCGAGCGCGCCACGCTGGAGCAGCGAGCGCAGGAGCTGGAGCGGCGCTTCGCCCCCCAGGGGCTGCCCGCGCGCAAGTGGCTGCGCATGGTGAACCCCTGGCGCCCTGAGTGAGCCTGGCGGGCACTCAGGGTATTCCCGCGCTTGGGGCGCTTACGTGGAAACCACAGCCATGCGCTGAGACTGCCTCCCTAAAATCCGCCGCCAAGCGTTCCGCCGGAGCGAAACTCCCTTTCAAGGAATTCAACGTGCAAATCAAGAACCAGAAAGACTTCTGGTCGGGGCTGATGTTCATCGTGATGGGCATCGGATTCGCCTGGGGCGCCACGAACTACAACTTCGGCAGCGCCGCCCGCCCCGGGCCGGCCTATTTCCCGTTCGGCCTGGGCATCCTCCTGGCCATCCTCGGGGCGCTGATCCTGATCAAGGCGATGGCGGTCAAGCCTGCGGGCGACGAGAGCATCGGCAAGATCGCCTGGCGTCCCTTGCTGCTGATCACCCTGGGCATCGTGGTCTTCGGTCTGGCACTTCCCAAGCTCGGGATGGTGATCTCCCTGCCCTTGCTGGTGCTCATTGCAAGCTGTGCAGGCGATGAGTTCCACCTCGTCGAGGTGGTCATCAACTCGATCGTGCTGACCGTGTTTTCCTGGGCCATCTTCATCTGGGGTCTGAGCCTGACGATCCCGCTGTGGCCGTCGTTCCTGGGCGCGAATTGAGGGGTCCGAGATGGAATTGCTCAACAACCTGGCGCTGGGATTCCAGACGGCGCTGACCCTGCAGAACATCCTGTACGCCTTCGGCGGTGCCCTGCTGGGCACGCTCATCGGCGTGCTGCCCGGCCTGGGCCCCGTGGCCACCATCGCCATGCTGCTGCCCAGCATCTACGCCCTGGACGCCACGCCTGCGCTCATCATGCTGGCGGGCATCTACTACGGCGCGCAGTACGGCGGCTCCACCACGGCCATCCTGATCAACGTGCCGGGCGAGTCGAGCTCCGTGGTCACGGCCATCGACGGCTACCAGATGGCGCGCAAGGGCCGCGCCGGCGCTGCGCTGGCGGCTGCGGGTCTGGGCTCGTTCTTCGCCGGTACCGTGGCCACCATGATCGTGGCGGCCTTCGCGCCGCCACTGACCGAGCTGGCCTTCAAGTTCGGGCCTGCCGAGTACTTCTCGCTCATGGTGCTGGGCCTCATCGGCGCCGTGGTGCTGGCCTCGGGCTCGCTGATCAAGGCCATCGCGATGATCCTGCTGGGCCTGCTGCTGGGCCAGATCAACACCGACGTGATCTCTGGCGTGCCGCGCTACAGCTTCGACATCCCGGAGCTGACCGACGGCATCGGCTTCGTGGCCATCGCCATGGGGGTGTTCGGCTTTGGCGAGATCATGATGAACCTGAGCCGCCCGGCCGAGCACCGTGAGGTCTTCACCAAGGATGTGAAGGGCCTGTGGCCCACCAGGCAGGACTTCAGGGACGCCGCGCCCGCCGTGCTGCGTGGCACGGCCCTGGGTTCTGTGCTGGGCGTGCTGCCCGGGGGCGGGGCTCTGCTGGCGGCCTTCGCCGCCTACACGCTGGAGAAGAAGAGCAGGGGACGTCCCGGGGAGGTGCCCTTTGGCCAGGGCAACATCCGCGGCGTGGCCGGGCCCGAGAGCGCCAACAACGCCGGTGCGCAGACCTCCTTCATCCCCATGTTGACGCTGGGCATCCCGCCCAATGCGGTGATGGCGCTGATGGTGGGCGCCATGACGATCAAGGGCATCCAGCCCGGCCCGCAGGTGATGACGAGCAACCCGCAGCTGTTCTGGGGCCTGATCGCCTCCATGTGGGTGGGCAACCTGATGCTCATCATCCTGAACCTGCCGCTGATCGGCATCTGGATCAAGCTGCTGACGGTGCCCTACCGCTTCCTGTTCCCGGCCATCATGGTGTTCTGCGGCATCGGCCTGTACACGCTGAACAACAACAACTTCGACGTGTTCATGGCGGCGGCCTTCGGCATCGTGGGCTACTTCTTCTACAAGCTCGGGTGTGAGCCGGCGCCCCTGCTGCTGGGCTTCATCCTCGGGCCCATGATGGAAGAGAGCCTGCGCCGGGCGCTGCTGCTGTCGCGCGGGGACTGGACCACCTTCGTCAGCCGGCCCTTGTCCGCTGCGCTGTTGATCGCCGCGTTGCTGATGATCGTGGTGGTGTCGCTGCCGTCCATCAAGAAAAAGCGCGAGGAAGCCTTCCAGGAGGACTGATCCTGCGCCTGGCGGGGGCCGGCAGGCCCTCGCGCAGCGACGGCATCTGCATGCAAGGGCCCTTCGGAGCCCTGTGCGCTTGCACGGTCGGTGCGCTGGCCCTCGGCTGCGGCCGTTTGCGCCTATGCTGACGACATGACGCTGCCTGCCGCCCTCGAGCCCCTGCGCGGCCCGGTGTTCAGGGGCCTGTGGCTGGCCTACCTGGCCGCCAACATGACCATGTGGATGAACGACGTGGCCGCGGCCTGGCTGATGACCACGCTCACCACCAGCCCGGTGATGGTGGCGCTGGTGTCTGCCGCCTCCACGCTTCCGGTGTTCCTGCTCGGCCTGCCCAGCGGGGCGCTGGCCGACATCGTGGACCGCCGCCGTTACTTCGCCGCTACGCAACTGTGGGTGTCGGTGGTGGCCCTGGTGCTGGCGCTGGTGTCGCTGGCGGGGCTGCTCACCGCGCCTTTGCTGCTGGCCCTGACCTTCGCCAACGGCATCGGCCTGGCCATGCGCTGGCCGGTGTTCTCGGCCATCGTGCCGCAGATCGTGCCGCGCGAGCAGTTGCCCTCGGCGCTGGCCCTGAACGGCGTGTCGATGAACCTGTCGCGCGTGGTCGGGCCGATGCTGGCCGGTGGCCTCATCGCCGCGGTGAGCCCGGCGGCGGTGTTCGCCCTGAATGCCCTGCTGGCCGTGGTCGCCTTCGGCCTCATCCTGCGCTGGCGCTCGCAGCCCCGCACCAGCGCGCTGCCGGGCGAGCGTTTCGTGGGCGCCATGCGGGTGGGCTTGAACTTCGCCCTGCAGTCCCGGCGGCTGAAGGTCGTGCTGCTGCGCATCTTCCTTTTCTTCCTGCAGAGCGCGGGCCTGTCGGCCCTGCTGCCCCTGGTGGCCCGGGAGCTGCATGGCGGAGGCCCCGCCACCTTCACCGTCATGCTGTCCTGCCTGGGGGTGGGCGCAATCATCGCGGCGATGTGCTTTCCGCGCTGGCGGTCCCGTTTCGATCGCGACGAGTTCGTGCGCGCAGGCGTCATCGGCCACGCCGTGCTGTCCTGCCTGATCGTGCTGGTGCAGGAGGTGTGGTTCGCCATTCCGGCCATGGTGGTGCTGGGCATGGCCTGGATCTCGGTGGCCAATTCGCTGGCCGTGGCCGCGCAGACAGCGCTGCCCGACTGGGTGCGGGCCCGGGGCATGTCCCTCTACCAGGTGTGCCTGATGGGCGGCGTGGCGGCGGGCTCGCTGCTGTGGGGGCAGGTGGCGGCGCTCACCTCGGTGCAGACGGCGCTCTTCGCGGCCGCCGGCTTCGGGGTGGCCGGCTGGTTCGTCACGCGGCGGCTGAGCGTGCAGGGCGGTGCCGAGCCGGACTTCACGCCCGCGCCGCCGGCCTCCATGCCGCAGGCGGCCATTCCCGTGGAACCCGAGGAAGGCCCGGTGATGGTGACGGTTGAATACCAGATCGACCCGGCGCGTGCCGCCGACTTCGCCGGTGTCATGCAGCGCACGCGCCGCGCCCGGCTGCGCCAGGGCGCGCTGTCCTGGGGCCTGTTCCGTGACACCGCGGTGCCGGGCCGGTATGTCGAATACTTCGTCGACGAGAACTGGGTGGAGCATCAGCGGCGAATGGAGCGCTTCACCGCCTTCGACGCCGAACTGCGCGCCCAGCGCCTGGCCTTCCACATCGGCGCGCAGCCCCCGGCGTTGCGCCGCTACGTGGCCGACGCCCTGGTCGAAGAGCCCCACGCGCCGCTGTGATGCGCTGCGGTGATGCACCTTTGCGAGGTGATGCGCGGCCCGTGCGATGCCTGAGCGCCCTGCTCGGTGCGTGCCCGGAGTGAGAATCGCAGGATGAGCATCTGCAACCCCTTCGATTGGAAGGCCGGCTACGCCAGCCAGCGTTCGCCGGTCTTCGCCCGCAATGTGGTTTCCACCTCGCACCCGTTGGGCGCGCAGGCGGGCCTGAAGATGCTGCAGCAAGGCGGCAATGCCGTGGACGCCGCCATCGCCGCAGCCGCCATGATGACCATCGTGGAGCCCTGCAGCAACGGCCTGGGCTCCGACATGTTCTGCATCCTGTGGGATGGCCGGTCGCTGCAGGGCTTGAACGCCTCAGGCTGCGCGCCGGCGGCCTGGACGCCGAGCTACTTCCGCGGGAAGTACGGTGCCGACGCCAAGGCGCCCCCGAAGCGCGGCTGGGACTCGGTGACCGTGCCCGGCGCCGTGGCCGGCTGGATGGCCTTGCACGAGCGCTACGGCAAGCTGCCCTTTGCCGACCTGCTGGCCCCGGCCGTCGAGATCGCCGAGCGCGGCTATGGCGTGCCGGTGATCGTGCAGCACAAGTGGACGGCTGCGGCCGAACTGCCCGAGATCACCTCGCAGCCCGGCTTCGCGCAGGCCTTCCTGCCGCACGGCCGTGCCCCGCACGTGGGCGAGCGCTTTGCCTTCCCGGACGCCGCGCGCACGCTGCGCCTGATCGCCCAGAGCAAGGGCGAAGCCTTCTACCGCGGCGAGGTGGCCGCCGCCGCCGAGGTCCACGCCCGCGCGCACGGTGGGGCGATGACCGCGGCCGACTTCGCCGCCTACCGGCCCGAGTGGGTGACACCGATTGCCAAGAACTACCGCGGCTACACCGTGCATGAGATTCCGCCCAACGGGCAGGGCATCGCCGCGCTCATCGCGCTGGGCATCCTCGACCGCTTCGACATCGCCAGCCTGCCGGTGGACAGCGTGGCCTCGCAGCACCTGCAGATCGAGGCGATGAAGCTGGCCTTTGCCGATGTCTACCGCTACGTCGGCGAGCCCCGCGCCATGGCGCTCACGCCGGCGCAGATGCTGGACGACGCCTACCTGGACAGCCGGGCCAGGCTGATCGACCCCAGGCGCGTGCAGGACTTCGGCCCCGGCCACGGCCCGCAGGGCGGCACGATCTACATGACCGCCGCCGACGACAGCGGCATGATGATCAGCTTCATCCAGAGCAACTACATGGGCTTTGGCTCCGGGGTGGTGGTGCCGGGCTACGGCCTGAGCCTGCAGAACCGCGGCCACGGCTTCACCCTGGATGAGAGCCGCGCCAACGCCGTGGGCCCGGGCAAGCGGCCGTTCCACACCATCATCCCGGCCTTCCTCACCCGCGACGGCGCGCCCGTCATGAGCTTCGGCGTGATGGGCGGCGACATGCAGCCCCAGGGCCACCTGCAGACCCTGGTGCGCATGCTGGACTACCGCCAGAACCCCCAGGCCGCCTGCGACGCGCCGCGCTGGCGCTTCCATGGCGGCACCGTCAACGCCGAGCAGGGCCTGGCCGCGGCCGACGGTCTGCGCGAGATGGGCCACCGGGTGGAGCCCTTTGCCGACAGCTACCAGGACTACGGTGCCGGCCAGTTCATCTGGCGCCTGGGCGATCCGGCCGTGGAGGGCTACGCAGCGGCCAGCGATTCGCGTCGCGACGGGCTGGCCGCCGGGTTCTGACCCCCCGGGCCCGAACCATGCCCGAGGCCCAGGCCCGCCGCGTCACGGGCCTGCTGCTGGCCCTGGCGGGCGCCACGGCCTTCTCCGGCAAGGCCATCATCGTCAAGCTCGCGTACCGGCATGGCGTGGATGCGGTGACGCTGATCATGTTGCGCATGCTGCTGGCCTTGCCGCTGTTCCTGGCGCTGGCCTGGTGGGCAGGCCGCGGGCGCGCCCCGCTGGACGCGCGCGACTGGCGGGTCGTCATCGGCCTGGGCTTCAGCGGCTACTACCTCGCGAGCTTCCTGGACTTCGCCGGCCTGCAGTACATCAGCGCCAGCCTGGAGCGGCTGATCCTGTACCTGAACCCGACGCTCGTGATGCTGCTGGGCTGGGTGCTGTTTCGCCGCCGTGTCACGCGCGGCCAGTTGGCGGCCTTTGCGGTCAGCTACCTCGGCATCCTGGTGGTCTTCGGGGCGGAGTTGCGCCTGGAGGGTGCTGACGTGCTGCTGGGCTCGGCGCTCGTGCTGGGTTCGGCGCTGAGCTATGCCGTGTACCTGGTGTACAGCGGCCAGGAGGTGCAGCGCCTGGGCTCGCTGCGCCTGACCGGGCTGGCCACCTCGGTGGCCTGCCTGCTGTGCATCGTGCAGTACCTGGTGCTGCGCCCCGTGGGCACCGCCCTGGCACTGCCTGCGGCCGTGTGGTGGCTGAGCGTGTTGAACGCCGTGGCCTGCACGTTCGCGCCCGTGCTGATGGTCATGATGGCCATCGAGCGCGTGGGCGCCGCCGTGACCTCCCAGGCCGGCCTGGTGGGTCCGGTCGTCACCATCCTGCTGGGGGTGCTGCTGCTGGATGAGCCCTTGACGGCGTGGGTGGTGGTCGGCACCGCGCTGGTGCTGGCCGGGGTGACCTGGCTGGCGCGCCAACGGTGATGGTGGCCAGGAGCCGGTGCGGCCGCCACGGGGGCTGGGCCCGAGGGTGGCAGGGCTGTGCGACATCAACCGCCGCCGGTCGGGAGAGATCGGCCATGACCGCACCGACAATCCGGGCGATGTGCCCTCTCACTCTTGCCTGGCTCACGCGCGGGTTCACGCCAGCATGGGCCGGGCCGCGGGCCCGTGGAATGCCACGCCGTGGGACCGGAATCTGACCACCGAGCGCGAGCGGGTGTCGCTGCAGAACGCCGGCGGCCCGGCGCTGGGGACCGGGCTGGTGCACATCCCGCCCGGCACCCTCGGCCTGAACCTGGCCTGTCGCTTCCAGTGAAGCCCGGGGTCCGTCGTCTGGCGGGCCTTCGATGCCTGGCCCGTGGCCTGGGCGTCCTGCTGCTGGCCTGGGCGTCCCCGCCGGTGCCGGGACAGGATGCGCTGCCCCGGCAGGGCCATCCTGCGGCTGTGACGGGTGTGCCGGAAAGGCCGGCCGCGGCCGCCCGGCCCCTGGGCGGGCCGGCAGCGGGGCCTTCCGTGCCCGAGGTGCGGGGCACCTGGCTCACCACCACCGCCAACGACGCCCTGGCCACGCCGCAGCGCACCGCGCAGACCATGCGCCGCCTGCGCGAGATCGGCCTGAACACGGTCTACATCGAGGCCTGGAAAAACGGCTTCACGCAGTTCCCGTCCCGCGTGCTGCAGCGCGCCATCGGGCTGGACCGCCGGCCGCCCGGGGCCGCGCAGGATCCGTCCGACACCGAGGCCGTACGCCGCGCCGACGCCAGGGATCTGCTGCACGAGGCCGTGACCGAGGCCCACCGCCAGGGCCTGGTGGCCATTGCGTGGTTCGAGTACGGCTTCATGGCGGCGCACCAGTCCACGCTCAATCCTCTGCGAAGCCTCAAGCGCGACTGGCTCAGCCTGGACCGCCAGGGCCGCGAGGTGGCGCCCAACGGCTTTGTCTGGCTCAACCCGCTGCACCCGCAGGCCCGGGAGTTCCTGCTGGACCTCATGCTCGAGGCGGTGGACCGCTACGACCTGGACGGCGTGCAACTGGACGACCGCATCGTCTGGCCCCACGTGACCATGGGCTACGACGCCTACACCCGGCAGGTCTATGCCCGGGAACATGGCGGAGCCTCACCACCGGATGACCCGCACGACCCCGCCTGGATGCGCTGGCGTGCGGACAAGGTTGACGAGGCGGCGCGCTGGTTCGTGCAGGAATTGCGCGCGCGTCGTCCCGGCCTCGTCCTGTCGCTGAGCCCGGCGGTGCACCCCTGGGCCTGGGAGAACTACCTGCTGGACTGGCCGCGCTGGACGGCCTGGACGGCGGCCGACCGTCTGGCAGGGCTGCCCGTGCGTCACGCCCGGGCCCGCCTCGTCGTGCCGGGTTGGGACGAGTTCATCCCCCAGGCCTACCGGCTCAGCCTGCCGGCCTTCGAGTCCACCTGGCAGGCCCAGACGGACGCGGTGAAGGCCGCGGGCGCCTACCGGCCTGCCCGCCTGGTCGCGGGCATCCGTCTGGTGGGGGAAGGTGCCGACTCGAGCTGGGCCCAAGTGCAGGGCAGCATGGCGCAGGTTCGCCGCCTGGGTCAGGGCGGGCACGTGCTGTGGTTCAGCCGGGGCGTGCTGGACCTCTTTGCCGACGAACTGCAGGCGTTTTACGCCCGCAGCGGGCCGGCGCACTCGCCGCGGTTTCCCCCAGGCTGGCGGCCTGGCGCCGTGGTGTTGCAGCCCCTGGATCCCGGCCCCTTGGCGCCGGGGCCGGCTGCCGCGGCGACGGCCCCGCAAGGCTGCCCGGCCCCAGGCCCGGCCACGGCGTGCGCTTCGGCGCTTTGGGGAGCGCCCGCGGTGCCTGCGGGCCGGTACCGGGCGCTGGCCTTCATCGATGGCGCCTGGCAGGACCAGAAGCTGGTGGAGCACGCGCGCGTGGGCCCGCTGCAACTGCGGCTTGCGCCCGGCCGAGCCACGGCCGTGGAACTGCTGCCCGACCGGCGCGAGGCCATGCGTCGGGTGCCGCCTTGCAGACAGGTGGATGGATGCTGAAGCGCCACGACGGGGGCGCACGGCCGCGGGCCGGGGGCCTGGGCTTGCTGCTGGCCCTGGGGCTGGGGGCCGTCGTGGTGACGGTCCCGGCGCAGGATCGCGCCCCACCCCCAGGCGCCGGCGGGCTGGCCCCTGCCGAGCAGCGTTCCGTTGCCGAGTCTGCCCCTGCGGCGTCGGCACCCGGGGCTGCGCTTGCAGCACCGATCAGGCCGGTCTGGAGCCCACGCTTCCAGGGTGTGGAGCTGACGCAGCTGGAGCTTGTCCGACCCCGTCAACTGTCCCTGGTGGCTGCCCGCGTGGACCTGCGTGCGCCGGGTCTGAGCTGGCTGGCCACGCCGCCTGCCGCCCCTGACGCCGCGCCGCTGGCGCCGCCGGGCCGGCATGTGGGCGAGACCGTGGGGCGCCTGACCAGCAGCTTCCTGCGCGAGCACGGCCTGCAACTCGCGATCAACGCAGCCCCCTTCGGGCCCGTGGTGGACGAGGAGGGCAGCCTGCTGGACATCGCCGGCCTGCATGTCAGCCAGGGCCGTCTCGTGTCAGGGCAGGCCAGGCGCTATCCCGCCCTGGCGCTCATGCGCGACGGCAGTGCCCGCATCCTGGAGCCCCCCTTTGATCTGGAGGGAGTGGACAACGCCGTGGGCGGCTTTGACGTGGTCCTGCGTCAGGGCCGGGCCCAGTTCAGCCCGGCGTCCGGGGTGACGGCTGCCCCCACCGCCGCGCTTCACCCGCGCACGGCCGTGGGCATCACGGGCGACGGCCGGCACCTGTTGCTGCTGGTCGTCGATGGCCGGCAGCCGGGTTTCAGCCTGGGAGTGAGCCTGGCGGAGTTGGCCGAACTGCTGGCCGCGCTGGGAGCGTCAGACGGCCTGAACCTGGACGGCGGCGGCACCAGCACCCTGGTGGTGCAAGGCCCCGATGGCCGTCCGCAGGTGCTGAACCGGCCCATCCATCGGGGGCAGCCCGGGCGCGAGCGCGTCTCGGCCAGCCACCTGGGCCTGTGGGCCCTGCCGCTGTCGGCAGGCGCCGTACCCGCCCCGCGCTGACAATCCCGGCCATCGTCAACCGCCCCTGCGGGGGCTCAAGGAGTCAAGCCACATGGATCTGGGCATCGCAGGCAAGTGGGCGCTGGTGTGTGCAGCCAGCAAGGGGCTGGGCAAGGGCTGCGCACAGGCGCTGGTGGGCGAGAGCGTGAACGTGGTGATCACCGCCCGCGGCCGGGAGGCGCTGGAGGCCACGGCCGCGGAGCTGCGCGCGCTGCACGGCGCCGTGCAGGTGGTGGCCGTGGCGGGCGACATCACCACACCCGAGGGCCGCGCGGCAGCCCTGGCGGCCGCCCCCCGGGTGGACATCCTGGTCAACAACGCGGGCGGACCACCGCCGGGGGACTTCCGCGACTGGGGCCGCGAGGACTGGATCAAGGCGGTGGACGCCAACATGCTCACACCCATCGAGCTCATCAAGGCGACGGTCGATGCCATGGCCGAGCGCGGTTTCGGCCGGGTGATCAACATCACGTCCGGCGCGGTGAAGGCGCCCATCGACATCCTCGGCCTGAGCAACGGCGCGCGCAGCGGGCTGACCGGCTTCATTGCCGGGCTGGCGCGCCAGAAGCGCCTGGCCGGCGCCAACGTCACCGTCAACAACCTGCTGCCGGGCTGCTTCGACACCGACCGCGTGCGAAGCACCTCGGCCGCCACCGCTGCCAGGACCGGCCAGACCACGCAGGAGGTGATCGACGCCCGCCGCGTGTCCATCCCCGCACAGCGGCTGGGTACCTCTGAGGAGTTCGGCCGCACCTGCGCCTTCCTGTGCAGCGTGCACGCCGGCTACATCACCGGCCAGAACATCCTGACCGACGGCGGCGCCTATCCCGGGACGTTCTGACCTTCCCCGGGGACCGTCTTGCGCATCCAGGCGTACAGCCCCTGCACCGCTTCACGCTCGTCATGGCGCAGGGGGTGGGCTTCCAGGGCCATGATCTGCAGACCGTGGCTGAGGGCCAGCCGCTGAAGGTAGGCGGCGGAGTGGGCGTAGCGCAGGCTTTGCCGCAGCACGTAGTCGCGGCCGTTTTCACAGGCTTCCACCGAAAAGCAGCACACGCCGCCTTCGGTGAGTGACCGGGCGATGCCGCTGAAGCTGGCCTCCAGCGCCCCGACATAGATGAAGACGTCGGCCGCGACGATGAGGTCGTGGCGGTGCGGTGTGTGCCGCAGATGGGCCCCCACGTCGGCCTGCACCAGTTCGGTGTAGCGGCCGAGGGCGCGCGCCTTGTCCAGCATGCCGCCGGAGAGGTCCACGCCGTCCAGCCGGTCCACCAGCGCGCTCAGCGGCGCGGCGCACAGGCCTGTGCCGCAGCCCAGGTCCAGGGCGTGGCGGAAGCGCCCGGGGCTCAGCCGCTGCAGGCCCCCGGCCAGCACTTGCGGTGCGCAGTAGCCCAGGCGCTGCACCAGGTGTTCGTCGAACGCGTGGGCATAGCTGTCGAACAGCTGCTCGACGTACGCCGGCGGCGGGGCTTCTGGCGTGGGACCGCTGTCTTCCAGACCTGCCAGCTGAAAGTGAACCAGGGGGTCGCGGGCGCCGAGCGCCAGCGCCCGCTTCAGGCATTGGCGCGCGCGATCGGGGCGGCCCAGGTCGCGCATCAGGGAACCCAGGTCCACCCAGGCGCTGACGAACCGTTCGTCCATGCTCAGGGCCTGCTCCCACGCCTGCACCGCCTCCAGCGGCCGCTCCAGCCCCACCAGCGCCAGCCCGCGCCGGTGGTGGGCGGCAGGGCCTTGGATGCCCAGCGCGAGGGCGCGGTCCAGCGCCTGCAGGGCCTGTTCGTGCTGCGTCAACTCCAGCAGCGCGGCGCCCAGGTGGTGCCAGGCGGGGCCATCGTCAGGCTGGCGGGCCAGGGCGGCACGCAGCGGTTCCACGGCCTGTGCCGGCCGGCCGAGCTTCAGCCGCGTGGCGGCCAGATTCACCAGGGTCGAAGGGCGCCCCGGCCAGGCCTCCAGCGAGGCCAGATAGTGCCGTTCTGCGGTCGCCGGATCGCCCGCTTCGAAAGCCGCATTGCCGGCGACGAACCGGGCGCGGGCGCGCTCGAAGGCTTCGTCGCCCGCGGCAGGCTTGTCGGTGTTCATGAGGTCTTGCGCGAGCTCACGACGATGCCACCCACGATCAGCACGAAGGCCAAGGCGTGATAAGGCCGGGGCGATTCGCCCAGGACCAGGGCCGACAACACCGCGGCGATCAGGGGGGTCAGGTTGGTGAAGACGGCGGCCAGGGCCGGGCCGGCCTGGGCCACGGCCAGGCCGTAGCAGCGGTAGGCCAGCAGCGAGGCGCCCAGCGCCACGTAGAGCAGGGCCGCGGCCACGCCCCAGCTCCAGTGAATGGCAGGCGCACCGGCGGCCTGCTCGGCGGCCATGAACAGCGTCGATCCCGTCAACCCGAACAGGGTCTGGATGAGCAGCAGGCCGGACCAGTCCCAGTCCGGGCGCTGATCGCCCCGCATGTGGGCGGGTGGCCGCGCCAGCAGCCAGCTGTAGAAGGCCCAGCCGATCACGGCCAGCAGGACGTACAGGTCGCCCGGAACGAAGCGCACGGCCACCAGCGTCTCCCACGCGCCGCGGCTGACCACCAGCGCCACGCCGGCCAGCCCCAGGGCGGCGCCAACCCCTTCGCGCCGGGTGGGCCGCACGCCGTAGAACAGCGCGCCCACCAGCACCGTCCACACCGGCAGGCTGGAGGCCACGAGGGTGACGTTGATGGGTGTGGAGGTCACCAGGGCCAGGTACTGCAGCGAGTTGTAGGCGCCCACGCCCAGCGTGCCGATGGCCAGCAGGTAGGGCCAGCGTTCCCGGATGCGGGCCAACGGCAGCAGGGCCCGCCAGGCCAGCGGCAGCAGCAGCGCCAGCGCAAGCACCCAGCGCAGGAAGTTCAGCGTGAGCGGAGGCACCTGGCCCACCATCAGACGGCCCACCACCGCGTTGCCGGCCCACAGCAGGGGCGGCGTGGTCAGGACCAGCACCAGGCGCGGCGTGAGTTTCATGGGCTGCATGGTGCCACGCAGCGCGTCCGGGCCGGATCAACCGACTGCGCCGGCCGCGCTTTGCAGCCGCGCACTGCGGTGCCCGCGCGCATGGCTTACGCTCCCGCCCGCGAGCCTGGCCGGCGCCGGGCCCAAGCGCGTCTCAAACTGCCCCTTTCCGGAGAACCCATGCCCCGCGCCATCCAGATCACCGCCTTCGGCGGCCCCGAGCAGATGCAGCTCATCGACCTGCCCGACACGGCCATCGGCGAGCCCGGCCCCGGCGAGATCCGGATCCGCCACCACGCCTGCGGCCTGAACTTCATCGATGTCTACCAGCGCACGGGCCTGTACGCCAACCCGCTGCCGCTCACGCTCGGCATGGAAGGCGCCGGCGTGGTGGAAGCCGTGGGCGCAGGCGTCACGCACCTGAAGGTGGGCGACCGCGCGGCCTACGCCAGCAACCCGCCGGGCAGCTACAGCGAGGTGCGCGTGATGCCCGCCAAGACGGTGTGCAAGCTGCCTGAGGCCATCAGCTTCGAGACCGGCGCGGCCATGATGCTCAAGGGTCTGACAGCGCAGTACCTGCTCAAGCGCACCCTCCCCGTGGAGGGGCTGGAGCCGGGCGACTTCATCCTCTTCCACGCCGCCGCCGGCGGGGTGGGCCTGATCGCCTGCCAGTGGGCCAAGGCCCTGGGCCTGCGCCTCATCGGCACGGCCGGCAGCGCGGCCAAGTGCCGGCTCGCGCTGGACCATGGCGCGGACGTGATGATCGATTACTCCCGGGAAGACTTCGCGGCCCGCGTCAAGGACATCACGGGCGGCCAGGGCGTGAAGGTGGTCTATGACTCCGTGGGCAAGGACACCTGGGACAAGAGCCTGGAGTGCCTGCGCCCCTTCGGCCTGATGGCGAGCTTTGGCAACGCCTCCGGGCCGGTGCCGCCCTTTGCGCCGGGCATCCTCGGCGCCAAGGGCTCGCTGTACGTCACGCGCCAGACCCTGTTCACCCACATCGCCACGCGTGAGCGCTGCCAGGCCATGGCCGATGACCTCTTCGCGGTCGTGGCCAGCGGCCATGTCAAGATCCGCATCGACCAGCGCTACCCCCTGGCCGAGGTGGCCCAGGCCCACCGCGACCTGGAGTCGCGCAAGACCACGGGCTGCACCGTCTTGCTGCCCTGAGGACTGTGGACCGTTTGCGCGGAGCCTTGCCGTTTGCCCCCAGCTTGTCGCAGGGCTTCGACAGGCGCAGCCCGAACGGGGCGCGGCGGCGTCGATCCCGGAACCCTGCGCTTGGAGGGCGCCGTGCAGGCCCTGGTGGGCTTGCGGAGGTGGGGCGTCATCGCGGGGCGGGAATGCGGGGCGGGAATGCGGGGCCGCCGGCCGTGCCCCGCAGACGCTGGCCCTGCTGCGGGCGATGGCTGCGCCGCGAGCCCGTTCAGGGCGGCGAAGGCCCGCCTGACGGCGCGGCTGCAGCGGCCTTGACCGGCTTGCCCACCGCCGCCCGGTACGCATGCCAGGACGCATGCCCGATCACCGGGCCGGCCAGCAGCAGGCCGGCAAACCAGGGCAGCAGGGCCAGCATGGTGATGCCGGCGATCAGCGCGCCCCACCACAGCATCACGCCCGTCTGGCTGAGCACCAGACGCATGCTGGTCAGGCCGGCGGTGATGGCGTCGGTTTGCCGGTCCAGGATCATGGGGATGGAGATGACGCTCACGGCAAAGATCAGCCCGGCGAACAAGGCGCCCACGGCCGCCCAGGCGATGGTGAACCCGATGTGGGCCGGGTCCAGCAGGGCCCGCAACGAGCCCTTGAAATCCGGCATGCCGTCGAAGCTCACGGCAAACACCACCAGGGTGGCGCGTCCCCACAGCATCTCCAGCACCAGCAGCACGAAGCCGAAGATGGCAAGCTGCCCGGTACGTGTGTCCCAGGCCAGCAGGCTGTCGCCCAGGTCGGGTTTCTGGCCGGCCTCCAGCCGCTGGCTCACGCGGTACAGCCCCAGGCACAGGAAGGGGCCCATGAGCAGAAAGCCGGCAGACAGCGCCAGCGTGTAGGCCGGCGCGTGCTCGTAGACCTTCAGCAGCGCCCAGCCCATGACCATGAACACCAGGCCGTAGAACACGCCGATGCCGGGCGCGCGGATGAAGTCGCGCCAGCCCAGGGCCAGCCAGCGCAGCGGGTCGGACCAGCGCAGGGTGTTGAGGGCAGGCAGGGCGTTGCCGGGCGCTGGGGGCTCGCCCCTGCCGGGGGTTGTCGCTTGCGGGGGGTGCGCGTGGGGGCGGGTGTCTGAAGTCATGCCAGGCTCCGCGAAGGCGTGCGTGCGATTCGGCCTCAGCGTTGCCGCAGATTCAATCGGGCTTCACCTGGGGCCTGTTGCGCGGGGTCAGATGATGTTGCGCTCCAGGATCGGCCGGCCCTCGGCCACGCGGCGCGGATGGATCCCGTCCAGCGACGGGGCGGAGCTGGTGCCGCCCGCGATCAGCGCGGCCAGCGCGCTGCCCACGGCCGGGGCCTGCTGCATGCCGTGGCCTGAGAAGC
>JBMLPD010000300.1:0-48624 GCA_049242285.1 Rubrivivax sp.
TGCCCGAGCAACTGCACATCCTGAACGTGTCCTTCCTGGTGCCCGAACTGCGGCGTGAGTTCGGCGGCTGCGCGGGCAACATCGCCTACAACCTTCGCAAGCTGGGGGGCGATCCGGTCGTCATGGCCGCCATCGGCAATGATGGCGGCGACTACCTGGAGCGCATCCGCTCCTGGGGGGTGGACACCTCGCTGGTCTCTTGTGTGGAGGACCATTACACCGCCCAGGCCATCATCATCACGGACACCGACAACAACCAGATCACGGCTTTCCATCCGGGCGCCATGCAAATGGCCGGCGAAACGGCGGTCCCCGAGCGGACCGACCTCAAGGTCGCCATCATTGCGCCCGACGGACGCGACGCCATGCTGCGCCATGCGCGCCAGCTGCACCAGGCGGGTATCCCGTTCGTGTTCGACCCGGGTCAGGGCCTGCCCATGTTCGATGGTGCAGAGCTGCGCGAGTTCATCGCCCAGGCCCGCTGGGTGGCCGTGAACGACTACGAGGCGAAGATGCTGTGCGATCGCACCGGCCATTCGCTGGAGTCGCTATCGACATCGCACCTGGCCGGCGTGGTGGTCACGCTGGGCGCGCAAGGCTGCGACATCTGGGTGCAGGGCCGAAAGGAACACGTGCCCGGCATCGCGGCGACGGAAGTGATCGACCCGACCGGTTGCGGCGACGCATTCAGAGGCGCGCTGCTGTACGGCCTGGAGCAGGGATGGCCCCTGCAGCGTTGCGTGGCACTGGGCAACCGCCTGGGCGCTGCCAAGATCGCATGCCGGGGAGGCCAGAACCATCCGGTCGACCCCGCCTGGACCCAGGCCTGATCCAGCGCCCGCGTTCTTCGGGTCACGACTCTGCCCTGCGCGTCCGGCACCAGGCCGCGCACCAGCAAAATGACCCGGCCGAGGCCGGGTCATGCTGGGCACACATCATGGGCGGTTGTGCACCGCCCACGCCCCAAAGGGATCAGGGTTTGCTGCCGGTCGGGAACGGCCAGGCCGCAGCCGGGCTGAGGGCCGTCTTGGCCGCAGGGGCAGGGGCCGCAGGGGCAGCGGGCGCGGGAGGAGCCTTCTTGGCTGCAGGCTTCTTGGCTGCGGGCTTCTTGGCTGCAGGCGCCTTCTTGGCAGCCGCCTTCTTGGCCGGTGCCGCCTTCTTGGCCGGTGCCGCCTTCTTCGCCGGTGCCGCCTTCTTCGCCGGTGCCGCCTTCTTGGCCGGTGCGGCCTTCTTCGCCGGTGCCGCCTTCTTGGCCGGTGCGGCCTTCTTCGCCGGTGCGGCCTTCTTCGCCGGTGCGGCCTTCTTCGCCGGTGCGGCCTTCTTGGCGGGCGCAGCCTTCTTCGCCGGTGCGGCCTTCTTAGCCGGGGCGGCCTTCTTCGCAGTTGCCATAACGATCTCCTTGATCAAGTTGCAAAGAGCACCGCGCCGCTCGATACAGCGCGGAGATTCGCCAGCCTCATGCGAGCGCCGCATGCCATGGCATGTCGGCCCAAGCAGGGCGCAGCGAATGGTGAAGCAAGCCTGCACACCGTTTCCGAAGGCGGTGCATCAGTACTTGCAATGAGAAACATGACGGACAGGGAACCTGGACCGCGGTCAGCAGCGAAGCCACGGTTGCATGGGCACCAGCATGGGGGGATGGCCTGAGCTTCATCAGTCCCAGGACAAGGCGCCGCCGGTCTGATACTCGATGACCCGGGTCTCGAAGAAATTGCGCTCCTTCTTCAGATCGATCATCTCGCTCATCCAGGGGAAAGGGTTCTCCTCCTGGGGGAACAGCGCCTCCAGCCCGATCTGCACGGCCCGACGGTTGGCGATGTAGCGCAGGTACCCCTTGAACATGGACGCGTTCAGGCCCAGCACACCGCGGGGCATGGTGTCCTCGGCGTACCGGTACTCCAGATCCACGGCCTTGAGGAACAAGGCCTTGATCTCGGCGCGGAACTCAGGCGTCCACAGATGCGGGTTCTCCAACTTGATGGCGTTGATGAGATCGATGCCGAAATTGCAGTGCATGGACTCGTCACGCAGGATGTACTGGTACTGCTCCGCCGCGCCCGTCATCTTGTTCTGCCGACCCAAGGCCAGGATCTGCGTGAAACCCACGTAGAAGAACAGGCCTTCCATCAGACAGGCAAAGACGATCAGGCTCTTCAGCAGGGTCTGGTCGGCCTCGGGCGTGCCCGTCTTGAAATGCGGGTTCATGATCGCGTCGATGAACGGGATCAGGAACTCGTCCTTGTCGCGGATGGACGACACCTCGTGATAGGCGTTGAAGATCTCGCTCTCATCCAGGCCGAGCGACTCGACGATGTACTGGTAGGCGTGGGTGTGAATCGCCTCCTCGAAGGCTTGGCGCAACAGGAACTGTCGGCACTCGGGCGCGGTGATGTGACGGTAGGTGCCCAGCGTGATGTTGTTGGCAGCCAGCGAGTCCGCCGTGACGAAGAAGCCCAGGTTGCGCTTGACGATGCGGCGTTCGTCCTCGGTCAGGCCGTTCGGGTCTTTCCAGGTCGCGATGTCACGCGACATGTTGATCTCCTGCGGCATCCAGTGGTTCGCGCAGGTGGCCAGATACTTTTCCCAGGCCCACTTGTACTTGAAGGGCACCAACTGGTTGACGTCGGTCTGCCCGTTGATGATGCGCTTGTCCGCGGCGTTGACCCGGCGCATGGACGCCTGCCCATCCGAGGCCGCCGGTGCCTGACGGCCGGGGGACACAGGCAGGGGCACGGGCCCTGCCGCCGGATGCAGAGCCGTCGACGCGGCGGCCGCGGTCATCGGGAGCGTCGACGACACCGGGCGTGACGCCATCACCCCCGGCGTCGGCTTCTGTTGTGTGGAACGACCTTCTTCTTCCCAGACCAGCATTGCGTAGTGTCCTCAGAGACGTTGAATTATCGGAGCGATGTGCCGCAAGACCAAGCACTTGTTGAAATTCAGGTTGCAGAGTTCGCCAGACTCTTCAACCCCATACCACCGGCAGACCACCCACCAACCTTCGCGGCCCGGAGGTCACTGGCAGGCCTCGCAGTCGGGGTTGTCGATGGAGCAGAACTTCACGTCGCTTCCGGGCGTGGCGTCTGCTTGCGCCATCTGCGCCTGAGCCCGGGCTGCAGCAGCCTCCATCGTCGAGGACCCGCCGCCACCCGTGGGCACGGCGTTGAGTGCGCCGGGATGCACGGTGGATTTCTCCGCATGCGTGGCACCCATGGTGCGCAGGTAGTAGGTGGTCTTCAGACCCCGCAGCCAGGCCAGGCGGTAGGTCTCGTCGAGCTTCTTGCCGGATGCACCGGCCATGTAGATGTTGAGCGACTGCGCCTGGTCGATCCACTTCTGGCGCCGCGCGGCCGCTTCCACCAGCCACACCGGCTCGACCTCGAAGGCGGTGGCGTACAACTGCTTGAGTTCCTCGGGCACGCGGTCGATGCGGCGCAGCGAGCCGTCGAAGTGCTTGAGGTCCGAGACCATCACGCTGTCCCACAAACCCAGCCGCTTGAGATCGCGCACCAGGTACTCGTTGACCACCGTGAATTCGCCGGACAGGTTGGACTTCACCGAGATGTTGCCAAAGCACGGCTCGATCGACGCGTCCACACCGATGATGTTGGAGATCGTGGCCGTGGGTGCGATTGCCACGCAGTTGCTGTTGCGCATGCCGTGCCGGGCCACGCGCTGGCGCAGCGCGTCCCAGTCCATGGTGACCGAGCGGTCAACCTCCACATGGCCGCCGCGGTGGCGCGCCAGCAGGTCCAGTGAATCGATGGGCAGCACGCCCTGGTCCCACAGCGAGCCGCGGTAGCTGGAGTAGCGGCCGCGCTCCTGGGCCAGTTCCGTGGATGCCCAGTAGGCGTGGAAGCAAACGGCCTCCATCGAGCGGTCGGCGAACTCCACCGCCTCCATGCTGGCATAGGGCACGCGCAACTGGTACAGGCAATCCTGGAAGCCCATGATGCCCAGACCCACGGGCCGGTGGCGCAGGTTCGAATCCCGCGCCTTCTTGACTGCGTAGTAGTTGATGTCGATGACGTTGTCGAGCATGCGCATGGCCGTCGAAACTGTCTTCTGCAGCTTGACCTGGTCGATGGTCTTGCGGCCGTCGGCCCCTTCCACCAGATGCTGGACGAGGTTGACCGACCCCAGGTTGCACACCGCGATCTCGGTGTCGCTCGTGTTCAGCGTGATCTCGGTGCACAGGTTGCTGGAATGCACCACACCCATGTGCTGCTGCGGGCTGCGGACATTGCAGGCATCCTTGAAGGTGATCCAGGGGTGTCCGGTCTCGAACAGCATGGTCAGCATCTTGCGCCACAGGGCGCGTGCAGGCATGCGCTTGAAGAGCTTGATCTCGCCGCGGTCGGCCTTGGCCTCGTAGGCGGTGTAGGCCTGCTCGAAGGCCTGGCCGAAGAGGTCGTGCAGGTCGGGGCAGGTGGAAGGGGAGAACAGCGTCCACTCGCCGTCGTCCATCACCCGCTTCATGAACAGGTCCGGAATCCAGTTGGCCGTGTTCATGTCGTGCGTGCGGCGGCGGTCATCGCCGGTGTTCTTGCGCAGTTCCAGGAACTCCTCGATGTCCAGGTGCCAGCTCTCCAGGTAGGAGCACACCGCACCCTTGCGCTTGCCGCCCTGGTTGACCGCCACCGCGGTGTCGTTGACGACCTTCAGGAAGGGCACCACGCCCTGGCTCTTGCCGTTGGTGCCCTTGATGTAGGAGCCCAGGGCACGCACGCGTGACCAGTCGTTGCCCAGGCCGCCAGCGAACTTGCTCAGAAGCGCGTTCTCCTTGAGCGCCTCGTAGATCCCGTCCAGATCATCGGCCACCGTGGTGAGGTAGCAGCTCGACAGTTGCGAGCGGCGGGTGCCCGAATTGAACAGTGTGGGCGTGCTGGACATGAAGTCGAAGCTGGACAGCACTTCGTAGAACTCGATGGCACGGGCCTCGCGGTTGATCTCGTTGAGCGACAAGCCCATGGCCACACGCATGAAAAAGGCCTGGGGCATCTCGATGCGCTGTTCATCGATGTGCAGGAAGTAGCGGTCGTACAGCGTCTGCAGCCCGAGGTAGTCGAACTGCAGGTCGCGCTCGGGCTTCAAGGCTGCGGCCAGGCGCGCAAGGTCGAACTGCAGCAGTTTCTCGTCCAGCAGCTCGGCCTGGACCCCCTTCTTGACGAAGCCGGGGAAATAGTCGGCGTACGCTGCGGCCATGTCCGCCGTATCCGCCTCTGCGCCCAGGATCTCGCGGCGGATGGTGTGCATGAGCAGACGCGCGGTGGCACGGGTGTAGGCGGGCTCACGCTCCAGCATGGTACGCGCGGCCAGGATGGCGGCCTTGTAGACCTCGTCGATGGGCACGCCGTCGTAGAGGTTGCGCATGGTTTCAGCCAGGATGGGCTCGGCCGACACGTCAGCGCCCAGGCCTTCACAGGCCTGCTGCACAAGGCGCGTCAGGGCCTCCACATCCAGGGCCACCCGATGGCCCCTGTCGGTGACGTGGAACTGCGCCATCCTCACCTGGGCGGGCGTCGCCTGTCGCGCGCGCTCCTGTGCCCTGCGGTCCCGATACAGGACGTAGGCCCGCGCCACCTCATGGTGGCCGCCACGCATGAGGCCCAGTTCGACCTGGTCCTGCACATCCTCGATGTGGAACGTGCCCCCACCCGGACGTGAACGCAGCAGCGCGCGCACCACCGTCTCCGTCAGGCCATCGACCGTCTCCCGCACGCTGGCAGAGGCCGCCCCTTGTGTGCCATGCACGGCCAGAAAGGCCTTCATCAGCGCCACGGCAATCTTGCTGGGCTCGAAGGAGACGACCGCGCCGTTGCGGCGGATGATCTGATAGGCCGTGTAAGCCGAAGTTGCCGTGCCCGGCACGACATGCGCCGACATGGGAACAAAGGCTTCCTGGCTGGAAAGGGCGACGGACTGCATGCGGCTCCTTGTAGGCTGTGCTGGGCCTGACTGCCCCTGGGCGCGGGACAGAACTGGAAATTCGGGTGGAAGGCTGCACACTATATATGGTGTCGCCAGGCCACTCAAGGCACTACCGGTAGAGTCGAGCCGTCGTTTTCCCTTAGGGCCCTGCGCCCGCTTCAGAGGTCTCTGTCTGCGCCGCGCTGCCCAGCCGGGCCCTACCGGTAGCGCATCTCCGGCATCCACGCGAGCGCGCGACACGTACGGCGGCTCCGTCCGGCTGGGCACTCGTCGCCCACCCAGCAGCTTGAGAAGGGCGAAGCGGTCGGCGAAGCGGGTCAAGGCGATCGAGGTCCCGGGCTCGAGCCGACCCCGGGCGCGCAGCGGCTGGAGATCTGTCGTCCTTGAACCGTGCCCCCCCCCGCGGACTGCGCCGCAAGCGGGATGGCCGGACCTGACCCCCGAAAGCTTCCTCGAAATCCGCGGAGTGCGTCAGGCGCCACCGCCGTCGCGCTGCGGCGCCTTCAGCGCGGCCCCGCCTGCCGATGCGAGGGCGAGCAATACGGCAGCGAGCCGTCATGAACCGCCTCATCCGCGGGCAGGTGGACACCACAGTGACAGCAGGCCACGATCTGGCGGGGTGCAGCCTTCTCGGCCCCATCGGCGCCAGGGCCGCTGGCCGCCCCCGCAGCGCCGCCCTCGCCCGCGGACGGTCGGCCCTGGCGCGGGTCAGCCGACTTGCGAAACCGGGCGGCCAGCACCCAGATGCCCACCACCACCACAACCAGGACCAAGAGGTACTTCATGAGCGTCTGGCCTCAGGCTGCAGCACGGGACAGCAGCACCTCCAGCACGAACCGGGAACCCACGTAGGCCAGCAGGAGCACCAGGGCCCCGGCGTACAACCAGCGCGTGGCCTGCTGGCCTCGCCATCCTCGACCATGGCGACCCGCCAGCAGCAGGGCAAAGATCGACCAGCCCATCAGGGACAGCACGGTCTTGTGGTCCCAGCGCCATTGCGTGGAGGTCAGAATGCCCAGGGCGATCGCTGCGGACAGCACCGCGAAACCGGCTTCGACGAACCGGAAGGTGATGCGCTCGATCTGCAGCAGGGGCATGCCGGAGACCACGGGCGCCAGGCCCTTGTGTTGGCGCAGCCGCCGCTCCGCTGCGTCCAGCAGCAGACCGTGGAGCACCGCAGAACCCAACAGGCCGTAGCTGGCCACACCCAGCAGCCAGTGCAGCGGCGCCCAGGCCGAGCCCAGGGCACGGGCTTCCCCAGGAAACAGGGCCTCCACCAGCACAGCCGCTGCACCCAGGCAGGCCAGCACGCGGCGAACCACCGCCACGGTGATGAAACGGCCGTCCAGGGCGTGGATGCCCAGGGTCAGGCACACCGTGAGCGACAGCACCGGCCCGAATCCGAGGCGCGCCGCGCCGTCGTGGAAGCCGAGGCTGCCGATCTGGCTGAGCAGCATGGCCGCGTGGGCCGCAACGCCGACGATGAAGGCCGGCATCGCCACGCGGTCCAGGCGCGCGCTGCCGCCCAGCAGCGCCAAGGCATAGGCCAACCCGGCCAGCATGGCCAGCAACCACGGCCATCCGCTCGGCAACCCGGTCGATAGAATCATCGCGCGCAGTGTACGTTCGGTGCCTGCCGAAGGCACCCGCTGGAGCCGGCGAGCTCTCCCGCGCGCTTTCCCGCGCGCGCTCAGGCGGGCTTGCCTGCGCGCTTTCCTGTTCGTTCCCCTGTTCAACACCCTGATGCCTGCACATCCGCAGGCGGTTCCCCCCAGATGGCCACCAACCTCACCGACCGCCTGTCACGCCTGGTCAAGACCATGCGGGGCCAGGCCCGCATCACCGAAGCCAACGTGCAGGACATGCTGCGTGAGGTGCGCATGGCGCTGCTGGAGGCTGATGTGGCCTTGCCCGTGGTGCGCGACTTCATCACCCGCGTCAAGGACAAGTCGCTGGGCCAGGAAGTGGCCGGCTCGCTCAACCCGGGCCAGGCCCTGGTGGGCATCGTGCACAAGGAACTGGCCGCCACCATGGGCGACGGGGCGGCCGACCTGGATCTGGCCACACAGCCCCCGGCGGTCGTGCTGATGGCCGGCCTGCAGGGTGCCGGCAAGACCACCACCACGGCCAAGCTCGCCCGGCACCTGACCCAGAAGCGCCGCAAGAAGGTGCTGACCGTCTCGGCTGACGTGTACCGGCCCGCGGCCATCGAACAGTTGAAGACCGTGACGGCGCAGGCCGGGGCGGAATGGTTCCCCAGCGCGCCCGACCAGAAGCCGGCAGACATCGCACGCGCCGCGCTGGACCACGCCAGGCGCCACTACTTCGACGTGCTGCTGGTGGACACTGCCGGCCGCCTGGCCATCGACGAGGCCTTGATGGCCGAGATCCGCCAGTTGCATGCGGCGCTGAACCCGGTGGAGACCCTGTTCGTCGTGGATGCCATGCAGGGGCAGGACGCCGTCAACACCGCCCGCGCCTTCAAGGACGCCCTGCCGCTGACCGGCGTGGTGCTGACCAAGCTGGACGGTGATTCCCGCGGCGGTGCGGCGCTGTCGGTGCGGCAGATCACGGGGGTGCCCATCAAGTTTGCCGGCATCTCGGAGAAGATCGACGGCCTGGAGGCCTTTGACGCCGAGCGCCACGCCGGGCGCATCCTGGGCATGGGCGACATCGTCGCGCTGGTCGAGGAAGTGCAAAAGGGCGTGGACATGGCCGCGGCCCAGAAGCTGGCCGACAAGGTCAGGAGCGGCGACGCCTTCGATCTGAACGATTTCCTGTCGCAGATCTCTCAGATGAAGAACATGGGCGGCCTGTCCGGGCTGATGGACAAGCTGCCCTCGCAGCTGGCTTCGCGAGCGGCCGGCGCCGATCTCGGCAAGGCCGAACGTGACGTGCGGCGCATGGAAGGCATCATCTGCTCGATGACGCCGCTGGAGCGGCGCAAGCCCGAACTCATCAAGGCCGCGCGCAAGCGCCGCATCGCCACCGGTGCGGGCGTGCAGGTGCAGGAGGTCAACCGCATGCTCAACCAGTTCGAGCAGATGCGCGACATGATGAAGAAGATGAAGGGCGGCGGCCTGATGAAGATGATGCGCCGCATGGGGGGCGGCTTCCCCGGCATGCCGCGCTGAGCGCTCACGGCGTCAACCCCGGGCCGCCGCCGCTCACTGCACCAGGGCCTGCGCGAATTCCCGTGCATCGAAGGTCTGCAGGTCCTCGAGCTTCTCACCCACGCCAATGAAGTAGACCGCCAGCGGCCGGCCCTCGGCGGCGCACCAGCGGGCAATGGCGGCCAGCACGCCGCCCTTGGCCGTGCCATCCAGCTTGGTGATGATCAGCCCCGTGACCTGCACGGCGGCATCGAAGGCCTTGACCTGGGCCAGCGCGTTCTGCCCTGTGTTGCCGTCCACCACCAGCAGCACCTCGTGCGGCGCGCCCTCCTGCGCCTTGGCGATGGTGCGGCGGATCTTCTTGAGCTCTTCCATCAGGTGCTGCTGGGTGGGCAGGCGCCCGGCCGTGTCAGCGATCACCACGTCGCACCCACGCGCACGACCGGCCGTCACCGCATCGAAACTCACCGCCGCCGGGTCACCGCCTTGCTGGCTGACGATGTCCACACGGTTGCGGTCGCCCCAGACCGCCAGTTGCTCACGCGCGGCGGCGCGGAAGGTGTCGGCCGCGGCCAGCAGCACCTTCTGCCCGCCCGCGGCGAGGTGATGGGTGAGCTTGCCAATGCTCGTGGTCTTGCCCGCGCCGTTGACACCCACCACCATGAACACCGTGGGCTCGGCCCCACCCACCTCCAGAGGACGTTGCAGCGGCAGCAACAGTTCCGTCAAGGCCTCCACCAGCAGAGCCTTCACAGCCTTGGGGTCCGTGGCCTTCGTGTCCTTGACCCGGCGCTTCAGGTCTGCCAGCAGCTGTTGCGTGGCGGGCAAGCCGGTGTCGGCCATCAGCAGCGCCGCTTCCAGCTCCTCGTACAGCGCGTCATCGATGCGCGTGCCGGTGAAGACCTGGGCAATGCCCTGGCCCGTCTTGCGCAGGCCCGCCTGCAGCCGGCGCAACCAACCCCCACGCTCGGCGGCCGCATCGGGCCCCGCAGGCGCCGCGCTGGCGGCGACCGCGGCCGCGGCGGGAAGCGCGGGCTGCAAGGCCTGCGGGCGCTGCACCGCGGGGGGCGGAGCGGGCGCCGCAAGGCAGGGCGCGGCGTCAGTTGCCGGGGGCGTCTTTTTCTTGAAGAAACTGAACAGGGACATGCGGTTCCAGACCTGGGCCGAAGCGCACGGACGGCCGGGCGGCCGCTATACTACGGGACTTCAGGCGCTTTAGCTCAGCCGGTTAGAGCGACGGAATCATAATCCGCAGGTCCGGGGTTCGAATCCCTGAAGCGCCACCATGAAAATGCAAGGGCTTGGCAGCAGTGCCAAGACCTTCTTCTTTGCGGTCTGTCAACGAAGCGTCAGCTGCGTATCCGCGGCGCTTGCCGCGATGGGAGCCGGTCAAACCGAGGTGACGGCCTCCTCCGCGCCGGCCGTCGCTTGAACCTGAAAACGGCAGTTGGATGCATTTGCCAGCGCTGCTGTTGGGGCGCCAGGCAAGGCGCGACGACGCGGCAGGCTCGTGCCTGCAAGGAGGCGCAACACCGCATGGCGCATCAAAAGCGGTGCTGGCAAGTGCATAGCGCTGTCACCCCAAAGGTGAGGCTGCGAAAACAACGCCAGGACCGAGTCCACGCGGTGTGCGGCAAGTTCACAAACGGTCAATTGCCGTTTTCAGGATCATGATCCGCAGGTCCGGGGCTCGAATCCCTGAAGCGCCGCCAACTCACCGCTCCCGCCGGCCCGATCAGCCCTTGCGGGCCGCCGACTGACCACGCGGCGGTTTGGACGCCCCGCAAGGACTTCAGGGCGTCGACCGGCCCGCAAGGCCGGCATCTGCCAGCTTCTTCTCGAACTCGCGGCGGAGCTGCTCCTGGCGCTGCAATTCTTCCCTGCGCGCCTTCTCCTGTTCGGGCGTGACCATGCCAGCCCGGTCAAAGGTCAACCCGGCATCGTCGCTGCCGATCGCTGGCGCACCGCGCTGGCTGCGCAGCTTGATGTTCAGGCGCAGTTCGTTGGACGAGTCGGCGTTGCGCAAGGCCTCTTCGTAGGAAATGAAGCCCCGGTTGTACAGTTCAAACAGCGCCCAGTCGAAGGTGCGCATGCCGGATTCGCGGCCCCGCTCCATCAGCGGCTTGATCTCGGGGAGCAGGCCCTTGAAGATCTTGTCAGCGATGGTGGGCGTGTTGATGAGGATCTCGATGGCCGCCTTGCGCCCCGCGCCGTCCTCGGTTCGGACGAGTCGCTGCGACACGATGCCGCGCAGGTTTGCCGACAGCTCCATCAGCAGCTGAGGCCGGCGCTCCTCGGGGAAAAAGTTGATGATGCGGTCGAAGGCCTGGTTGGCACTGCTGGCGTGCAGCGTGGCCAGGCACAGGTGGCCGGTTTCGGAGAAGGTGATCGCAAGTTCCATGGTCTCGCGGTCCCGTATCTCACCCATGAGGATGACGTCCGGGGCCTGCCGAAGCGCGTTCTTGAGTGCAGCACCCCAGGAGTAGGTGTCCACCCCCACCTCACGGTGACTGATGAGCGATTTCTTGGGCTCGTGGACGAATTCGATGGGGTCTTCCACCGTGATGATGTGGCCCGGGGTGGTGGCGTTGCGGTGGTCGATCAGCGCAGCCAGGGTGGTGGACTTGCCTGTGCCCGTGGCCCCCACGATCAGAAGAAGCCCGCGCTTGCTCAGGATCAGGTCCTTCATCACCGCAGGCAGCCCGAGCTTGTCGACGTTGGGAATCTCGTTGGCAATGGTGCGGAAGACCATGGCCACGTGCGTCTGCTGCAGGTAGGCATTGACCCGAAAGCGCGAGACCTCGGGCACCGCGATGGCGAAATTGCACTCCAGGTCCCGGTCGAACTCCAGGCGCTGGCGGTCGTTCATGATGGAGCGTGCCAGCACGCGGGTGACGTCCGGATGGAGCTTCTGCTGCGACAGCGCCGTGAGGGTGCCGTGGGCCTTCATCGTGGGTGGAGAGCCCACAGAGATGAACAGGTCCGAACCACCGGTCTGCGCCATCGCAGTCAGCAGCCTGTGCATGTAGGCCCTGGCCTGATCTTCACTGAGCATGGACATGCCGGTGTCCCCGTCCTGTTTCGATTGCCCGTTCAGGGGGCTTGCTTGCCTGTCCCCACCCGGGCCTTGTGGCGGGCAATGGCGGCCTTGAGATCGCGCCATTCCTCGCAACCGAAGAGGCAGGCCCTGCTCAGACGCGCCAGCATGGCTTCGGCACCCGCGAGGTCGCCCTTCATCAGGAACAACTCGCCGTAATACTCCAGCGCATGGCGGTGCTTGGGGTCCAGTTCCAGGGCGCGCTTGTAATGGGTCTCCGCGCCGACCAGGTCCGCTGGCGATTTCTTGCGCAGCGCGTAACCCAGCAGGTTGTGCCACTCGGCACTGTCCACCGCGTTGGCTGCGCGCAAGGTGGCCACCGCCTGCTCGAAGCGCTCGGTCTTCAGATCGGCACGTGCCGTCGCCAGCCAGGGGGGGTCGCTGGAGGAGGAATCTCCCATGGCGGCCAGCGCAGCGCCCATGGCCAGCACCAGGCCCCAGGCGAGCAGCAGGTCGCGCAAAACATGCCTCGACCACCCGCCTTGAAGACGGACGGCGGCAGCACGGCAGCCTGGCAAATGTTGCGACACGAGTGTTCTGGGGTTCATCTGTCCACTCTGCTGAAGGTGGGTGGGGCGTGCCGGAACCAGCGGGGCGACCCAGATGCTCCAGACAACGCCATGGTAGCGGTATCCCGGACCGCGCGCGCCGGCCATCACGGCCTTTGCCCGCGAAGGCCCAAAGCCCCGCACTCGACGGGCGGGCCCATCAAGCCTGCAGCGGCGAAGACCGCCTGAGCGGCCCGCCGGGGGTACCGCACGGCCTGGACAGAACCGCCGGTCCGCAGGCGGTTCGCGGCGTGCCCCCCACGGCCTTCGGGCCTGTGGCTGGGCCCCGGCCCGTCCCACCATCGATGGCCGGGCCCGTCTGCAGGCCCGCCCCACCCGCAGCGGGCCGGCCGGCTCCGAGCGCCCGGCAGCGCGTCGAGGTGCGCGTCACCCGCCGCCGCCCCACCACAAGCCGGTCGGCATGGGATTGAGCTGCACGACGCCGGCGTTCACGGTGGCGGCAAACAGCACCCAGGCCAGATAGGGCAGCAACAGCGTGGAGGCCAGACGATCGACGCGTGCGCAGACGGCTATCAGCCACAGCACCGAGCCCGTCAGCAGCACGATCTCGATGAGCGCCCAATCCGGCCGACGCACCAGGAAGAACAGGACGCTCCACAGCACATTGAGCACGGCATTGAGCAGGAAGGCCGCCAGCACCGCCTGCCGGCGACGCTGCCCCAGGGCGGCGCCCACCGCCTGCCCTGCCGCATCACCGCCCGGGGGCGATGCCGCGTACCACCAAGCCCGGGCACCTGCCCAGGCCGTCAGCGTGTACAGCAGCGTCCAGACGGGGCCGAACACCAGGTCTGGCGGCTTCCACAGCGGCTGCACGAGGCCGCGGTACCAGGGACCCAGGTCCGTGGCCAGACCGCCGATCCCCGCCACCAGCAGGGCCACGGCCGCCGCCACCGCGTAGGCGCGGCGCGGCACACGGCCGGGCCGCGCCATGCCTCCAGCAGCGGATGACGGCCGCAGCTCTGGCCGCCGTTCAGGCCGCGCTTCAGGCGGCCCGGCCATGGTGCGTCATACCCGGGCCAGCCCGAGCAGGTGCGCCATGTCCTTGAAGAAGATCCGCACATGCGCCATGGGGCGCGCGCGCACGAGTTCCTTGTTCATGTACGCCTCGAACGTCAGCTGCTGCACGTCGCGGTCGCGGCAGATGGCCACGAACCGTTCACGACGCTTGTCGCTGCTGTACCAGAAGCGCTGCATGATACCGAGCACCCAGAAGACCTTGCCGTGCGCGCCCAGGAAACGCTTGCGCGCCGTGGCCAGGGCACGGGCCTGGCCGGTGCTGAGAAATTGCTGCACGGCCTCACCCACCATGCGGCCGCAGGCCATGGCGTAGTAGATGCCCTCGCCCGAGGCCGGGGCGACCACGCCGGCGGCATCGCCGGCCAGCACCACGTCGCGGCCGTTGTCCCACTTCGGCAGCGGCTTCATCGGAATGGGTGCACCCTCACGGCGCAGCGTGGGCGCATCCTGCAGGCCGGCGGCACGGCGCAGGCCCGCGGTGGCGTTGCGCAGCGAAAAGCCCTTGTCGGCGCTGCCGGTGCCCACGCTCAAGGTGTCCCCGTGGGGAAAGACCCAGCCGTAGAAATCGGGCGAGTAGGTGCCGTTGTAGACCACGTCGCAACGGGCGTCGTCATAGCCGGGTGGCGGGTGCTGGGGCTTGCCAACGATCTCGTGGTAAGCGAAGACGTAGGACGTGCGCTCGGCACCCGGAACCGCCTGGCGCGCCACCTCCGAGCGCGCGCCGTCGGCGCCGATGACGCAGCGCGCCCGCGCGGTGGAGTGCCCGGTCTCGGCGCCCGTCTGGCTGGCACGTGAGGTGAAGTGCACCACGCTCACGCCATCGCCGTCGCGGGTGAGCTTGTCGAACGTGCCGATGCGGCGCACCGCACCGGCCTGCGCCGCGCGCTCGCGCAGCCACTCGTCGAAGACGTCACGGTCGACCATGCCGACAAAGCCGCCGTCGATGGGGATGTCCACCTGCCGGTCGGTCGGCGACACCATGCGGGCACAGCGGATCTTGGCCACCAGCAGGTGGTCGGGGATGTCGAAGTCCTTGATCAGCCGGGGCGGGATGGCACCGCCGCAAGGCTTGATGCGGCCGGCGCGGTCCAGCAGCAGCACGGAGCGGCCCTGGCGCGCCAGGTCGTGGGCGGCGGTGGCACCGGCCGGCCCCCCGCCAACGACGATGACGTCAAAGGTGTGCGACTCGTTCATGGCGATCCTCCACAGGTGTCAGGGCGAGGGCGCGGGCGGGCTCACGCCGGTGGTCGGTTGCGGCCACCGAGGCCGGCATGGCAATGCGCCGCGCGAGGGCCGCGGCCACAACGAACAACAAGGCCTCAGCGGCAAAGACCGACACGTAGGCCGTGACCTGGGAGCCGATGATCCAGCGCGCCAGATCACTGGCTGCGGTTCCCAGCACGCCGCCCAGCGCAAAACCCGTGGCCTGCGCGGCGCCCCACAAGCCCATGCGCACCCCTTCGCGAGAGGCGCGACCCTGCCCTGCCAGCGCCATCATGGAGCCGATGGCCGCGATGGAGAAGGCTCCGTTGGCCACGCCCAGAACGAAGACATTGGCGGCCAGCGGCCAGGCCGTGCCTTCCTGGAAGTCACCCACCACCAGACCCGCCAGGGCCAGCGCCGACGCCAGGCAGCCGCCCACGATCCAGGCGCGCAAGGAGCCGAAGCTCAAGGCCCCCCAACGCCGGCCGGCCAGTGCCCCGAGCAACATGCCCGCCAGCGTGCCCCCGTGCTGGATGCCCGACAACTGCGTGGACTGGCCTGGCGTGAAGCCGAAGCGCACGCCGGCGAAGGGCTCGAGAATCAGGTCCTGCGCGCTGTAGGCCACCATGGACACGAAGACGAAGACGGTGAAGCGCCGCGCATCGGGCTCGGTCCACACCTGCCGCAAGGCCGCCCGGAATGCCGGCTTGTGCGCTTCGCCCCTGTGGAGTACGGGCACGGCACGCTCCACGCCCCACAGGGCCGCCCAGGCCACGGTCAGCGCCACCAGCGAGACAGCACCCGACACCGCTACCAGCCGACCCGGCGTGTACGGGTCCAGCCAGCGGCCGGCCAGGCCCGCCGTGAGGGCGAAGCCCACGATCATCAGCACCCACACCAGCGTGGCCGCCGCGGCGCGCCGCTCCTGCGCCACCTGCTTGGCCAGCAAGACCAGCAGCGATGTTCCCGCCGCACTGACGCCCAGGCCCACCAGGCTGTAGCCCAGCACCGCCAGGCACAGGCCGGACAGGCGGTCGGTGCCCATCCAGGCGGTGGCCACCGCCGCCAGAAAACCACCCAGCGCCAGCACGGCCATGCCCCCGGCGATCCAGGGCGTTCGCCGGCCGCCCACGTCCGAACCGAACCCCATGCGGGGACGCGTCATCTGCACCGCGTGGTGCAAGCCGACCAGCAGGCCCGGCACCAGCGCGGGCAGCATCAACTCCACCGCCATGAGGCGGTTCAGTGTGGAAGTGGTCAGGACGACGATGGCCCCCAGCGACATCTGCACCAGGGCCAGCCGGAAGATGCCCAGCCAGCTCACTGCACACCCGCCCTCAGCGCGAAGGCGCTGACCATCATGCCGGCGACGTAAAGGGGCACCCCCAGGCCGCTGAGCCAGATGGCGCGGGCCACGGGCTTGGCCAGGAAGCGCTTCATCATCAACACCTGCACCCCCACGCACAGCATGACGGCACCGGCATGCCAGGGCCGGCCCCAGGCGAGCAGGCAGGTCGCGACGGCGCACTGTGCCAGCACCATGGTGGCGCAGGCCACCCAGGCGGCGCCACGGGCGCCCAGTTGCACCGGCAGGGAGGCGATGCCCATCTTGCGATCGCCCTCGATGGCCTTGAAGTCGTTGAGGGTCATGATGCCGTGGGCCCCCAGGCTGTACAGCAGTGCCAGGGTCATGGAAGGCACAGCGGGCATCTGCCCGCCAGCCATCACGGCCGCACCGGTGATCCAGGCCAGGCCCTCATAGGACAGCCCACACGCCGCGTTGCCCCACCACCCGTTGCGCTTGAGCCGCACGGGCGGCGCGCTGTAGGCCCAGGCCAGCAACAGACCGAGCGCAGCGGCGCCAAACCCCCAGGGCCCCAGGGTGGTGGACAACAGCAGCGACAGCAGCGTCCAGATCAGCGCAAGGTAAAGACCCCAGCGCCCAGGCATGCGCCCCGAGGGAATGGGGCGATGGGGCTCGTTGATCGCGTCCACATGGCGGTCGAACCAGTCATTGACCGCCTGGCTGGTGGCACACACGAAAGGGCCCGCCAACAGCACGCCAGCCAGCACCAGACCCCAGCGCCCTTCCAGGGGCTGGCCCGAGGCCACCACCCCGCAGGCGAAGGCCCACATGGGCGGAAACCAGGTGATGGGCTTGAGCAACTCGGCAATCGCCGAGGGCGCGGGAAGCGCGGCAGCAGATGCAGCATGGGCCATGCCCCATACTGCACCTGACACAACGAAGTGTCAATCGATGTTTACAGCAGGTCGCTCGTCGTCGGTGTCGCTGCCACCCTGGCCGCCCATGCCGAAGCGGTTCAGCTTCACATACAGGCTCTGGCGCGACAGGCCCAGCAACTGCGCTGCGGAAGCACGGTTGCCATGCGTCATCTGCAGCGCGGCCTCGATGCAAAGCTGCTCGATCAGTTCCGTGGTCTCACTGACGATGTCCTTCAGCGGCACCCGCCCGACGAGCTCGGTCAGCTCGCTCACCGAACGCGATACCCGGTCTGGGGTGCGCTCCTCGCCCTGCAGGCGCCGGCTGATGTCGCGTATGGCGAAGCCCAGGCGGGGCCCGTCCGTCATGGTGAGCACGCTGGCCGAAATCTCGACCTCGATCTGGGCGCCGAACTCGCCCCGCAGCGCAGTGGTGAACAAGCCGACAGACCCGCGCTGGCGGAGATTCGTCACCAGCACGCTGAGCTCCACGCCGGTGCGGCCCAGCCAGCGGTCCAGCATCTCGCCGCGGGCCTGTTCTTCGGCGCTGAGTTGCGCCATCAGGGCGAAGGTGCGGTTGGCCGACAGCACGCGACCCTGGGCGTCGGTGAAGACCAGGCCGTCCGAGGCCTGACCGACATAGGCCTGGTACAGCCCCTGCGCCGCGGAAGCGCCGCCATGGTCCGCGGCGTGGGCATGCGCCGGCCTGGCCGCCGCCGGCACCACCCGCAGCAGCAGGAAGGGGAGCTGGTCCTGGCGGAAGAGCGTTGCCGACACCCAGGCCGGGGTGCCTTCACCGGCCAGTGTCAGGCGTACAGGGTCGCGCTTGCCCACCGCCCGGGCCGCGGCCAGCAGGCTCTGGAGGGGCTCGGCCGACGCATCGTCGAACAAGGTGGCCAGAGCCATGCCCACTGCCCCGCCCCGCGAATGGGCCACCAGCGCCTCGGCGGCCGGGTTGGCTTCCAGAACCCGCTGGTTCTGGCCATCGACCACCAGCAAGGGCTCGGGGCTGGTCTGGAGCAGGTGCCGGTAGCGCGTGTCGGCCTCACGAAAGCGCCAGTAATCGCGCTCCATGCTTTGCTGGGCCTCGACCAGGCGGCGCTGCAGCGCCACCGTGCTGCGCAGGTCGCGGCCGAAGGCCACCATGCGGGCCGCACCGGCCTGCTCGCCCTGCACGGGCACGGTCATGTACAGCACCGGCAGGTCGTCCGCCCCAGGCACGGGGTGGTTCACCTGGCGCCAGCGTGCGGGGGTGGCCTGCGCGGCGTCTGCCAAAGACGCGACGATCTTCTCGCGGCTTTCAACCGTGACGGTGTCCACCCACGGCCGGCCCACCCATGCCGCAGCGCCCAGCCCTGCCAGACCGCCGTCATGCACCGAGACCTCCAGGACGCCGCCGGCCGCATCCAGCAGCAGCACCAGATCGCTGGTGGACTCCACCAGACGAACCGCAGCCCGGGGGTCGAGATCACCGATGAACAGGTTGTCCGCCATCAGGATTTCGCCCGGCGGAGCCATGCGGTCCCAGACAGGACCGTCGGCTGTTGGACAGAAGAAGCACCCATGTTGATGAACATCGAACTATTGGACAGACCCTGAACCTTCCGGCGGGGTGTCAGGCTGCGCGCGCGCACGCTCGGACAGAATTCTGTCAGCCGCCCGCGGGGCCGACCCCGCATCCGAGGTGAGATCCGCCCCCACCCATTGCACGCGCGACGGGTCGGCCGAAAACAGCGGCCCGCCCACCATGATCACGAGAGCCGGGTTGGCCGAAGACTGGCGCATGGCGCCGATGCGCTCGCGCAGCCAGGGCAGCTTCAACTCGCTGCCCACGGACAGGCCGGCCACATCGAACCACTCGCTGCTGACGCGCTGTACGGGGTCAATGCCCGCGCCTGCAACGCCACCGACGACATCCCAGCCCTCACGCCTGAAGAACTCCGCCACCACGGACAGCCCGAACATGTGGGTCTCGTCATCCGGCTGCGCCAGCAGGATGCGCCGCCCGGCAGCCGGCCGTGCAGCCTCGGCGCAGAAGTGGGGGCTGAACTGGCGCAGCAGGGCTTGCAGGCGCCCCACCGCCACCGTGACCGCCACGAAGTCGGAACAGTCATCCACCCAGCGCTGACCCATGCGCACGGCGCAGGGCACCAGCAGATCCAGGTAGACGGACTCGACGGACAGCCCACGACCAATCATCCGGTGAATCGCCTCGACGAAACCGGACTCATGGTCTTCAAGAAGATGGCCGAAGAACTCCTCGAACTCGGCCTCGGTGGGCTTCATGGCGGCTACCGCGGGTGACCGCTCATGGTACTGCACCAGTTGCGGCACCACGTGATCCGACAGCGCGCAGAACAGGCGGGCCACGCGCTCGCGGCGGCCCGGCGCCTGGGGCAAGGTGGCAGGCGGCACCAGATGGAGACGGTCCGCCAGCAGGCGGCGCGGCTGCGCTGCGTCGGCATCGCGCACGCCCGGCGGCGGGGCATCGGTGGGCGATTCGGGCCGACGCTCAGACTTTCCGAAGACGGGGTGGGCCACGGACGCCGCCATCGCGCTGAGCGACAGCGGGTTGGTCGGATCACCGTCCTGCCCGGACCGACCGCCGCCCTCCTCGGCCGCCTGGTCCCGCAACTTCCGGCGAAAGTTGTCTGGGTTGTACACCTCATCCTCCAAAACATGCATCCATCGAATCAGGGATTACCCTGAATCGACGCCCCGCGAAGTGCCCGGCAAAGGCTCTCGGCCCTGGCGCTCCACGCAGCGTGTGGCGAATTCCTCTTGGAACTGCGCCCAAGACCCCCCTTGCGGGGCTTGCCCGGATCATCAAGCCCGACCCCCCAGATGTCAAGACCTCATGACGTCAATCAGGATTGACACAATCGCTCTGAGCGCCTACGCTGGCTGCCAGAACCTGCAAAAGCCGCACCGATGATGTCCAGCCTCCGCAAGGCACCCCCCGCCCTGTACACCCCCGAGCAACGCCGCCGGCGCGACGCCACGCGCTGGACGCTGGTGCAGGGCCTGCTCGCGCCACTGCAGTTCCTGGTGTTCGCCATCAGCCTCGTGCTGGTGCTGCGCTACCTGCTCACGGGGGAGGGCTTTGCCATCGCCACGGCGTCCGTCGTCCTGAAGACCGTGCTGCTCTACACCATCATGGTGACGGGCTGCATCTGGGAGAAGGTGGTCTTTGATGTCTGGGTCTTCGCGCCGGCCTTCTTCTGGGAAGATGTCTTCAGCATGCTGGTGCTGGCCCTGCACACGGCCTACCTGCTGGCCCTTTGGCAAGGCGCCCTGGGCGCCCGGGGCCAGATGTGGCTGGCGCTGGCAGCCTACGCGGCCTATGTCGTCAACGCCACGCAGTTCGTGCTGAAGCTGCGCGCTGCGCGGCTGCAAAGTGACGCCGAGCGACGCAGCGCCTCGGGCTCGGGGGTCTCGTCCCTGGGTGGCGCCACGGCGGCCACGGCACAGGCGGCCCGATGAGCACGGTGATCCCTCTGAAGGCAGACAGCGGCTGCGCCGACGCCCCGGTGCTGCGCGAGCGCGGCCAGCGCGAGGTGTTCTGCGGGCTGACAGGCATCGTCTGGCTGCACCGCAAGATCCAGGATGCCTTCTTCCTGGTGGTGGGCTCGCGCACCTGTGCCCACCTCGTCCAGTCGGCCGCAGGCGTGATGATTTTTGCCGAACCGCGCTTTGCCACCGCCATCCTGGACGAGCGCGACCTGGCCGGCCTGGCCGATGCCAACGACGAACTCGACCGCGTGGTGCAGCGCCTGCTGGAGCGCCGGCCCGACATCAAGACCCTGTTCCTGGTGGGCTCCTGCCCGTCAGAAGTGATCAAGCTGGACTTGTCGCGCGCTGCGCAGCGCCTGTCGCGCCAGTTTCTGCCGCGCGTGCGCGTGCTGAACTTCTCCGGCAGCGGCATCGAGACCACCTTCACCCAGGGCGAGGACGCCTGCCTGACCTCGCTGGTGCCCGTGCTGGGCATCACGCCCCCGGAGGGCGGGGCCGAGCGCAGCGCCTCGCCGCTGGTGGTGGTGGGTACGCTGCCTGACATCGTGGAAGACCAGCTCGCGGGATTGCTTTCGCGCATCGGCGTGCCCGCGGCCGCCTTCCTGCCCGCCCGCAACGCGCAGCGCATGCCCGTCATCGGGCGGGGCACACGCTACCTGCTGGCTCAACCTTTTCTGGGCGACACCGCACGGGCCCTGGAAGAGCGCGGCGCACAACGCATCGCCGCACCCTTTCCCATCGGCATCGAAGGCACCACGGCGTGGCTGGAGGCTGCAGCGGCCGCCTTCAGCATTCCCGCGGCCACCGTGGCCGAGGTCACGGCCAGCGCGCGGGCCCGTGCCGAGGTGGCTCTGGCGCGTCAACGCCAGGCGCTGAACGGACGCAGCCTCTTCTTCTTCCCGGATTCCCAGCTGGAGCTGCCCATCGCGCGCTTCCTGTCGCGCGAACTGGGCATGGTGCTCACCGAGGTGGGTACGCCTTACCTGCACCGCGAACATCTGGCACAGGAACTGGCCTGGCTGCCCGCAGGCACCCGTCTGAGCGAGGGTCAGGACGTGGAACGCCAACTCGACCGCTGTCGCGCCGAGCGCCCGGACATCACGGTATGCGGCCTGGGGCTGGCCAATCCGCTGGAGGCCGAGGGCCTGACCACGAAGTGGGCCATCGAGCTGGTGTTCTCGCCCATCCACGGCTACGAGCAGGCCGCCGATCTGGCCGAACTCTTCGCGCGGACGCTGCGTCGGCGCCAGCTGCTGGCCGCCTGAACACGCACGAGGCCACCCGCCGCATGCAACTGACCCTCTGGACCTACGAAGGCCCCCCGCACGTGGGCGCCATGCGCATCGCCACGGCCCTGCGGGACGTGCACTACGTGCTGCACGCCCCCCAGGGCGACACCTATGCGGACCTTCTGTTCACGATGATCGAGCGACGCGACCGCCGCCCGCCCGTGACTTACACCACCTTCCAGGCGCGCGACCTGGGCGGCGACACCGCCGAGCTGTTCAAGACCGCCGCCCGGCAGGCCTACGAGCGCTTCGCCCCCAAGGCGATGCTGGTGGGCGCTTCCTGCACGGCCGAGCTGATCCAGGACGACCCGGGCGGCCTGGCGCAGGCGCTGCAATTGCCGGTGCCCGTGGTGCCGCTGGAACTGCCCGCCTACCAGCGCAAGGAGAACTGGGGCGCGGCAGAGACCTTCTACCAGGTGGTGCGCGCCCTGGCCGGCACCGCCCGTGTGGCGCGTGCGCCGCGCGAAGGACGCGCCCCGCGCTGCAATCTGCTGGGGCCCACCGCCCTGGGCTTCCGCCACCGGGACGACGTCACCGAAATCACCCGGCTGCTGACACAGCTGGGCGTGGAGGTGAACGTCTGCGCCCCCATGGACGCCAGCCCGGACGACATCGCCCGCCTGCCGCAGGCCGACTTCAATGTGGTGCTGTACCCGGAAACCGCCGCGCAGGCCGCGCAGTGGCTGCAGCGCATCCACGGCCAGCCGTTCACCAGGGTGATCCCCATCGGCGCGGGGGCCACGCGCGAGTTCGTGGCCGAGGTGGCGGCGCTGGCGGGCGTGGACGCCACCCAGTTGTTGTCGACCAGCAACACGCGGGCGCCCTGGTATGCGAAGTCCGTGGACTCCACCTACCTCACCGACAAGCGGGTGTTCGTCTTCGGTGACGCCACCCACGCCGTGGCCGCCGCCCGCGTGGCCGCGCGCGAGCTGGGCTTCAAAGTGGTGGGCCTGGGCACCTACAGCCGGGAATTCGCGCGCGAGGTGCGCGAAGCCGCCAAGCTCTACGACGTGGAGCCGCTGATCAGCGACGATTACCTGGAGGTGGAGGCCCGCATCGCCGAGGCTCAGCCCGAACTGGTGCTGGGCACGCAGATGGAGCGGCACATCGCCAAGCGGCTGCGCCTGCCCTGCGCGGTGATCTCCGCCCCCGTGCACGTGCAGGACTTCCCGGCCCGCTACTCCCCGCAGATGGGTTTCGAAGGCGCGAACGTGCTGTTCGATACCTGGGTCCACCCGCTGATGATGGGCCTGGAAGAGCATCTGCTGACGATGTTCCGCGAGGACTTCGAGTTCCACGAGGGCGCGGCAGCCTCGCATCTGTCCCACGCCGGCGCCGCCAGCGCGGCGATGCCACCTGCTGCCGACGCGCTCGCCCCCCCGGCAAGGGCCGCGGCCGAAACCTCGCTGGCGTCGGCCACCGGCGTGCCCGCTGTGCCGCAGGGCCCGCACAGCATCGCCATCGAACCCGGCACGCTCCAGGTCGCGCCCGACAGCGTCGCTCCAGAGTCCGGCCCCGCCCGCTGGAGCGCCGACGCACAGAAGGAACTGCACAAGATCCCCTTCTTCGTGCGCGGCAAGGCCCGCCGCAACACCGAGCGCTTCGCTGCAGAGCGTGGCGTGTCCACCATCACCGTCGAGACCCTCTATGACGCAAAGGCGCACTTCGGTCGTTGACTTCGGGCTGGGCTTCCTGCCCGGCACGGCCAAGGCGGCGTCCCGCGGCCCGGAGGCTGCGGCGGCCGTGCCGCTGCGTCTGGTGATCGTGACCATGGACACGCACCTGGCCAGTTCGGTGGCGCGGGCGCGGGTGGTGCTGGCACGGGAATGGCCCGGCCTGCAGCTGGCGCTGCACGCCGCGTCCGAGTTCGCGGGCGACCCGCAGGCCACACAGCGCTGCCGCGACGACATCGCACAGGCTGACATCGTGATCGCCGGCATGCTGTTCATGGAAGACCACTTCCTGCCCATCCTGCCGGACCTGCAGGCCCGCCGGGACCGCTGCGACGCCATGATCTGCATCGCCTCGGCCAGCGAAGTGGTCAAGCTCACCCGGGCGGGCGCCTTCGACATGAGCAAGCCCGCCAGCGGACCCATGGCGCTGCTGAAGAAACTTCGCGGCAAGACCAGCAGCCAGGGCAAGCCGGCCACCGGCGGGGCGGCGCAGATGAAGATGCTGCGGCGCCTGCCGCAGATGCTGCGCTTCATTCCCGGCACCGCCCAGGACGTGCGCGCCTACTTCCTGACCATGCAGTACTGGCTCGGCGGATCAGACGAGAACGTCCTGAACATGGTGCGCTTCGTCATCGACCGCTACGCCGACGGCCCGCGCCGCGCACTGCGCGGCAGTGTCAAGGTGCCCTTGCCGGTGGACTACCCCGAGGTGGGCGTTTACCACCCGCGCATGCCCGGCCGCCTGTCCGAAGACGCCGCCGCACTGCCGCTGCCCGCGCGCGTGGCGGCAGGCGGGCCCAAACCCCAGGCGCCGGCATCATTCCCAGGTCAGGGCGCAGGGCCTGCACCGCGCGGCACGGTGGGCCTGCTGCTGCTGCGCTCGTACCTGCTGGGCGGCAACGCCCGGCATTACGACGGTGTCATCACGGCGCTGGAGGCGCGCGGCCTGAAGGTGGTGCCCGCCTTCGCCGCCGGTCTGGACTCGCGCCCGGCCATCGAACGCTTCTTCATCAGGGACGGCCGGGTGACGGTGGACGCCGTGGTGTCGCTGACCGGCTTCTCGCTCGTGGGCGGACCGGCCTACAACGACGCCAAGGCCGCCGAGGACATCCTGGCGCAACTGGACGTGCCCTACCTCGCAGCCCACCCGGTGGAGTTCCAGACCCTGGACCAATGGGGCAGCTCAGAGCGCGGGCTGCTGCCGGTGGAAAGCACCATCATGGTGGCCATTCCCGAACTGGACGGCGCCACCAGCCCCACGGTCTTCGGCGGTCGCCCGGGCGGTGCCGGCGTCACCTGCACCGGGTGTGACCACCGCTGCACCTTCAACGGCCAGGACAGCACGCAAGAGACACCCGGAACTTCCCGCAACGTGCAACAGGACATGGCCACCTGTCCGGAGCGCGCGCAGATGCTGGCCGCCCGGGTGGACCGGCTGGTGGCCCTGCGCCGCAGCCAGCGCGCCGAGCGCAAGGTGGCGCTGGTCGTCTTCAACTTCCCGCCCAACGCCGGCAACATCGGCAGCGCGGCCTACCTGTCGGTCTTCGAATCGATGTTCCACACCCTGGCGGCCATGAAGGACCAGGGCTACACCGTGGACCTGCCCGACAGCGTGGACGCCCTGCGTGAGGCGGTGTTGCAGGGCAATGCCGCCCAGCATGGCGCCGACGCCAACGTGCACACCGTGATTCCGGTGGCCGATCACGTGCGGCGCGAACGCTGGCTCAAGGAGATCGAGGGCCAATGGGGCCCGGCCCCGGGCAAGCAGTTGAGCAACGGCCGCGGTCTGCTGGTGCTGGGCCGTCAGTTCGGCAACGTGCTGGTGGCCGTGCAGCCCGCCTTCGGCTACGAGGGCGACCCGATGCGCCTGCTCTTCGAGAAGGGCCTGGCCCCCACGCACGCCTTCTCCGCCTTCTACCGCTACCTGCGTGAGGACTTCGCCGCGCACGCCGTGCTGCACTTCGGCACCCACGGGGCGCTGGAGTTCATGCCGGGCAAGCAAAGCGGCATGTCCGGCAGCTGCTGGCCCGACCGGCTGATTGGCGACCTGCCCAACATCTACCTCTACGCCTCCAACAACCCTTCTGAGGGCGCCATCGCCAAGCGCCGCACCGGCGCCACCCTGGTGAGCTACCTGACCCCGCCCGTGGCGCAGGCCGGGCTGTACCGGGGCCTGCTGGACCTGAAGGCCTCGCTGGACCGCTTCCGCGGCCTGGCGCCAGGCGCCGGCGAGCGCACCGAGCTGGCGGCGCTGCTGCAATCCCAGGCTGCCGAGCTGCAACTGGCCGATGCCGAGCCCTTGTGGGACGTCACCCCCGCCGGCGACGTGGACGGGCGGGTCGTCCGCCTGGCCGAGCAGATGCTGGAGCTGGAGTACACGCTGATCCCTCATGGCCTGCATGTCACCGGGCGCGCGCCCTCGGCCGCCGAGCGGGTGGACATGCTGATGGCGATGGCCGAGTCCCTGCACGGCGTTCCCGGCGCGACGCCCGCCCGCAAGGCGGTGGAGCTGCTGGTGGCCGGCTGCACGCCGGAGCAGGCCCTGGCGGCCTGCGGTGATCGCCCCGGGGAACAGGCGCTGGCCACGCTGCAGGAGTTGGCCTCGGCCGACCGGCACCTGGCCCAGGACACCGAAGTGGACGGCCTGCTGCGCGCCCTGGACGGCCGCTACACCCGCCCCGCGCCCGGCGGCGACATCCTGCGCACCCCGGCGGTGCTGCCCACCGGGCGCAACCTGCACGGCTTCGACCCCTTCCGCATCCCCAGCGCCTTTGCCGTGCAGGACGGCGCGCAGCAGGCCCAGCGCCTGATCGACCGGTACGTGGCGGACGGCCACACCTTGCCCGAGTCCATCGCCCTGGTGCTGTGGGGCAGCGACAACCTCAAGAACGAGGGCGCGCCCATTGGTCAGGCCCTGGCCCTGATGGGCACGCTGCCGCGCTTCGACAGCTACGGCCGGGTGGCCGGCGCCACCCTGATTCCGCTGGCGCAACTGGGGCGCCCGCGCATCGACGTGGTGGTGACGCTGTCGGGCATCTTCCGCGACCTGATGCCGCTGCAGATCCGCGTGCTGGCCGAAGCCGCCTGGCTGTGCGCCTGCGCCGACGAACCGCTGGAGCAGAACTTCGTGCGCAAGCACGCCCTGGCCTACCAGCAGGAGCACGGCTGCACGCTGGAAGTGGCCTCGCTGCGCGTGTACGGCAACGCCGAGGGCGCTTACGGCTCCAACGTCAACAACCTGATCGAAAGCGGCAACTGGAGCGACGAGGACGAGCTGGCCGAGACCTACTCCCGGCGCAAGGGATTCGCCTACGGCCGCAGCGGCCGCCCGGTGCAGCACGGTGCGCTGCTGCAAAGCGTACTGGCCGATGTGCAGCTGACCTACCAGAACCTGGATTCCGTGGAACTCGGGGTCACGACGGTGGACAACTACTTCGACACCCTGGGTGGCATCACGCAGGCCGTCAAGCGGGCAAGGAACGGCGGCCAGGGTGGCAAACCCCCGCCGGTCTACATCGGCGACCAGACGCGCGGCGAAGGCACCGTACGCTCGCTGCGCGAGCAGGTGGCGCTGGAGACCCGCACCCGCATGCTCAACCCCAAGTGGTACGAAGGCATGCTGGAGCACGGCTACGAGGGCGTGCGGCAGATCGAGGTGCACATCACCAACACCATGGGCTGGTCGGCCACCACCGGGCAGGTGCAGCCCTGGGTCTACCAGCAGCTGACCGAGACCTTCATGCTCGACGCCGCCATGCGCGAGCGTCTGGCCAGCCTGAACCCCACGGCCTCGGCGCGGGTGGCCAACCGCCTGATCGAGGCCTGCGAACGCCAGTACTGGCAGCCCGACGAGCGCACGCTCGAAGCGCTGCGCCAGGCCGGTGAAGAGCTGGAGGACCGCCTGGAGGGCGTCACCCCCGCACCCGCAACGCGCGCCACTGAAAGGGCAGCCGCATGACCATGACCGCCACCGTTCCCTTCTCTGTCCCGGTCAGCCAGATCGGCCGCGGGGGCCGCCCCCCCCAGGGCTCACGCCCCGACGGCGAGGGCAGCGTGCAGGTGCAGCTCGACCCGGCCATGAAGATCGGCACCGCCAAGGTGTTTGCCGTCTATGGCAAGGGCGGCATCGGCAAAAGCACCACCTCATCCAACCTGAGTGCGGCCTTCTCCAAGCTCGGCAAGCGGGTGCTGCAGATCGGCTGCGACCCCAAGCACGACAGCACCTTCACGCTGACGAAGAAGATGCTGCCCACCGTGATCGATGTGCTGGAGACCGTGGACTTCCACGCCGAGGAACTGCGGCCCGAGGACTTCGTCTTCGAAGGCTACAACGGCGTGATGTGCGTGGAAGCCGGCGGCCCGCCTGCGGGCACGGGCTGCGGCGGCTACGTGGTGGGCCAGACCGTCAAGCTGCTCAAGGAGCACCACCTGCTGGAAGACACCGACGTGGTGATCTTCGACGTCCTGGGCGACGTGGTGTGCGGCGGCTTTGCCGCACCGCTGCAGCACGCCGACCGCGCGCTCATCGTGACCGCCAATGACTTCGACTCGATCTTCGCGATGAACCGCATCGTGCAGGCCATTGGCGCGAAGTCCAAGAACTACAACGTGCGCCTGGGCGGCGTGATCGCCAACCGCAGCGCGGCCACCGACCAGATCGACAAGTTCAACGATCGCATCGGCCTGCAGACCATGGCGCGCTTCCCGGACCTGGACGTCATCCGCCGCAGCCGGCTGAAGAAGTCCACGCTGTTCGAGATGGAGGCCTCGCCCGAGCTGGAAGCCGTGCAGCAGGAGTACCTGCGCCTGGCCGCGCGGCTGTGGGCCGGCGTGGAGCCGCTGAGCGCCACGCCGCTGAAGGACCGGGACATCTTCGACCTGCTGGGATTCGACTGACCATGGACATGCGACAAGCCCAGTACCAGCAGCGCCGCGGGCAGATCGAAGACTACTTCGATCGCACCGCCGTCAAGGCCTGGGAGCAACTCACCTCCACCGCGCCCGTGGGCCGCATCCGCGCCACGGTGCGGGCCGGGCGCGACCGCATGCGCGCCACCTTGCTGGACTGGCTGCCGGCTGATCTGCACGGCGCGCGCCTGATGGACGCCGGCTGCGGCACGGGGGCCCTGGCGGTGGAAGCGGCGCGGCGCGGGGCCGAGGTGGTGGCCATCGACCTGTCGCCCCAGCTCGTGGACGTGGCACGCCAGCGCATCGCCGCGCTGCCCGATGGCGCGGCGCTGTTGCAGCGCATCGACCTGCGCAGCGGGGACATGCTGGACCCGGCGCTCGGCAGCTTTGACCACGTGGTGGCCATGGACTCGCTGATCCACTATTCGATGTTCGACGCCGTTCGCCTGCTGGAGGCCTGGTCGTACCGCACGCGCAGCTCCATCGCCTTCACCTTCGCGCCGCGCAACCCGCTGCTGGTGGCCATGCGGTCTGTGGGCCGGCTGTTTCCGGGCAGCAACCGGGCACCCTGGATCGAGCCCATGTCGGAGGTGGAACTGCGCGCGACGGTGCGGCGCGCACCGGGGCTGAGCGGATGGCACAGCGGCCGCACGCAGCGCATCGCCAGCGGCTTCTACACCTCGCAGGCCCTGGAGGTGGTGCGTTGAGCCTGGGCAAGCCGTCCAAGGGGCACCAGGGGCGCAAGCCTGTGGGGCTGCGCGCCATTCAGGCCTGGTCGCGCCTGGGCCCGCAATACCTGCCGTTTGCAGACGCCGCCAGCGCCGACCTGCCCTTGTCGCGCCTGCTGCGCCTGTCGCTGTTCCAGGTGACCGTGGGCATGGCCACGGCGCTGATGGTGGGCACGCTCAACCGGGTGATGATCGTGGAGCTGGGCGTGGCCGCCTGGCTGGTGGCCCTGATGGTGGGCCTGCCGGTGGTGGCCGCACCGCTGCGCGCCTTCACCGGCTTTCGCTCCGACACCCACCGCTCGGCCTTCGGCTGGCGCCGCGTGCCCTTCATCTGGACCGGCACGATGCTGCAGTTCTTCGGCCTGGCCATCATGCCCTTTGCCGTGCTGCTGCTGTCCGGTGGGGGTGCCGTCGAGGTGCCCGGCTGGGTGGCGCCTGCAGCGGCGGCCTTCGCTTTCCTGGTGGTGGGCATCGGCCTGCAGACCGCGCAGACGGCCGGTCTGGCCCTGGCCACCGACCAGGCCAGCGAGGCAACCCGGCCGCGCGTGGTGGCGCTGATGTACGTGATGCTGCTGCTGGGCATGGTGGGCAGCGGCCTGGTGTTCAGTCTGCTGCTGGCCGACTTCTCACCGCAGCGCCTGGTGCAGGTGGTGCAGGGCAGCGCCGTCGTGACCCTGCTGGTCAACAGCCTGGCCCTGTGGAAGCAGGAAGCGCGCGACCCGTTGCGCGCTGCCGCGCTCAAGGCCCGGCCCGACGCGCCTTTCCTGCCGGCCTGGCAACGCTTCATCCGCAACGGGCGCGCGCGCCGCTTCCTCTGGGCGGTGGGCCTGGGCACGGCGGCCTTCAACATGCAGGACATCGTGCTGGAGCCCTACGGCGGCGAGATCCTGGGCCTGTCGGTGGCCGAAACCAGTGCGCTGACCGCGGTGATGGCGCTGGGTTCGCTCATCGGCTTTGCCCTGGCCGCACGTCAGCTGTCGCGGGGCACGGACCCCATCCGTCTGGCCGCGTACGGCGCCCTGGCCGGGTTGCCGGCCTTCTCGGCCGTGATCTTTGCCGCCCCCATGGGCGCAGACTGGCTGTTCCGCGCCGGCTCCATGGGCATCGGCTTGGGCGGCGGCTTGTTCGCCGTGGGCACGCTGTCGGCGGCCATGCGCATGGAAGAACGCGCCTTCGTCGGCCTGGCCCTGGGCGCCTGGGGGGCCGTGCAAGCCACGGCCACCGGTGCGTCGGTGGCTCTTGGCGGCGCTCTGCGCGACATGGCTTCCAGCCTGGCCACCCAAGGGGCCCTGGGCAGTGCCCTGGCCATGCCCGTCACCGGCTACAGCATCGTCTACCACGTCGAAATGCTGCTGCTTTTCGTCACCCTGGTTGCGATCGGACCCCTCGTCGGACGGTCCTCCGCAACCCCCACCGTACCGCGCAAGTTCGGCCTGGCCGACCTGCCGGGTTAGCCCCCTCGTCCCAAGGAGACACACCATGCAATTCGGCGCCATCACGGGCTATGTCGATCTGGCCCAGATCCTTCTCTATGCCTTCTGGCTGTTCTTCGCCGGGCTCATCTACTACCTCGTGCGCGAGGGCCACCGCGAAGGCTACCCCATGGAGTCCGACAGCATGGGCACGGCCACCATCAAGGGCTGGCCCATCCCCGAGCCCAAGACCTTCAAGCTCGCCGACGGCTCGTCCGTCACGGTGCCGGAACTGCACCGCGAGGAGCCCAAGATCGCCGCCGTCTCCACCGGCGCATCGCCCGGCTCGCCCATCGAGCCGGTGGGCGACGCCATGCTGTCCGGTGCCGGCCCTGGCGCCTGGTCCAACCGCGCCGACAAGCCGGACCTGGACCTGCACGGCCACCCGAAGATCGTGCCGCTGCGCGCCGCCAAGGGCTACGCCGTCTCCGAGCATGACCACGACCCGCGCGGCCTGCCGGTCAAGGGCGGCGACGGCAAGCTCGCCGGCACGGTGCGCGAGCTCTGGGTGGACCAGATGGAGATGATGTTCCGCTTCCTGGAGGTGGAGACCACCGCCGGCAAGACCGTGCTGCTGCCGGTGCCGTTTGCGCGCATCCGCCGCAGCGAGATCGAGGTGAACGCCATCTTCGCGCACCACTTCGCCAACGTGCCCACCACCCGGCACCCGGACCAGATCACGCTGCTGGAGGAGGAAAAGATCACCGCCTACTACGGCGCGGGCACCTTGTATGCCGAACCCAGCCGCAGCGAACCGCTGATCTGAGCCCGCACACGCAGACCAACGCCCTGCCAAGAGCCTCAAGATGACCATCCAAAGCAACGGCCACGAGCACGAGCTGGAGCCGCAGTACGGCCTGCCCGAGCGGCTGCCCCCCAACGAGAAGATCCTCTGGCAGGGTTCGCCCGACGCCCGGGAGCTGGCGCGCAGCGCCTTCCACATCCGCAAGCTGGCGCTGTACTTCGGGGCGCTGATGGCCTACCAGGGCCTGAGCGTGGCGGCTGACGGTGCCACGGCGGTGGACGTGCTGCTCGCGCTGGCCTGGCCTGCAGGCCTGAGCGCCCTGGGCCTGCTGGGGGTGTGGACGCTGGCCTGGCTGAGCGCGCGCACGGCGGTCTACACCGTGACCGACCGACGCGTGGTCATGCGCATCGGCATCGTGCTGACGCTGACCTTCAACCTGCCGCTGCGCACCATCGAGACCGCTGCGATGCGCCAAGGCACTGGCGGCCATGGCGACATCGTGCTGGCGCTCAAGGGCCCGGACCACATCGCGTGGCTGCACCTGTGGCCGCACGCCCGGCCCTGGCACCTGACGCGCACGCAACCCATGCTGCGCGCCGTGCCGCAGGTGGCGGGGGTGGCCGCGCTGCTGCAAAGCGCCTGGGCCGCCCAGACCGGCGGCGCCGTGGAAGCCCTGGCGACGCCGGCTTCGACCCCACCCTCAGAAGCCTCCCGGCAGGGCCTGCAGCCCAGCATGGGCTGAGCCCGCACCTCGCCCGCACCGCCTGACTGGAAGCCCCCGCGATGACCACCATCCGCCGAACCGCCTCCGGCGCACCCGCCCCCGACAGCTTCCCGCGCTGGTTCCTGCTGGGTGCCACCGCGCTGGTGCTGTTCTCGCTGGCCAGCGTGGGCCTGGTGCGCCTCACCGGCAACGGGCCCGACCAGCGGCGCGCCGCCGAGCCCGGCACGGTGGAGCGCGCGCTGCGCTTCGAGGACCGCCCGGACGGCAGCATCGCCGTCGTGGACGGCCGCACCGGCGCGCTGGTGGCCTCGGTGCAGGGCGAGCAAGGCTTTTTGCGCGGGGCCTTGCGCGCCTTGTCACGCGAGCGCCGCGCGCGCGGCCTGGGCTCGGAGCAGCCCTTCCAGCTGGTCGCGCGGCCCGACGGCCGGCTGACCCTGATAGACCCGGTGACCGACCAGCGCATCGACCTGGAATCCTTCGGCCCGACCAACGCCGGCAAGTTCGCCAGCCTGCTGGAGCCGGCGCCGCGCCCCTGATCCTGCTGCCCACGTTCACACAGCCCCCACTGGAGAGTCCATGAGTGCCGCCAGCCCTTCCCTGCACAGCCCTGAAGAAGTGGCGCGTCGCGCCAAGACCGAATCGCTGATCAGCCCGCGCTTCTACACCACCGACTTCAACGCCATGGACCGTCTGGACGTGTCGTCCATCCGGGCCGAGTGGGACGTCATGATGAAGGAGTACGAGGGCGACAACAACCAGGACCACTTCCAGCGCGACGCCAGGTTCACCGAGGAGGTGCACGAGGTGTTCTCGCAGGTCTCACCGGAGCTGCGCCAGGAGTTTCTGGATTTCCTCATCACCTCGGTGACCAGCGAGTTCAGCGGCTGCATCCTGTACAAGGAAATCGAGAAGAACGTCTCGAACCCCGACATCAAGCAGTTGATGCACTTCATGGCGCGCGACGAATCGCGCCACGCCGGCTTCATCAACCAGAGCCTCAAGGATTTCGGCCTGGGCCTGGACCTGGGCGACCTGAAGCGCACCAAGGCCTACACCTACTTCAAGCCCAAGTACATCTTTTACGCCACCTACTTGTCAGAGAAGATCGGCTACGCGCGCTACATCACCATCTTCCGGCAGCTGGAGCGCCACCCGGACAAGCGCTTCCACCCCATCTTCCGCTGGTTCGAGCGCTGGTGCAACGACGAGTTCCGGCACGGCGAATCGTTCGCGCTCATCATGCGGTCCCAGCCCCACCTGCTGAGCGGCCTGAACGTGTACTGGATCCGCTTCTTCCTGCTGGCGGTCTACGCCACGATGTACGTGCGCGACCACACCCGGCCCATGCTGCACAACGCCATGGGGCTGAACTCGACCACCTACGACTACCAGGTCTTCGACATCACCACCGAGATCAGCAAGCAGGTGTTTCCGGTGTCGCTGGACACCGACCTGCCGGCCTTCCGCGCCGGGCTGGAGCGCCTGCACCAGATCCAGGTCTCGTTCAACGAGGCCAGGGTGCGCGGCGGCGTGTGGGGTCGGCTGAAGCAGGCCGGGCTGGCCGTGGCGGGCGTGGCGACCTTCGCCAAGCTGTACTTCCTGCCGGTCAAGCGCCATGCGCTGCCCGAGCAGGTGCGCATGGCGCCCGCCTGGTGAGGTCGCGCCCGGCACCTGCCGCTGAGGCTCACCACAGGCCGAGCAGAGCCACATGAACAGGCCTGGACGCCGATGAACAGCCTCGTCGCGGCGGCGGCCTTCGCCATCTTCATCTGGTGGTTCAGCACCGGCCTGGTGTTGCTGCTCAACCGCCTGTCGCGCACAGGGGTGCGGGCCAGCCAGACGGCGTCCACCCTGCTGCTGGTGGGTGCGCTGGCGGGGCTGAACCACACCGCCGACCAGGCCGACCTCGCCTCGGCCTACTGCGCCTTCACCTGCGCCCTGCTGGCCTGGGGCTGGAACGAGCTGAGCTTCCTGACCGGCTGGATCACGGGGCCGCGCAAGTCGGCCATCGCGCCGGGGCTGACGGGCTGGCCGCGCTTCGTGGAGTCGGTCCGCGCCATCCTGTGGCACGAGATCGGCATCCTCGCGGTGGGCGCACTGATCATCGGCCTGACCTGGGATCGGCCCAACCAGATCGGCACGGGCACCTACCTGGTGCTGTGGCTGCTGCGTACCAGCGCCAAGCTGAACCTGTTCTGGGGCGTGCGCAACCTGAGCGAGCAGTTCCTGCCGGCGCACCTGGCCTACCTGGAAAGCTTCTTCCGCCGCCGGGCGATGAACGCCTTCTGGCCGGTGTCCGTGGTCGCCGCCTGCGCCGGCCTGGCCTGGCTCATCACGCGCGCGCTGGACCCGGCCATCACCGCGCCGCAGGCGGTGGGCCTCACGCTCGTGAGCACGCTGCTGGCCATGGCCATCGTCGAGCACCTGATGCTGGTGCTGCCGCTGGACACCACGGCCCTGTGGCGCTGGGCCCTGCGGGCCCACAAGCCAGGGCAAGACTTCACCTCAAGCCTGCGGTCTCATCCGCCGCTACCATGACCGTTCGTTCACGCATGAGCACCCAGCCCCGATGACCCTCTGCGCCTCGCCCACGTTCACCCCCGCCCACGCGCAGGCACCGCTGGCCCTGGTCATCGGCAGCGGCTTTGGCGGTCTGGCCGCGGCCATCCGCCTGGCGGTACGGGGCTGGCGCGTGCAGGTGCTGGAGAAGCTGGACGGCCCCGGAGGCCGGGCCTACGTGTGGAAGCAGGACGGCTTCAGTTTCGACGCCGGGCCCACCATCATCACGGCCCCCTTTCTGCTGGACGAGCTGTGGGCCACGGCCGGGCGCACCTTCTCCGACGATGTCGAGCTCAAGCTCATGGAGCCGTTCTACCGGATCCGTTTCGACGACGGCACCTGGTTCGATTACACCGGCGATGCGGACCGCATGCGCGCCGAAGTGGCCCGCTTCGCACCGGAGGATCTGCCCGGCTACGAGCGCTTCCTGGTGGAAGCCCACAAGTGCTATCAGCTGGGCTTCATCGAGCTCGGCGGCATCGCCTACAACTCCATCAATGATCTGCTCTGGGCGCTGCCCAACATGGTGCGCATGCGCGGCTGGAAGAGCATCTGGAAGCTCGCCTGCGAGCACATGCGCAACCCGAAGCTGCGCGTGGTCTTCAGCTTCCACCCGCTGCTGATCGGCGGCAATCCGCTGGCGGTCACCGGCATCTACAGCCTGATCAACTCGCTGGAACGCCAGTTCGGCGTGCATTGGGCGATGGGCGGCACCGGCGCCATCATCCGCGCGATGGTCAAGCTGCTGGAAAGCCTGGGCGGACAGGTGCGCTACAACGCCGAGGTGCGCAAGATCGACGTGCAGCCCCGCCCCGGCGGCCGGCCCGCCGCCACCGGCGTGACGCTGGCCAGCGGCGAACAGATCCCGGCGGCCATCGTCGTGTCCAACGCCGACACCATGTGGACCTACCGCCACCTGATCGACGCGCAGCACCGCCGACGCTGGACCGACGCCAAGATCGAGCGCAGCAAGCACTCGATGAGCCTGTTCGTCTGGTACTTCGGCACCAACCGGCGCTGGGACGAGGTGCCCCACCACATGATGGTGCTGGGCCCGCGCTACGAGGAACTGCTGCGCGACATCTTCAAGCGCCATGTCGTGCCGGAGGACTTCAGCCTCTACCTGCACCGCCCGAGCGCCAGCGACCCTTCCGTGGCGCCGCCAGGCTGTGACGCCTTCTACGTGCTGAGCCCGGTGTCGCACCTGGACAGCGGCACCGACTGGCCGAAGCTGGCCGAGAGCTACCGCAGACGGGTGGAACAGGTGCTGGAGCGCGCCGTGCTGCCGGGCCTGTCCCAACACATCGTCAGTTCGCGCGTGACCACGCCGCAAGACTTCCAGGACCGCCTGCTGTCCTACAAGGGCGCGGCTTTCGGTCAGGAGCCCATCCTGCTGCAAAGCGCCTGGTTCCGCCCGCACAACCGCAGCGAAGACATCGACCGCCTGTTCATCGTCGGTGCCGGCACGCACCCAGGGGCGGGCGTGCCCGGCGTGCTGATGTCGGCGAAGATGCTGGAACAGGTGCTGCCGGACGCCAAGGCGTTTGCTTGACACACCGAACAGGACGGACCCGATGACCCCACCTGGACAACCGTCCCCCGACCCCGCCCTCCTGCAGCCGCTGGATGCCGCCGCCCGCCGCGCCCTCATGCATGGCGGCTCCAAGACCTTCTTCGCCGCCTCGCTGCTGCTGCCCTCACGCGTGCGCGAACCGGCCACCGCGCTGTACGCCTACTGCCGCCTGGCCGATGACGCGGTGGACATGGGCGCGGACCCGCACGCCGCCGGCCGCGCGCTGGCACAGCGGCTGGACGCCATCTACGAAGGCCGCCCTGGTCCGGTGGAAGCCGACCGCGCCCTGGCCCAGGTGGTGCACCGCTACGCCATTCCGCGCGCGCTGCCCGACGCCTTGCTGGAGGGCTTTCTGTGGGACGCGCAAGGCCGCAGGTACCACACGCTGTCGGACGTGCAGGCCTACGGCGCGCGCGTGGCGGGCACCGTGGGCGCCATGATGGCCCTGGTGATGGACACCCGCGGCGCACAGGCCGTGGCCCGCGCCTGCGAGCTGGGTGTGGCCATGCAGCTCACCAACATCGCCCGCGACGTGGGGGAAGACGCCCGCAACGGCCGCCTGTACCTGCCGCGCGACTGGCTGGCCGAGGCAGGGGTGGACGCCGACGCCTGGCTGCAGGCCCCTGTCTTCACGCCCGCCATCGGCGCCGTGGTGCAGCGCCTGCTGCGTGCGGCCGATGTGCTGTACGCCCGCGCCGCCGCCGGCATCGCCGACCTGCCGCTGGACTGCCGCCCGGCCATCCAGGCCGCCTGCCGCGTGTACGCCGAGATCGGCCACCAGCTCGAGCGCGAAGGCCTGGACTCGGTCTCGCGCCGCGCCGTCGTCTCCAGGGGCCGCAAGATCGCCCTGCTGGCTGCCTCCACAGGCGCGGCACTGATGCACTCGCCCTTTGGTCGCAAGCCGCTGGCCCCGCTGCCCGAGATCGCCTATCTGGTGGAGGCCGTGCAGCAGTGCGAGGCCCGCCCCGCCGCGTCTGTGCCACGCCGCAGCTTTGATCAGCGCATGGAGTGGGCCACCGGTCTGCACGCCCGGCTGATCGACCGCGAGCAGCAGCGTTCGCAGGACCGGCAGTCCAGGGCGTGAGCACGGCGGGGCACGCGGGCACGCAGGCAAGCATGGGGGATCTTCCGCTGCTGAAGTTGGTGGAGGTTCTGGCCGTGGCCGTGGCTGGGGGCGGCTTTGTCTGGTGGCAGTTGCGCGACGTGAAGCGCGCGCAGGAAGCGTCGCGACGAGCCCGCCAGGAGCGCGAAGACCGTCAGGCCCGTGATGTCCTTGAAGCCCGTGAAGGGCGCAGCGCCCGGATGGCCGGGGCCGGGGCCGGGGCCGGGGCCGGGGCCGAAACCGCTCCCCCGCCCAAGTCATCGCCACCACCCGCATGAGCCCGGCCGCCCTCAAGATCGCACACATCCTGTGCGCCTGCCTGTTCATCGGCAACGTCATCGTCAGCGGGGTGTGGGCCGCCATGGCCGAGCGCACGGAGGACCACACCATCATCCGCTTCAGCAACCGCATGGTGCTCATCACCGACGTGCTGTTCACCGCAGGTGGGTCCATCGGCATCGTGCTGACCGGCTACCTGATGGCGCACCGCTGGGGCGGCGAGAGCGGGCATCCGTGGATCCAGTGGTCCTACATCCTGTTCGGGCTGTCGGGCCTGATCTGGCTGTTCGTCCTGCTGCCCATCCAGCTGCGACAGCGCCGCCTGCTGGCGCAGACCACCGAGATCACCGCCCAGTACCGCAGCCTGTCGCGCCAATGGCAGCTGTGGGGCGCGCTGGCCACGCTGCTGCCGCTGCCCATTCTGTATTTCATGATCACCAAGTCAGCCGGGTGAGCGCGGCTGCGCAAAGCCCGCCTTCGACCAGCACGCAAGACCGCCCCGTGTCCTACGTTCAGCCAGACCTGCGAGGCCGGGTCGTTCTGGTCACCGGCGCGGCCTCGGGCATCGGCGCCGCAGGCGCGGCCGAACTGCAGCGGCGTGGCGCGCTGCCCGTGCTGGTGGATCAGGACAGCGCCGGTCTGGCGGCCCAAGCCGAAACACTGGCGGCTGCCGGTGGCACGCGCCCGCTGGCCTTGGAGGCCGACATCACCTCGTTGGCCGAATGCGAAGCCGCCGTGCAGGCGACGCTGGCGCAGCATGGCCGCCTGGACATCGTCTGGGCCAACGCCGGCATGGCCACCTTCGGCCCGCTGGCCCACACCGAACCGGCGGCCTGGCGCCGCTGCATCGACGTCAACGTCACCGGCACCTTCCACACCGTGCGCGCGGCCCTGCCGGCGGTGCGGACCGCGCGCGGCTACGTGTGTCTGACGGCCTCCGTGTCCACCTTCGCCCACCCGCCCATGATGTCCGCCTACGCCGCGTCCAAGGCCGCGGTGGAGGCCATGGCCAACGCCTGGCGCATCGAGCTGGCCGCGCATGGGGTGGACGTGGGCATCATCCACGCCTCCTGGGTGCGCACCCCGTTGGTGGAGGAAGGCGAGCTGCACCCCGGCTTCATCCGCTTGCGCCAGACCGTGCCCGCGCCGATGCGCCGCGCTTTGTCTGCGCAGGAAGCGGCCCGCCGCATCATCGACGGCATGGCGCGCCGGCACAGCCGCATCTGGGTGCCGGGCTGGGTGCGCGCCCTGCACTGGATGCGCGCGCTGCTGCATCTGCCCCTGGCCGAACGTGCCCTGCGCCAGGCGGCCCCGGAACTGGAGGCCCTGTACCTGCAGATCCTGGCCTCCGAGGGTGCGGCCGCATCGTCCTATGCGCCGCGCGAGTTGCGGCGGGCGATGGAGCGCGATGTGTAGCGCGATATGCAGCACGATATGCAGCACGATATGCAGCAGGCTATGCAGCGGGCTCGGAAGGGTCCGAGAACCTGTGAAGCGATCCGCTCACGGCTCGGGGGCGCCCAAACACTTCGCAGGCGCCAGGCCGACCGCAGCGCACCGCACCCAAGAGCTCCGTGAAGAGTGGCTCCGGGAAGTGATGGCTTTGGCCACTCAGAAGCCGGACGAACGACAGCCGTGTGAGCCCGCTGCGCAGCGGGATCGGTCAAGCAGGATGGGCGCTGGAATGGCCAGCCTGGACCCTGAGGTCGACGATCATGTGGTCGTGGACGATCCCATGACGAAACCCGCTGCGTTCGGTTCGCGCCACGGGACGTGTGCCTGCGTCGCCTTGACATCGGACGACAGCCGCTGGCTCGATTCGGCAAGGTCTGGAGATTTCGAGCAGCAGCATCCTGAGCAAGGTTGGAGCCGTCGAAACGGGCTCTTTCATGTCCGTGTACCCGTTGTTCCGCGTCAGGCAGTCAGGCATGTGCGCCAGCAGCACACGATCAGCCTCCGGCCCGGGCTTCACGGTGGCACGGCATCAGCAAGAACACGATCACGGAGTGCCGGGCGCAGGCCGGCTTCAGTCATTGCATCGACCCGACGGCCGAGCCATTTCCCGGCGTCCGTCAGAAGGCTACCCAAAGCGAGTGCGCCCGTCCCAGGGCTCATGGTCACCCGCAGATCGACATCGCTATCGTCCCGGGCATCGCCGCGACTCATCGCGCCAAAGACACTCACTCTGGTGACCCACGCCGATGGATTTGATCGGCGCCCGGCGGTGATGCACGACGCGCCAGCGGTGCTCGTTTACCCTGATTGATTTACTTTTTGATGTTTCTAAAGTAACCGCATCAAGTCACCCTCAAGAATGGCCGCCACGCCCACCATTGCCGAGATCGCACGCCTGGCGGGCGTGGGCACTGCGACTGTTGACCGCGTGCTCAACCGGCGAACAGGCGTGAATTCCGGCACTGTGGAGCGGGTCATGCAGGTGGTGGCCGCACTGGGCGCGAAGCCGCAACCCGGGCGCCCCCGCCGCGGCGAGAACTTCCGCTTTGCCTATGTACTGCCTGACGAAGCCTCACCGTTCTTCGGCTTGATCGACAGACAGATCGCCCAGTCGGCCAGCGACTTGCGCCACCAGCACATCACGGAAGTCACCCATCGGGTGGATGCCCGGGACGCAGCACGATTTGCCAGCAGCTTGGCCGTGCTCGGCGACTGCCATGGCATCGCTGTGCTGGCACCAGATCTGCCCCCGATCAAGCTGGCGATCAACGAACTCGTCCGCGCCGGCGTGCATGTCGTGACGATGTTCTCCGATGTCGCGGGCTCGATGCGTGAAGCCTACGTCGGCGCCGACAACCGGGCTGCAGGCCGCACGGCAGGCTTGTTGCTGGCGCGCATGGCACGCCCGGGTTCACGCGACACGTTGCTGCTGTCTTCACAGGCCACCCGCTTGTCGGCGGAGATCGAGCGCCGGGTGGGGTTTGCACAGGTGATCGAAGAGCGTTTCCCACAGTTGCGGATGGTTCGCGTGCCCGACTTGCCAGCCGATGCGGATGGCGTTGAGAAGGCACTCGCGGCGTTCCTTGCGGACGGGGTGGACCCCTCGCGCGTGGCCGGCATCTACAACGTGGGTTCGGGCGGCGCCGGCGTGGCAAAGGCCCTGGCCAGGCTCGGTCTGACGCCTGAGGTGGGCGCCATCGCCCATGACCTCACCGACGAGCACCGCACGCTGCTGACCGCCGGAGCGCTTTCCTACCTGCTGCACCAGGACATTCATTACTGCGTCCTGGCTGCTGCGCGTGTGCTGCGCGCGCAGTGCGAGAACGTGCGCGGCGCACTCAACGTCGCACAACCGCGCATCGAAATCCTGACCGCCGAAAACCTGGACTGAGCGGATGTGGGATGTGTGCCCCAGAGTCCATCTACCCCAACGGAGACCCGCAATGAAGTTGCTACGCAAGAAGTTCTCAGGGCTGCAGGCCCTGGCCGCCGCCGCCCTCTTGTCGCTGGGAGGCACTGCCGCTCAGGCACAGGACAAGACCATCACGCTGTGCTGGGCCGCATGGGACCCGGCGAACGCGCTGGTCGAACTGTCCAAGGACTTCACCGCCAAGAGCGGCGTGAAGATGAAGTTCGAGTTCGTGCCCTGGCCCAACTTTGCCGACCGCATGCTCAACGAGCTGAATTCCAAGGGCAAGCTGTGTGACCTGATCATCGGCGACAGCCAGTGGATCGGCGGTTCGGCCGAGAGCGGCCACTACGTCAAGCTCAACGACTTCTTTGCCAAGGAAGGCATCAAGATGTCGGACTTCGCGCCGGCCACGGTCACGGGCTACGCGGAGTGGCCGAAGAACACGCCCAACTACTGGGCCCTGCCGGCGATGGCCGACTCCGTGGGCTGGACTTACCGCCGCGACTGGTTCGCCAAGCCTGAGCTGCAAGCCGAATTCAAGAAGAAGCACGGCCGCGATCTGGCACCGCCCAAGACCTGGACCGAGTTCAAGCAGGTGTCCGAGTTCTTCCAGGGCCGCATGGTCGATGGCAAGAAGGTCTACGGCGCCTACATCTTCACCGAGCGCGGCAGCGAAGGCATCACGATGGGCGTGACCAACGTGCTCTATCCGATGGGCTTCAGGTACCAGGACCCGAAGAAGCCGTACGCGATGGACGGCTTCGTCAATTCACCCGACGCGGTCAAGGCGCTGGAGTTCTACAAGTCCATCTACAAGGGCAGCACGCCGCCGGGGCTGACCAACGCCTACATGGGCGAGGGCCTGGACGCCTTCAAGTCCGGCCAGGTGGCGATGATGATGAATTGGTTCGCCTTCTTCCCCGGCCTGAGCAAGGACCCGAATGTCGGCGGCGCCAAGATCGGCTTCTTCACCAACCCGTCGGACAAGGCCAAGGGCGTGCAGCTGGGCGGCCAGGGCATTTCGGTGGTGGCCTACTCGAACAACAAGAACGAAGCCCTGCAGTACATCAAGTGGTTCGCCGATCCGGCGGTGCAGAAGAAGTGGCAGGCCATCGGCGGCTCGTCTGCGGCCAAGGCGGTGCTCAACGATCCGGCCTACCCGAAGAGCTCGCCCTTCGCCCAGGCCTTCCTCGATTCAATGGGCATGGTGGTGGACTTCTGGGCCGAGCCTTCCTACGCGCAGCTGATGCTGGCTATGCAAAAGCGCGTGCATGACTACGTCGTGGCCGACAAGGGCACGGCGAAGGAGGCGCTTGACGCACTGGTGGCCGACTGGAAGAAGGTCTTCAAGGACGATGGCAAGCTGAAGTAAGCCGCTGAACATGCCCTGGGCCGAAAAGGCCCAGGGCATGCCACCCACCGCTTGCCGAGCACCTCTCTTGAGCCTCAAGACAACACCCCTGGCCGATCACCTGGCGCGCGCCACACCCGCGGTTCTGGCCACGCGTGTGCGCGGTTTGTCCGACCGCACCGTGGCCTGGCTGTTCGTCGGCCCGACGATGCTGCTGCTGCTGGCGATCAACATCTTCCCGTTGATCTGGACGGTGAGGTTGTCGTTCACCAATTTCCGCGCCAACCGGCCCAACGCCGAGGTGCTGGGGGTGGGCCTGGACAACTACATCGCCGTGCTCACCGACCCCGACATCTGGGCCGCGATGCAGACCACGGCGCACTTCCTGTTCTGGACCATCCTGCTGCAGGTGCTGATCGGCTTCACGCTGGCCTGGCTGATCGACCGCAAGTTCCGCGGCCATGGCTTCTGGACCACGCTGATCCTGATTCCCATGATGCTGTCGCCGGCCGTGGTGGGCAACTTCTGGGCCTTCCTGTACCAGCCGCAGATGGGTTTGTTCAACTACGTCGCTGCCTTTCTCAGCGGTGTCTCGCCATCGTCGTTCTCCATGCTGGGCTCGGTGAAACTGGCGCCCTGGGCCATCGTCATCGTCGACACCTGGATGTGGACGCCCTACGTCATGCTGATCTGCCTGGCCGGGCTGCGCTCGATACCCGACCACATCTACGAAGCCGCCGAGGTTGACCGCGCCTCTGCCTGGCGGCAGTTCTGGTCGATCACGCTGCCGATGGTGCTGCCCTTCGTGATGCTGGCAGTGCTGTTCCGCGGCATCGAGAACTTCAAGATGTTCGACATGGTGAACCTGCTGACCTCGGGCGGCCCGGGCTCGGCCACCGAACTCGCGTCCATCACGCTCAAGCGCGAGGCGTTCGAGAAGTGGCGCACTGGATACGCCTCGGCCTTTGCCGTCATCCTTTTCGTGGCGGTGTTCGGCCTGGCCAATGTCTACGTCAAGGCGCTCAACCACGTGAAGAGCCGCTGAGCAGATCATGAGACGAGGCCTGAGCACAGCGCATTCCGTGGTCGAGCCCACGGCCCGCACCCGGGTGGTGGCGGGCGTGCTGGTGGCGCTCTACGCGTTCATCACCATCGTGCCGCTGGCCTGGATCCTCCTGACCAGCTTCAAGACGCCGCCGGACGCCATCAGCTACCCGCCCAAGGTGATCTTCACGCCGTCCATCGACGGCTACTGCAACCTGTTCACCACGCGCACGCGCCAGACGCCGGAGTACATCGCCGCGCTGCCACCGGCCGACAGCGCCTGCGAGCAGACGGCCCGCAACGCCAACATGGTGGTGGCAGGCCCGTCCAACTATGCGCCGCGCTTTGTCAACTCCTTGATCATCGCCATCGGCTCCACCGTGCTGTCGGTAGGTCTGGGCGTCATGGCGGCCTATGCGTTCTCGCGCTTCAAGGTGCCGCTGAAGGACGACCTGCTGTTCTTCATCCTGTCCACACGCATGATGCCGCCGATCGCGGTGGCGATCCCGATCTATCTGATGTACCGGGAGCTCGGCCTGTCGGACACCCGCCTGGGCATGATCTTGCTCTACAGCGCCGTGAACGTGTCGCTGGCGGTTTGGCTGCTCAAGGGCTTCATCGACGAGATCCCGCGGGAGTACGAGGAAGCCGCCATGGTCGATGGCTACACCCGTCTGCAGGCCTTCCGCAAGGTGGTGCTGCCGCAAGCCACCACGGGCATCGTTGCCACGGCCATCTTCTGCCTCATCTTTGCGTGGAACGAGTACGCCTTCGCCGTGTTGCTGACCTCAGGCACGGCCCAGACCGCGCCGCCGTTCATACCCATCATCATCGGCGAGGGCGGGCAGGACTGGCCTGCCGTGGCTGCCGGCACGACGCTGTTCCTGGTGCCGATCCTGGTTTTCACCATCCTGCTGCGCAAACACCTGCTGCGTGGCATCACCTTCGGGGCCGTGCGCAAGTGAAGACTTCCTCCTGGCCCAAGGCGCTGCGGCGCGGCCCCATGGAAAAGCTGGCCTGTGTCGTCATTGCTGCCGGCATCTTCATGATGCTGCAACCGCTGGCGATGATCCTGTTCACCTGGTCTTTCGTGACCACGCTTGCGGGCACTGTCATGTTCATGGTGGTCTCCAAGTTCCCCGACTGATGACGATGCCACAGCCCCCGCGCCGCTGCACGCCTGCTTCCCGAAGGACCTGCCAATGGCTGCCGGCGGCCGGGCACCACTGACATGGCCCAGATACGCGTCCATCACCTGCACAAGGCCTTTGCCGAGTTCACGGCCGTGCAGGACTCCACCTTCACCGTGCGCGACGGCGAGTTCTTCTGCCTGCTCGGGCCCTCGGGCTGCGGCAAGACGACCACGCTGCGCATGATTGCGGGGCTGGAGCTGCCCACCTCGGGGCAGGTCTTCCTGGGCGACGAGGACGTCAGCTTCAAGCGCGCCTCGGCGCGCGACATCGCCTTTTGCTTTCAGATGTTTGCGCTGTACCCGCACATGAACGTGCGCCAGAACATCGCGTTTCCGCTGGTCTCGCAGGGGCTGCCCAAGGCCGAGATCGAGCGGCGGGTGAACGAGGCTGCGGCCACGCTGCGAATCACCGGCCTGCTGGGCTCGTCGGTGTCGGGCCTGTCCAGCGGCGACCGTCAGCGTGTCGCGCTGGGCCGGGCCATCGTGCGACAGCCGATGGCCTTCCTGATGGACGAGCCGCTGGGCGCGCTCGATGCCGAGTTCCGTGAGGTGATGTGCCATGAGTTGCGCGCACTGCATGACCGCCTGCACGCCACCACCGTGGTCGTCACCCATGACCAGACCGAGGCCATGTCGATGGCCGACACCATCGCCATCATGAACCAGGGCGTGATCGAACAACTGGGCACCCCGATGGAAGTCTACGAGCGCCCGACCAGCGTCTTCGTCGCCGACTTCATCGGCTCGCCAGCGATGAACTTCCTGCCTTTCGAGGCAGCCCTCGGCAAGGGCTGCGATACCGTGCAGATCGGCCCGGCCCGCGTGCCGGTACCGGCCCTGCGCGAAGACGTGCCCCAGAGCGCCTTGCTGTGCGGCGTGAGGCCCGAGCATGTGCGCCTGGCCGAAGACTCGGCGCTGCGCGCGCAGGTGCTGGGCACCGAGTACCTGGGCATCAGCCAGATCGTCACGCTGGTCACGGCATCGGGTGCCACCCTGAGGGCCAAGGTGGATGCGGACTCGCCGGTGGCACGTGGCGACCATGTCGGGCTTCGTTTCGACGCGGCCGCCGTGTCCTTGTTCGACCAGGCCAGCGGGCGTGCGCTGCACACGGCCCGCGACGACACCCCCTTGACCGCACAGATGCGTGCCCGCCGCGCCGCGGCAGGAGCCCGTCATGGCTGACCTGCGGCTGGAAGGCGTGGGAAAGCGTTTTGGCGAGGTGCAGGCGGTCAGTGGCCTGAGCCTGGACGTTCGAAGCGGCGAGTTCATCGTGCTGCTGGGCCCCAGCGGCGCCGGCAAGACCACCACGCTGCGCCTGGTGGCCGGCCTGGACCAGCCCGATGAGGGCCATGTGTTCATCGGCGGGCGCAACGTCACCGCACTGGCGCCAGCGCTGCGCGACGTGACCTTCGTGTTCCAGCAGTATTCGCTGTACCCGCACCTCACCGTGTTCGAGAACCTGGCATTCCCACTGCGTTCGCCCATGCGGCCCACCTCGCAGGCCGACATCGAGCGCAAGGTCCACGAGGTGGCCCGCCTGCTGCGTATCGACGACAAGCTGCAGAACCCGGCCACGCGCTTGTCGGGCGGACAGATGCAACGCGTGGCCATCGGCCGCGCCCTGGTACGGGACCCAGCCGTCACATTGATGGACGAGCCGCTGTCGTCGCTCGACGCCAAGCTGCGCAACGACCTGCGCATCGAACTCAAGCGCATCCAGCAGGACATGGGCGCGACGATGCTCTACGTCACCCACGACCAGACCGAGGCCCTGACCATGGCCACCCGCGTGGGTGTGCTCAAGCAGGGCGTGCTAGTGCAGTTGGGCACACCGCGCGAGATCTACGAAAACCCGGTCAGCAGTTACGTGGCGGCGCGCCTGGGCGCTCCGCGCATCAACCTGGTGCCGCGCGGCGCCCTGGCCGTCATGTCCGCGCCCGACCGCGCAGCTGCCATCGGCATCCGCTGCGAGCATCTCAGCTTGAGCCGCGTGGAGGCCAGCGCAGCCGCGCCCGAGGCCCGGGTGCTGCGCGTCGAGCGCCTCAGCGACCAGCACCTGGTACACGTTCAACTCAGCGGCACGGACCATGAGTTGGTGTCCGCCACGCCCGCCGCTACGGGTCTCGAGCCCGGCGACATCGTGAGCCTGCAGGTGCGGCGTGCTCTGTGGTTTGACGCCAGCGGCCAGCGGCTGCCTGATTGAGTCCCCATCCACCGCATCGATTTCCGCTCATGAACCTCACCTCACTCATCCAAGCAGCCACGCAGACATTGATCGACCACGTGGACGAGCTCACCGCGCTCGACCAGGCCATTGGCGATGGTGATCACGGTCTGAACATGCGCCGCGGAGCGCAAGCCATCCAGGCCAAGATGGACCTGCTGGGCAGCCAGTCCCTCAACGAAGCGCTCAAGACCATGGGCCTGACCTGCATGTCCACCATCGGCGGCTCATCGGGGCCGGTGTTTGGCACCCTGCTGGTCACGCTGGGCAAGGAACTTCCGGCACAACCGACCGCAGCCGACATCGCTCGGGCGCTGGACGCGGGCATCAAGGCACTGACCCGGCTGGGCAAGGCGGAAATCGGCCAGAAAACCCTGCTGGACGTGCTGGACCCGGTGCGCCAGGTGCTGGCTGCTGCGGGTGACATGAAGACCCCCGAACTGCGGGCCCGCGTTCGACAATGCGCCAACGACAGCGTGCTGGCCACGGCGCACATGGAGGCCGGTCGGGGCCGGTCTTCGTTCCTCGGCGAGCGCGCGCTGGGCCATGTGGACCCCGGCTCACGTTCCATGGCCTTGATCATCGGCAGCATCTGCGACGGGCTCTGATCCGCGTCCGACCTCCCCTCCACATCACCGCATCGAGGCCCCCACATGAAGAAGCTCATCAACCACGTCGATACGGTTCTTGCCGAGTCGCTGCAAGGGTTCGCAGCCGCCCATGCGGACATCGTCACCCTGGACCCGGGGCTGCAGTTCGTGCGCCGACGCACGCTCAAGCCCGGCAAGGTGGCGCTGATCTCGGGCGGTGGCTCAGGCCACGAGCCCCTGCACACCGGTTTCATCGGCCACGGCATGCTCGACGCAGCCTGCCCGGGGCAGGTGTTCACCTCACCCACACCGGACCAGATGCTGGCCGCGGCGCAAGAGGTGGACACCGGCGGCGGCGTGCTGTTCATCGTGAAGAACTACTCTGGCGACATGATGAACTTCCAGATGGCCGCGGAGATGCTGGACCGCGAGAACGACACCATCGTCATCAACGACGACGTGGCGGTGGAGAACTCCACCTACACCACGGGACGCCGTGGCGTCGCGGGCACGGTGCTGGTCGAGCGTATCGTCGGCGCGGCAGCCGAGCGCGGGCGCAGTCTGGCCGAGCTGAAGGCCCTGGGCCATGCGGTGAACAAGAGCACCGCCAGCATGGGCGTGGCCTTGACGTCCTGCACGGTGCCGGCCGCAGGATCGCCCACGTTTCAGATCGGTCCCGGTGAGATGGAGATGGGCGTGGGCATCCACGGCGAGCCCGGGCGACGCCGAGTGAAGCTGGCCAGTGCACAGGAGATTGCCGCCGAGCTCACCGGCGCCGTGCTGAAGGATCTGTCGCTCAGGCGCGGGCAGGAAGTGTTCTTGCTGGTCAATGGCTTTGGCGGGACGCCGTTGATGGAGCTGTACGTGATGGTGAATGCGGTACACAAAGTGCTCGCGGGTGCGGGCGTGAAGGCCGTGCGGCACTTGACGGGGTCGTACGTGACGTCATTGGAGATGGCGGGTTGCTCGATCACCATCTGTGCTGCCGAACCTTCGACGCTGGCGCTGTGGGATGCGCCCGTGCACACGGCAGCGCTGCGTTGGGGCATGTAGGGCATCCGGGACAGACCTTCAAGCCACCTCCCCGGCATCGGCCAGGCATCGGCCAGGCATCAATCCAGGCATGTTCGTTCGCACGGTC
>JBMLPD010000300.1:48724-60861 GCA_049242285.1 Rubrivivax sp.
GGCATCGGCCAGGCATCGGCCAGGCATCAATCCAGGCATGTTCGTTCGCACGGTCGTGGACAAGTTCCGTGATCAAGTTCCGTGATCAAGTTCCGTGGTCAAGTTCCGTGGTCAACGCCATGGTCATGCCCGTCGTCATGCGACGGCTCGCTGACCTTGGGAATGGGGACATCGGAGCCGCCCTCCATGCCGCGTCCTGAACATCGCGCTGCGGTGGTGCGCCAGGCTCTGCACAAGCCCGTGGCATGTTCCGAAATCACTGCCAGCCGTAAAAGCGCGCCCACTCGGTGACCTGACCCTGTTGTCCGATGGCGAAGTACTGAGGGTGCTGGGCACCTGTGGCACAAGCATGGTTGGGCAGGATGCGAAGACGCGTGCCCACCGGGAATCGACCGGCGATGTCCGTGTCAGCGCCCTCGGCCAGCGAAACGATGCCGTGTTCCTGGTTCGCGGCACTCATCACGTAGCCAGGCAACGGCTCGCCGGCTTCGTTGCACACCAGTCCGAAGCCGAAGTCACGCAACTGCTTGTGCGTGCCCCGGTCACGGCTCATGGCCATCCAGCCCGCATCGACGATCGCCCAGCCCTTGTCCGTCTGGTGCCCGATGACCGTGGTCATGACGCTCAGGGCGATGTCGTCGACGCTGCACACACCCACGTTGTGCATCACCAGATCGAAGAAGACGTAGACGCCGGCCCGCAGTTCGGTGACCCCGCTCAGATGCGCGGCGCGCAGTGCCGTCGGCGTGGAGCCGACGCTCACCACAGGGCACGGCAGCCCTGCCGCGCGCAGCCGCTCGGCCGCACGCACGGCGCCGGCACGCTCCTGCTCGGCGATGTGGCGCAATTGCTCGTCGCGGTGGACGTCGTAGCTGGATCCTGCGTGCGTCATGACGCCGCCCAGGCATGCACCGTGGTCATGCAGGGCGTGCCCGATCTGCAGCAGCAGGTCGTCCTCGGGCTTGACGCCGGACCGATGCCCATCGGTATCGATCTCGATCCACACCTCCAACTTCGCCTGGTGCTCGACACAGAAGGCCGCAATGGCCCGCGCCGATGCCAGGTTGTCCGTGATGATCTTGAGATCACAGCCGCGACGTCTCAGCGCCAGGACCTGTGGCAGCTTGGCTGGAACGATGCCAACGGCGTAGAGGATGTCGGTCACTGCGCATGCAAAGAACTGCTCGGCCTCCTTCAAGGTCGAAACCGTGAGGCCTTGCGCGCCGGCAGCGACCTGCGCCTGGGCGACCTCGCGGCACTTCGTCGTCTTGACATGCGGGCGCAGTCTGACGCCAAGCGCAGCGGCGCGGGCTTGCATGCGGTCAATGTTGCGCCTCATGCGTTCCACGTCGACCAGTGCGGCCGGCGTTGGCAGGGTCAGATGGGACAGGGATGTCATGGCGATGGACGTCGGGGCAGCACGCTGAGTGGCATGGTCGATGCACAGTCTACACAAAGTCTTGTATTTGACAAAACGTTCAGTTCTCTCCACACTCCGACCCATGGCCCGAAAAACCACCGTCAGGAAAGCGACCGAACAGCAACTGCTGCTGGCGCAGGTGAAGCAGATCGCAGAAGGTCTGGCGCAGACCTTCGCGCCCTTCACCGAAGTGGTGGTGCACGATCTCCTGGACCCAGCCCATGCCGTGCTCGCGGTGCACAACAACCTGTCGGGCCGGCAGGTGGGAGATCCGGCCACCGAACTCGGCCTGGCTCGCATCATGGATCCAGGCTACGAGCAGGTCATCGCGAACTATCCGAACCGCTTCGCTGACGGGCGCCAGGTCAAGAGCACATCGATCGGCATCAAGGACGCTCAGGGCCGGTACGTCGCCGCACTGTGCATGAACGTGGACCTGACGCTGTTCCAGGGTTTCCAGAGTGCGTTGAGCAAGTTCACCGCGGTCGCGGGCAGCACACCGAACCGGGAGTCGCTGGACCCGTCGGGTGCCGATGCCCTCCGCGCCCGCATCGACGAATTCGCCGCGCGAATGGCCGCGACCCCGCGATCGCTGCGGGCCGGGGACCGCCGCGCGCTGTTGAAGGAACTGAAGGGGGCGGGGCTGCTGGATCTGCGGCGCGCGATGGGCACCATCGCTGCGCACCTGGGGGTGTCGCGCGCCACGGTGTACAGCGATGCCAAGTGACGCGCGCTTGCTGCTGCTGGACAAACACGCCGTCCAACGGCTGCTCGTGCCCGAGGACGTCGTGGCCGCCGTGCGCGAGGCGTTCGAGCTGCACAGCCAGCGCCAAGGTCGCGTGTTCCCCGTGGTGCGGGAGGCACTGTCTGCCGGCGGCGTCTTCGGCATCAAGTCCGGCGACGTCAGCGGCCAGGGCCTGCTGGGCTTGAAGGCTGCCGGCTTCTGGCCCTCCAACCGGGCCGTCGGTGGCGAGCCGCACCAGGCCACGATCCTGCTGTTCGATCCCGCAACGGGCCGGCCGCTGTGCGTGATGGACGGCAATGCCATCACCACCGCGCGCACGGCGGCCGCCGGCGCGCTGGGTCTGTCGCTTCTGGCGCGGCCCGACAGCGCGGTGGTGACGGTGTTTGGCACGGGCGTGCAGGCAAGGGCGCAGCTCGCGGCCGCACTGCGGGCTCTGCCGTTGCTGAAGAAGGCCCGTTATGTGTCGGCCGATCGCTTGCCCCGGTCAGCATTCGAGGCGGCCTTCGCTGGGCTGTGCGAAGTGAGGAGCGCGCCTGATGCCGACGAGGCGGTCGCCACGAGCGATGTGGTCATCACCGCGACGCCCGGGCGAGGGCCGCTCTTCGACGCTGCATCGATACGCAGCGGCACCCATCTGAACTGCGTTGGTGCTGACACTCGCGGCAAACGCGAGCTTCCGCCCGGGGCCCTCCAGGGCGCGCGCGTGGTGGCCGACGACCTGGCCCAGGCGGTGCAACTCGGCGAACTGCAGTGGGCACCCCAGACGCCGGCCATCGAGATCGGTGCCCTCTTGACAGGCCAGACCCGGCTGGTGCGGGACCGGGCGGACATCACCGTCTTCGACCTGACAGGCCTGGCCCTGCAGGACCTGACCGTGGCGCGACACATTCACCGGCTCGCCTTGGGACAGGGCCTTGGCACACCCTTGGCCTGGCCCTGGTGAACCGGGCCCCCAGGCGATGGGCGCCACGGTCTGCGACAAGCGCCGCGCAGCCGCGACCGGGTGTCAGCCCGGCCCGGCGCTCAGCTCGGCCACGAAATCGTAGGTGTCGCCGCGATAGATCGACTGTGACAGTTCGATCGCCTTGCCATCACGCCCAAAGCCCACGCGCTCGACCAGCAGGCCCGCCGCATCGGGTTCACTGCGCAGCAGCTTTGCCTGCTCTTCATCGAGCAGCAGCGCTCTCAGTCGCTGCAGGGCCCTCACAGGGCGGCAACCGTTTTGTTCCAGTGCGCCGTAAAGCGAAGCTTGCACGGCATCCAGCGAACGCAGCGCCGAGGCCACCACGGTGGCCGATTCGATGGCCATGGGGTTGTCATCGGCGAACCGGAGCCGGTGGAAGCGGAACACCTGCGTGCCCGGCCTGAGGCCGAGCTTCAGCGCCTCATCGGGCATCACCACGCCAGCGCAGCGCTTCAGCCACTCGCTGCGTGGGACATGGCCACGCGAACGCATGTCTTCCGAGAACGACGTCAAGGTCGCAAAGTTCTTGTCGATGCGCGCCTGCGCCGCCACGAAGTTGCCCGACCCCTGCCGACTGACGAGCAAGCCCTCGCCCGTCAAGGCGTCGATGGCCTTGCGAACGGTGATGCGGGAGATGCCGAGCTCTGCGGCCATCTGACGCTCCGAAGGCAATGCGTCGTCGAGCGCGAACACCCCGCGTTCGATGGCTTCGCGCAACGCGCGATGCAATTGCATGTACAGCGGCTGTGGCGATGCAGGGTCGAGCTGGTCTGGAAGCCTGGACAGGGCGGTCATCGCTGGCTTGAAACGGGCAGGGGTGGCCCAGGACCACCAAGATACCAGATCGCCCACCCTGCCTCGGCAAGGAGCCCGCTTTCCTGGCACCGAGGGTTTGCCCGTCTCCCTCAAATGTCCCTACTGGTACCATAGTGGAATGCATACGGGCCGCTGATGCGGATCGCTGACATGGCGCTGCAGCCCCCGAAACCGAAGAGCCATTGCCGGCCCAGCCCACTTTGAAGACCTGCGACGCTTCAACCCTGCTGACCGCACCGGCCGACGACCGCGCCGATGCCGCAGCAGCCGTGCGGGCCGCTGCGGGGCCCCGGGGTCACGCGCTTGAAGCCGGGGTGCGCGCCGCCCTCGGCAAGCCATGAAGGCGCCACCCGGCGCTGGCCGCAGTCCACACTTTTCTCACTCTTGTCCCCAGCCCCCAACCGGAGAACCTGCCCATGAAGATCGTCATCCCATCCGTGCGCCGCATGCGCCATGCCACGCCCCCCGTGCTGGCCCTGTCCTTGTTGGCGGTGGCCGTTCAGATGGCTCATGCCCAACAGCCGGCGCCTGCTGCCGAAACCGTGATGGTGACGGGCTCACGCATCAAGTCGCTGGCTGTCACGGCCACCAGCCCGGTGTCGCAGACCAGCAGCGAACAGCTCGACCTGCTGCGCGCCGTCTCGGTGGAAGACTTTTCTTCCAAGCTGCCGCAGCTGGCCGGTGGGCTGACGACATCAGCAGCGGCCGTCAACGGCGACGCCTTGGGTGCGCAGACACTGGACCTGCGCGGCCTGGGCCAGAACCGCACGCTGGTGCTGATCAACGGCACGCGAGCCGTACCGTTCAGCTTCCGCAACGCGGTGGACGTCAACTTCATCCCGGCCACCTTGATCCGACGGGTCGATGTGCTGACTGGCGGGGCTGCCGCCGTTTACGGGGCTGATGCGGTGTCCGGCGTCGTCAACTTCATCATGAAGGACCGCTTTGACGGCCTGCAGATGCAGGCCCATCACAGCCGAAGCCAGGGCGGCGGCCATCAGAGCACCGTGAACATGACAGGTGGCCTTGCGCTGGGTGAGCGGGGCAGCGTGGTGGGCTACGTGGAATACACCGAACGCGGTGAACTGCTGGCCGGCAAGCGCAGCTGGGCCCTGGCCAACCCCACACTGCTGGCCCCACGCGGCGGAAACTTCACCGACGTGAGCAGCGGCAGGAAGTTCTCCGTCGACGACGCCGGGAACTTCACGACCACACCGCAGACGGCGGACTACACGTCACAGTACCTCCTGGTCAGCCCGCTGGAGCGCCTGAACGCTTCCAGCTTCTTCCGCTACGACCTGACCGACCGCACGCAGCTGTACGGCCGCGTCATGTTCTCCAAGGTCAAGGTCACAGGCGCCCCGACCAACGGGCAGAACCCTCCCGTGGTGAACGCTGCCTACGACATCGCGCAGACCAACACCTTCATCCCTGCTGCAGCCCGCCCGCTGCTGACGTTCACCAACGGCGTGGCACGCGTGAACATCGAACGTTCGCTCGGTGAACTGGGCGTGCTGAAGGCGCTGAACGAGCGCACGACGCAGCAGGCGCAAGTGGGTGTTCGCGGCACCTTCACCGAGGCCATCGGCTGGGATGTGTACGCGCAGCAGGGTTCGGCCAAGGAAGACATCACCATCAAGGGCGACGGCGTGGCGTCGCGGTTCGCTGGCTTGGTGAACACCGTCAATCTCTTCGGCCCCGGCGCCAACCTGTCTTCGCTGGCACAAGACTTCAATCTGGGCAGCCGCGAACGCAAGCAAACGGTGGTGGCGGCCAACATCACTGGCGACTCCCGCGACCGGTTCAAGCTGCCTGCCGGCGCCGTCGCCTTTGCGGTGGGCGTGGAGCAGCGCCGCGAGACCGGCAGCTACATCACCGACCCCACCATCAGCCAGAGCTTCCGCCCCTCAGCCCTGGTGTCCATCCCGGTGCCGCCGACCATGCGCGCCGACGAGGTCTACGGCGAAGTGCAACTGCCCCTCCTGGCCAAGCTGCCCTTCATCGACAACCTGACACTGGAAGCTGCGGCGCGGCGATCCGCCTACCAGCGGTCGGTGGGCAGCGGTGGCGATTTCGACACCAGCAAGCTGGGCCTGTCGTGGACGGTGAACCCGTCGGTGCGCCTGCGCGCCACCGACCAGTCGACCATTCGCGAGCCCAACTTCGGCGAGTTCGGCGGCACCATCAGCTCGATTCCCTTTGCCAACCTCGTCGCGGTGGCACGGCTGCGCCCGCGTTACCAGGGCGACCCTTGCGTGCTGGGCACGGGCAATGCGGCGCAGTGTGCGCGTTTCGGCGCGCCAGCCGTGGGTTCGTACGACTCGTTGAACGCAGCCAACCTGACGGGCAGCTACTTCTTCGGCGGCAACCCGAACATCCTGCCTGAGAAGGGCAGCTCGCAGACCGCCGGCCTGGTGCTGACACCCGCGGCACTGCGCGGGCTGACGGTGGCTGTCGACTTCTACCGCATCGAGATCAAGGACGCGGTGGGGCAGGTGCAGCCCATCGACGCGCTCACCAGCTGCTACATCACGGACCCGCGCGCCGACAACCCGCTGTGCGCTGCCGTGACGCGCGACGCCGTGACCGGCCGCATCAAGGACGGCTTCCCTGTCGACCGCAACCTGGCCCTGATCAAGCAGTCGGGCTTCGACATCGACGCCGCCTACCGGCAAACAGCGCCGTTCGGCCTGACAGGCCACCGCGCCGTCTGGCAGTACCAAGCCTCGGTGGTGCGGTCCTACAGCATCCAGCGCAACCCGGTGCTGGCTCCGGTGGATTGCAAAGGCACCTACGGTTCGCGCTGCTCCTCTGACGCCGTCTCGCTGGTGGCGCCGGACTACCGGCACCGCCTGTCGCTGGCCTGGAGCATCGGCGAAAACACGGCGCAGCTGGGGTGGAAGCGCATCGGCAAGGTCCGCGACAGTGCCGTCGGCAGCACGGGCAGCATTCCGGCGCAGGACACCTTCGATGTGAACGTGTCGATGCAAATGCCCATCAAAGGTCTGCGCGTCAACTTCGGCATCGACAACCTCACCGACAAGGCACCGCCGACCGGCATGACCAACCCGGGCATCTACAACACCTTCACCGACACCTACGGTGCGCTGGGCCGGACGGTGGGCGTATCGCTGAGCTACAAGCTCTGAGCCGGCACAAGCCTGCGCAGGCCAGCCTGAACGCCAGCAGATGAACCTCGGCTTCACTTCCATCGACTGGGCCATCCTCGCGGGCTACGTGATCATCATCGCTGTGGCCGGCGCGCTGTCGACAAGGCGGCAGATGCGCAGCGCCGGGGACTACTTCCTGGCCGGCCACCAGGTTCCCATCTGGCTGGTGGCCGTGTCGGTGCTGTCGACCACGCAGTCGGCAGCCACCTTCCTGGGCGCGCCCGACAGCAGCTACCGAGGTGACTACACCTACCTGGGCAGCAACGTCGGCGCCTTGCTGGGGGCGCTGCTGGTGGCCCGTGTGCTGATACCGCGTTTCTACGCGATGAACGCGGTCACGGTGTACGAACTGCTGGAGCGCCGTTTCGACACCGGTGCGCGGCGGGCTGCCGCCGGCATGTACCTGGTGGGCCGCGTGCTGGCCAGCGGCGCGCGGCTGTACCTGGCCGCCATAGCGGTGGCCATGATCGCCTTCGGCAACATCCAGGCCGAGTCCATCGTCCAGGCCTCCTTGCTGTTGCTGGTGTTCGGCCTGGCCTTCACCTTCATGGGGGGCCTGAACGCCATCATCTGGAGTGACCTGGTGCAGGTGGTGCTGTACGTCGGCGCGGCACTCACCGTGCTGGTGTTCCTGTGGCTGAAGATTCCGGCCAGCGGGGCCGAGATCTGGCAGGCACTGGCGCACACGCCTGAGGGCGTGGACAAGCTGCGTCTGTTCGACTTTTCGCTGGACTGGAGCGCACCCTTCTCGTTCGCGGCCATCGTCACCGGGTATGCCCTGCTCAACGCCGCCAACTTCGGCCTTGACCAGGACACCACCCAGCGACTGCTGGCGTGCCGCACGGCGCGCGATGGCAACAGGGCGATGGTGGCCGCCGCCTTGGTGACCGTGCCCGTGGTGCTGATCTTCATGGCAGTGGGTTCGCTGCTGTACGTCTTCTACAACCGGCCTGACCTGATGCACATCGCCGGGGCCGGCGGCGCTGCAGGCGTGGTGACTCGCTTCGAGGGCCAGGACATCACCGTGTTCATGACCTTCATCCTCAGCCAGATGCCACCGGGCCTGCGCGGCTTTGTCTGTGTGGGCGTCATTGCGGCTGCAGCGGTGAACTCGGGCCTGATCTCCATGTCGTCCGTGCTGGTGCAGGACTTCTATCGCCCCTGGAGGGAATCGCAGGCCTTGCGTTCAGCGCGCCGCGCGCCTGACGAAAGTCACTACGTGCTTGCCGGCAAGGCCGGCATGTTCGTGCTGGGCCTGGCGTTGTTCGGCATGTCCGTGTTGTGCTTCTACTGGCAGCGCTACACGGCCGCACCCCTGCTGCCCTTCGTGCTGGGGGTCATGACATTCGCCTATTCAGGACTGATCGGCGTGTATGTCACGGCGGTGTTCACGCGCCGCGGCTCAACGGCCTCGGTCGTGGCCGCGCTGGCGGCGGGGTTCCTGGCCATCCTGCTGCAGCAGGCCTACGTCGTCGATGCGCTGGGCCTGCCAGCGGCATGGAAGGCGCTGGCCTTCCCTTGGCAGCTGTGCATCGGCAGCGCGACAGCGACTGCGGTGTGCCTGCTGGGCCGGCGCAGCGCCGAAGCCTAGGAACTCCAGGGGCCCCGAGCCAAGGCCCCGCAGGTCAGGGGCCGCCTTGCACGGTTGCGCATTCTGCATGGCGCGGGGCCTGAAACCGCTGGCCGCCACGGCGGTAAGCGTGCGGCGTGCATTCCGCCCCGGCCGGGTCATGGGTCGCGGTCTTGGTGGGTCTTGAGTGATTGCGGTGCGCAGGCGCCGGAAGCCCCGCTCCATGTGATACGGTTCACGTGCGCTCAGTGGGCTGGGTGCGTCCAGTTGTTGCGGTGGGGCCGGCACGCCGTGGTACCGGATGAGCTGCAGCCTCGGCCCGGTGCTTGACCTTTCCTTCCCGCGAGCAGGTGATCGCGGAAACTCGCTGCCGGGCCGGCCTCCGATTTGGCGCGGGTAACCCCACCAAACGTCGGGCATTTCTCAAGTTCACCGGCACGGGGCCGATAAATCGAGAGAGTGAGACGTCGCCGGCATCGCGGCGTCTTCCGGCATCCCCCTGCCTTTCACAACACACACACACACACCATGAACCGTCGACACTTCGCGCTTTGCGCCACCGCCCTCGCCTGCCTCGGCAGCCTGCCCCTCACCGCCATGGCCAACCCGCTGGAGATCGCGGGTTCGACCACGGTCGACAAGACTGTCGTGGAGCCCACGGTCGCGGCTGCCCGCGCGGCCACCGGTATCGAGCCGAAGATGATGGCGGTCGGCTCCGTCAAGGGCCTGCAGATGCTGGTCGAAGGCCGGGTGAAGGTGGCCGCCCTGTCGGACACGCTGGAGGAAGCCGTGGCCGCGCTGAAGAAGGCGGGCGTGACCACGATCCCGGGCAACCTGAAGTTCAACCCGGTCGTCAACGAGCAGCTCGTGCCCATCGTTCATCCGAGCAATCCGGTGAAGGCGTTGTCGCGCGAACAGCTGCGCGACCTGTTCTCGGGCAAGATCACCAACTGGAAAGATGTGGGTGGTCCTGATGCCCCGGTAGTTCCGGTCGTCGCGGCCGCGAACTCCGGAACGCGCGGCGTGTTCGATCGCGCCATCCTCGGGACGCAGAAGGCGGCCGCCAGTGCCAAGGAGGTCCGCACGGCAGCCGCCGAGGTGGCCGAGGTCGCGCGCACATCGGGGGCGATCGGCATGGTCGGCGAAGGCACCGCGGCTGGCGGCGGCAGCAAGATCAAGGAGATCAACGGCCCTGCGGTCAGCCGTACGCTGGGCTTCGTCACGTTGGGCGAGCCTGGCGCAGACGTGGCCAAGCTGATTGCCTGGTGGCGAACGCCCGAGGCACAGAAGCTCTTCGCGAAGTAAGCCAGTCGCCCCTGTCTGAACCTCCAAGCCGCGCCGGCACGCCATGCGGGCGCGGCTCCGTGCCATCACACATCGGGACTGAGGACACATGAACTGGTTTCGCACCACAGCAGGGCGACTGGCACTCACCTTCGGCGTGGTTGCCCTCGCCATGACCGGTGTCATCGTGCTGGCGATCGTGGCACTCCTGCGCGCCGGAAACGAACTGGAGCAGGTGGCCAACGAGCGCCTGGAGGAGATCACGCGCCTGGCAGCCGTCGAGGCCATGACCAACGCTTCGGCGACGATCCTGCGTGATCTGGGGTTGAACGAAGACATGAAGGTCCAGAGGCAGCTCTTCGAGCAGCTCAAGGCGGTCGACGCCGAGGTGGTCAAGCACGTCGAGGCGCTGAAGACCGCTGGCGACGACGGGGACGCCGATCAGACCGCTTGGTTCGATGCGCTCCAGGCCAAGCTGTCCGCGACCGCGAAGGTCCGCAGCCAGGTGCTCGCCGCTGTCGACGAGGCGCGCTTCGACGACCTGAGGCCTTTGCTCGTCGAACAATACAGGCCGCGGCAACAGGAGCTTTCCAGCCATCTGCGACAGCGCAGCGAGGCCCGCGCCGAGGCGGCGCGCGTTCGCGCCGCCGAGACGCACCGACAGATGACGATCGTCGAGTGGACGCTCGCGGTGTCGGTCCTGGTCGTGTTCGCGGGCGGGGCGGCCGGCACTTACCTGGTCATCCGCAACCTGATGCGAATTCTGGGCGGCGAGCCGGCCGAAGCTGCCGAGTTCGTGCGCAGCGTGGCGCGCGGCGATCTCTCCAGGTCGGTACGGCTGCGCCCGGGTGACACCGTGAGCATGATGGCAGCGCTGGCCGACATGCAGGTCAAGCTCTCGCGGCTGGTCCACGGGGTACGCCTGAGCGCCGAGTCGGTGGCCACGGCCAGCAGCGAGATCGCCCAGGGCAACAACGACCTGAGCGCGCGCACCGAGCAGCAGGCCAGCGCCTTGCAAGAAACGGCCTCGTCGATGGAGCAGTTGGGTTCGGCCGTCCGCTCGACGGCGGACAACGCCCAGAACGCGAGTGCGATGGCCCATGCGGCGTCCGAGGTCGCCACCGAGGGCGGGCAGGCCGTCAGCCAGGTCGTGTCGACGATGCGAGGCATCAACGACAGTTCACGCCGCATCGCCGAGATCATCTCGGTGATCGACAGCATCGCCTTCCAGACCAACATCCTGGCCTTGAATGCAGCGGTGGAGGCGGCACGTGCTGGCGAACAGGGGCGCGGCTTCGCTGTGGTGGCTGGTGAAGTGCGCAATCTGGCGACGCGTGCGGCCGATGCGGCAAAGGAGATCAAGGGGCTGATCAACGCGAGCATGGAGCGTGTCGAGCAGGGAACGGCGCTGGTGGACACGGCTGGTTCCACGATGAACCGGCTCGTCGATTCGATCCGCAAGGTGTCGGAGCTGATCCACGAGATCTCTGGTGCGAGTAGCGAACAGAGCTCGGGGGTCTCGCAGGTCGGTATCGCCATTCAGCAGATCGACCAGACGACCCAGCAGAACGCCGCGCTGGTCGAGCAGAGTGCCGCCGCCGCGGCCAGCCTCCAGCAACAGGCCCATCAGCTCGTGGTGTCGGTCTCGGCCTTCAAGCTCGCTGCGATCAAGGCGCCGCAGTTGCCCGCGGCCTGAGGCAGCAGGCCGCCGCGACCGGTGCTGCCGGCGGGGATCCGGGAGGCTTGCCATGGTGCGCCTGCCGGGTGCCCGGGGGTGGCTGCAGTCCTGGAAGCAGCAGTTGCCGAGGGGGGTCTCGCGAGGTCGGCCCTCGGCACGGGCAGTTCGGGCGGCCTGCCAGCCGCGGCAGGGCATCGCGCTCCTGCCGTTCGTGCCGTTCGTGCCGTTCGTGCCGTTCGTGCCGTTCGTGCCGGGCACCGACATGTTGACGACGGAGCACGGCCCTGAGGCAACAACTGTCCGCGATCGCGGACACCCGATATCCCCGCATGACCGCCCCCCGCTTTTCTGGCGTGACGACACAGGAACTGCACAAGCCGTCGCCAGAAAAAACAGCGGGCTGGGGACCGAAGCCCCCAACCCGTTGATTCCATTCTTGAACCTGAAAACGGCAGTTGACCGCTTGTCATCTTGCCGCACACCGCGTGGA
>JBMLPD010000301.1:0-1698 GCA_049242285.1 Rubrivivax sp.
GCTGGAAGTCGTGCACCTGCTGGGCGTGGCGCTGCTGGTGGGCAACCTGGTGGCCTTCGAGTCGCGCGTGCTGGGTTGGGGGCGGGAGCTGCCGCTGCGGGCACTCGCCCGGCTGTCGCTGGCGCTGGCGCTGTGCGGCTTCGGCCTGGCCGCGCTGTCAGGGCTGCTGATGTTCGCTGCGCACCCTGGCGAGATGCTGGCCAACCGCTCCTTCGTGCTGAAGATGGGGCTGCTGATGCTGGCGGGCACCAACGCCGCGCTGTTCCACGCCCGCGCCGGCCTGCAGCGCATGGACCGCCTGGCCCGCGCGCAGACCCTGGCCTCGCTGGGTTTGTGGACAGGCGCGATGATCTGCGGGCGCTGGATCGCGTACACGTGAACCACAGGAGGATCCCCCATGAAACGACGAGCGTTCATTGCCTGCGCACTGGCCCCGGCCGCCGGGCTCACGCTGGGCCCGGGCCCCGCCTTGGCCCACCACGGCTGGAGCAGCTTCGACCAGGAGCGCCCGCTGTACCTGGAAGGCCGCGCGGCCCAGGTGACGTGGCGCAACCCGCACGCCGAACTGCAACTGGAGCTGGCAGCCGACCTGCGCCTGCCCGCCGACCTGGCCACGCGCAGCCTGCCCGCCCAGGCCGTGAGCGTGGACGGGCCGGCGCTGCTGCGCGCCGCGCGCCTGCCCTCCCGGCGCGACCGCCGCTGGCTGGTCGAACTCGCCCCCCTGACGCGCATGAACGCCTGGAAGGTGGCCGAGATCAAGCCCGGCGACAGCGTGGCCGTGCTGGGCTTCACCTTCACGGGCGAGAAGGGTGACGCGCTGCTGCGCGCGGAATACCTCTGGTCCGGCGGTGGCGTCTACGGTCTGCGCTCGGCACCCGCGTGAACGGCAAGCCGCTTCCCATCCTCTGCTCAGGACATGCTCATGACCCTCTTTGCTGACCCGCTCAAGCCCCGCGTGGGCCTCATTGGCCTGGGCGCCATGGGCGCCGGCATGGCCGCCTCGCTGCGCCGCGCCGGCTTTGCGCCGCAGGTGTTCGACATCCGCCCGGGCGTGGCCGACGCCTTCGCGCGGGAGGGCGGCACGGCCTGCGCCAGCGTGGCCGAGCTGGCGCAGGCCTGCGACGTGGTGATCTCGGTAGTGGTGAACGCGCAGCAGACCGAGCAGGTGCTGTTCGGCGGCAACGGTGACGCGGGCGCCTCCGCGGCCATGAAGCCGGGCAGTGTCTTCGTCATGTGCTCCACCGTGGACCCCAACGTGTCCATCGCCTTCGAGCAGCGGCTGCAGGCCCTGGGCCTGCTGTACCTGGACGCCCCCATCTCCGGCGGCGCGGCCAAGGCGGCAGCGGGCCAGATGACGATGATGACCGCCGGCACCCCCGCGGCCTACGCACGCTGCGGCGGGGTGCTCGACGCCCTGGCGGCCCAGGTCTACAAGCTGGGCGACCGCGCCGGCGCCGGCAGCAAGGTCAAGATCATCAACCAGTTGCTGGCGGGCGTGCACATCGCCGCCGCGGCCGAGGCCATGGCGCTGGGCCTGCGCGAAGGGGTGGACGCCGCCGCGCTGTACGAGGTCATCACCCACAGCGCCGGCAACAGCTGGATGTTCGAGAACCGCATGGCCCATGTGCTGGCGGCCGACTACACGCCGCTGTCGGCCGTGGACATCTTCGTCAAGGACCTGGGCCTGGTGCTGGACAC
>JBMLPD010000302.1:0-3216 GCA_049242285.1 Rubrivivax sp.
CCCAACAAGCACCTGGAGACGCCGAACTACAAGCTGGAGCGCCTGCGCCACGACGATCCGCGGCTGGACAACATACGCGCCAGCTACACCATGATCGAGGAGCCGGACGACGAAGTGGGCATCACGCGCCGCCGCGACGCCGGCGACAAGGGCAAGGCCAAGCAGGAGCCCGCCATCAAGGGCGTGCTGCCCGATCAGCCGGCCCCGCCACCCGCCCCCAAGCCTGCACCGGCTGCGGCCGCCACTCCCGTCGCACCCGCGCCCGCGGCGGCGCCCGTGCCCGTGGCGGCACCGGCGCCGGCAACCGGGGCCAGCGGCGGCTTCTTCGGCTGGGTGCGCAAGCTGTTCGGCGGCGACGAGGCGCCCGCAGCGGCCCCGGCAAGCCCCTCAAGCACGGCCCCTGCGCCGGCACCCGCGGCTGACGCAACCGAGCCGGTGGAGCGCAAGGAGGGCCGCCGCGGCGGCCGTGGCCGCTCCGAGCGGAGCGACAGGAGCGAACGTGGCGAGCGCGGTGAACGCGGCGCCAGGGAAGGACGTGAAGGACGTGAAGGCCGTGAGGGCCGAGCCCGGGGCGCCGAGCGCAGCCCGCGCCGCGAGGACGCGGCCGAAGGTGCATCCGGCCCAACTGAAACCCGCGAGGATCGGCCCCGCCGCGGCGACCGGGCGGAACGCGGTGACCGCGCTGAACGCGGCGATCGTGGAGACCGCACGGAACGCACCGATCGCGACGCCCTGACGCCCGCGGGCGCCCCGTTGACGGAAGGCGCTGCGGGCCAGGCCGCCAGTGACGCGGCTGAGGCCGACCGCGAGAGCCGGCGCCGGCGCCGTCGTGGCGGGCGCGGTGGACGCGACCGTGACGAGGCACCCGGCTCAGAGGCGTCCGAAACGGCAGAAGGCACCCGCCCCGCCGCTGGCATGGACACCCCGGCGGCCGAAGCCGGCGCCGACACCCCGCGTGCTGCCGCCCCCGAGGCCGGCAGCGCCGAGGGCGATGGCGAAAGCCGGGACAGCGGACGCCGCCGCGGTCGGGCCCGTGACCGTTTCCGCCGTGAGCGCCCGCCGGAGGCTGAGGCGACCGCGCAGGCCGCTGACCTGTCCGCCGCCGCGGCAGATGCAGCAGGGCAGGCGTCCTCAGACCTTGCCGCATCCCGGGAAGCGCCGCAGGACCCGGCACGCCAGGCAGCCTCGCAAGCCGCTGCCACCTCGGCGGACGCTGCGACCGCAGCGGGCACGGCCGCCCCGGCCGAGACCGCCGGGCTGGAGAGCGCTGCTGACGCACAGGAGCACTCGACGGCACCCGCGCGGGCCCCTGAACGGGCCTTGCGCGCCGCCGAGCAGCCCTACGTGCTGCCCCTGGCGCAGCTGCATCGGATCGCCGAGGGTGCCGGGCTGCAGTGGATCAACTCCGACGCCGACAAGATCGCAGCGGCCCAGGCAGCCATCGCGGCGCAACCCCGCCCCTTGCACGTGCCCCGCGAGCGCAAGCCCGTGGTGGTGCTGGACGAGGGCCCGCTGGTGCTGGTGGAGACCCGCAAGGATCTCTCCCAGATGAAGCTGCCGTTCGAGGTGGGCAGCGGCTCTGGCGCGGGCTGAAACCGGCCGGCCTCAGGGCAGCCGGGCCAGGGCCTGCTGGTAAACGGGCTCCAGCATCAGCTCGTCCCAGCTCCAGGGCGGGGTCTGGGGCAGCAGGGCCGTGCGACGGGCTTCGCTGTCCTCGTCGGGGCTCCACAGGCCGGTGGCCTGGCGGCGCTCCAGGCCGTCGAGCAGCTCGTCCAGTGCCCGGCCTGCCTCCACCTGCGACTGGTTGCACATGAGCACCATGTCGCAGCCTGCCCGCAAGGCCGTCATCGCCGCATCGGTGTAGCTCAAGGTGCGCCCCTCCAGGTGGCGCGCGCCTTCCATCGTCAGATCGTCGCTGAAGATGGCACCGGTGAAGCCCAGGCGCCCGCGAAGAATGTCCTGGAGCCAGCGCTTGGAGAAGCCCGCGGGCAACGGGTCCACCTTGGGGTAGACCACATGCGCCGGCATCACGGCCGTCAGGCTGGTGGACAACCACTCGTAGGGTCGAGCATCGTCAGCCAGGAGGGCCTTGAGCGAGCGGCGGTCCACCGGCACGTCCACGTGGCTGTCCGCGGCCACGAAGCCATGGCCAGGGAAGTGCTTGCCGCAGTGGGCCATGCCGGCGCGCAGCAGTCCGTGCATCAAGCTCTTGGCCAGCATCGTGACCACCCGCGGGTCGCGGTGGAAGGCGCGGTCGCCGATCACCCCGCTGGGCCCGTGGTCCAGGTCCAGCACCGGCGTGAAGCTCAAGTCCACCCCACACGCCCGAAGCTCGGCCGCCAGCACGTAGCCCGCGGCCGTGGCGGCGTCCGTGGCGGCCAGTGCGTCACGCATCCAGAGTTCTCCCAGGCGGCGCATGGGCGGCAGGTGGGTGAAGCCATCCGTGCGAAAGCGCTGCACCCGTCCGCCCTCGTGGTCCACGCAGACCAGCAGGTCCGGGCGGATCGCCTTGGCTTCGGCCACCAGGGCCGTGAGCTGCCTGCGGTCCACCCAATGCCGGGCGAACAGGATCATCCCGCCCGTCAAGGGATGGGCCAGGCGACGGCGGTCTTCGCGATCCAGGCTGGGCCCGGCGATATCCAGCACCACGGGGGCATGCAGAGCATTCGAGGATGTCATGGCTTCACTCCAAGGTTTCAACGACCACGAAGGCCGCCGCGTAGTCGGATTCGTCGGTCAAGCTGACGTGGGCGCGCAGACGACACTGCGCGAACCACTGCGCCAGCTCACGGTGCAAGGCGATCTCGGGCTTGCCGCTGCGCGCCTTGACGATCTCGCAGTCGCGCCAGGTCATGGGCATGCGCATGCCCAGGCCGATGGCCTTCGAGAACGCCTCCTTCGCGGAAAAGCGCGTGGCCAGGTAGCGTACCCCGCGCAGCGGGACAGCCGCGCTGCGCTGCCGGAACACCTCGATCTCGTGCGGTCCCAGCACTTTCTGGGCGAAGCGCTCGCCGCGCCGCGCCAACGTGGCCTGGATGCGCCGGATGTCGCAGATGTCGGTGCCGATGCCGTAGATCACGCCGCCCCCCGGGCCTGCCGGATGCAGCGCCGGTACAGGCGCACCGTCTCGGCCATGCCGAACTCCAGGGCGTCAGCGGCGATGGCGTGGCCGATGGACACCTCACCCACACCGGGCACGGCGCGCAGGAAATCCGC
>JBMLPD010000303.1:0-8905 GCA_049242285.1 Rubrivivax sp.
CCATCAGGGCCAGGGTGTCGGGGTGCAGTTCGCCCGTCACCTTGTGCAGGAAGAAGGGCAGGGGCACGCCCCAGCTGCGCTGGCGGCTGATGCACCAGTCGGGCCGGTTGGCGATCATGTCGCGCAGCCGGGCGCGGCCGTTCTCGGGGTAGAAGCGGGTGGCGTCGATCGCCTCCAGCGCCGTTTCGCGCAAGGTCTTGGGCGCCTTGTCGACGGTGAAGACGCCCGGGCCCTCGTCCATGCGCACGAACCACTGCGCCGCGGCGCGGTAGATCACCGGGCTCTTGTGGCGCCAGCAGTGCGGGTAGCTGTGCTGCAGCTTGGCCGTGGCCATCAGGCGGTCGGCCGCGCGCAGGGTCTCGATGATCTGCGGGTTGGCCTTCCAGATGTCCTGCCCGCCGAACAGCGGCAGGGCGTCCTCGTAGCGCCCGTGGCCTTGCACGGGGTTGAGGATCTGGTCGTGCTTCATCCCGTGTGACACGCAGGAGTTGAAGTCCTCCACGCCATACGCGGGGGCCGAGTGCACGATGCCGGTGCCGTCGTCGGCGGTGGCGTAGTCGGCCAGGTACACGGGCGCGGTGCGGCGGTAGGCTTCATGCACATGGGCCAGCGGGTGGTGGAAGTGCAGGCCGCCCAGCGCCTCGCCCAGCGTGGTGGCCACCACCGTTCCCTGCAGGCCATAGCGCTCCAGGCATTTCTCCACCAGGGCCGAGGCCAGGATGAGCAGGCCGCGCTCGGTGCGCACCAGGGCGTACTCCAGCGCCGGGTTCAGGTTGAGTGCCTGGTTGGCCGGCAGCGTCCAGGGGGTGGTGGTCCAGATGACGGCGTAGGCGTCGCCTTCGAGCGCCGGCAGGCCGAAGGCCTTCGCCACGGCGGCTCCGTCTGCCGCGAGGAACGCCACATCCACCGTGGGCGAAGTCTTGTCCGCATACTCGATCTCGAACTCGGCCAGCGACGAGCCGCAGTCGAAGCACCAGTACACCGGCTTGCTGCCGCGGTAGACGAAGCCGCGCTCCATCAGGCGCTTGAGCACGCGCATCTCGCCGGCCTCGTTGCCGGGGTCCATGGTGCGGTAGGGGTGGGCCCAGTCGCCCAGCACGCCCAGGCGCTGGAAGTCCTGCATCTGCTGCGCGATCTGCTCGGTGGCGAAGGCGCGGCTCCTGGCCTGCACCACGTCGCGCGGCAGACCGCGGCCGTGCAGCTTCTCGATGGCGTTCTCGATCGGCAGGCCGTGGCAGTCCCAGCCCGGCACGTAGCGCGCGTCATAGCCGGCCAGTTGCCGGCTCTTGACGATCATGTCCTTGAGCACCTTGTTCAGCGCGTGGCCGATGTGCAGCTTGCCGTTGGCATAAGGCGGGCCGTCGTGCAGCACGAACAGCGGTGCACCGCGGCGGGCGTCGCGCAGGCGCTGGTAAATGCCGCTGTCGTTCCAGGCCTGCACCCAGCCCGGCTCGCGCTTGGGCAGATCGCCGCGCATGGGGAAGGGGGTGTCGGGCAGGTTCAGGGTGGCGCGGTAGTCCACCGCGCCGGGTGAGGTGCCGGCGTCGGCCGGGGGGGTGGAAGAGGGGGTGCTCATGGCCTTGGGGAGCGCCTGAAGGCGGCGCTGGTCGCGGTGTACGGAAACCCGTCCTGCTGCTGCAGGGCAGTGGGCGCAGGGTGGGCGTGCGGCGGCGCCCGAGGGGTCAGACCCGAATTCGGTCGCGCGTGGTCTGGCGGCGCGTGCGGGCATGCCGGCCTGAGGGGAAGCAATGCACGGGCGCTATGCTCATGACACCATTTTAGGGGCTGGGTTCCGTGCTGGCCCCCCGTCTGAAAGGCCATTGATGCACAAAGAAAGCCCCTGGTGTGTCCGGACCACTGTGACCTTGGCGGTGCTGATGACGGTTTCATCGACGTGTCTTGCCCAGGCTGAACAGGCGCCTTCCGGCCGGTTCGAGGGGGCCATCGGGCTGACCTTGCGCCACGGGGCGGCCTTTCCCGGGTCTGCGGACAAGGGCTACCACCTCGCGCCCGCGGGCTTCCTGCGCTACGGGCGGCTGACCCTCACGGGTTCGGGCGGCTTCACCACCCGTGGCGCGGACGACGTGGAGCGCGGATTGGCGGCGGAGATTGCGCGCCGGGGGAAGTTGCGGCTGAGCCTGGGCCTGCGCTTCGACCCCGGGCGCAGCGCTTCGGACAGCCCGGAACTCGCCGGCCTGGGCGACATCCGCAGCACGGTGCGGGCACGGTGGTCGGCCCGCTGGGACCCGAGTCCGCAATGGCGGGTGGCGGCCGGGATCAGCGGCGATCTGCTGGGGCATGGGGGCGGCGTGGTCTCGGAGGTGGGTGTTTCCCGCCGGTGGGTCTGGGGGTCGGGCGAGAGCTTGGCCCTGGGTGGGCAGCTGGGCATTGCAGGGCGGCGCTACATGCAGAACTGGCACGGCGTGACGGCTGCCCAGTCGGTGTCGTCCGGCCTGCCGGCGTACCAGGCGGGCGCGGGGCTGCGCGACCTGCAGCTGTCTGCCGTCTGGCGCACCGAGTTCCAGGCCTGGGGACAGCCTTTCGGTGCCTACCTGGGAGCCGGGCACTCCCGAATGCTGGGTGCCGCCGGCGACAGCCCGTTGACCCGTCAGCGCAATGTCAACACCGCTTCCGGCGCGGTGGTCTGGCGCTTCTAGAAGGCCCTCATCCCTTGTCCGCAAACCAGGCCCGCGCATCGGCCACGTCTTGCGCGATGCCTTGCTGAAGGGCGTCCAGCGATGCGTATCGACGTTCATCGTGCAGCTTGTGCACGAGTTCCACCCGCAGGCAGCGGCCGTAGCCGCCTTCCAGGCCCAGGGCTTCGGGCCAGGCCAGGGCGTGGGTTTCCAGCAGCACGCGCCCGGCGTCTTCCACCGTGGGGCGCACCCCCAGGCTGGCCACGCCGGGCAGGGCGCCGTCTCCCAGACCGTGGATGCGCGCCACGAAGATGCCCATGGCCGCGGGCCGCGGGTGGGCGAAGCGCAGGTTCAGCGTGCGAAAGCCCAGTTCGCGCCCGAGCTTGCGGCCGTGCACGGCCCTGCCGCTGATGGCGTAGGGCCTGCCCAGCAGGGCCGCCGCGCGGTCCATGGCGCCTTCGGCCAGAGCCTGCCGCACGGCCGAGCTGGACACGCGCAAGCCATGCACCTCGAAGCTCATCATGCGCGCCACGTCGAAACCCTGTTGCCCCCCCGCCCGGTCCAGCATCGCGTAATCACCGGCGCGCCGCGCACCGAAGCGGAAGTCGTCGCCCACCATCACCAGCCGCGCGTCCAGGCCCTGCAGCAGGATGCGGGTGATGAAGTCCTGCGGCGCCAGCCCTGACAGGGCCTCGTCGAAGCGCAGCACCACCAGGCGGTCCACGCCGCAATCGGCCAGGGCCGAGACGGTGTCGCGCAGGGTGGAGATGCGTGCCGGGGCCGCCTCGGGGCGGCCGCTGCGCTGGGCGAAGAAGTCGCGCGGGTGGGGCTCGAAGGTCACCACGCAGCTGGTCAGGCCGCGCCGGCGTGCCTCGTGCGTCAGCAGGGCCAGCATGGCCTGGTGGCCGCGGTGCACGCCGTCGAAGTTGCCAATGGTCAGCGCGCAGGGAACACGCGCATGGGGGGGCGCAAGCCCGCGGAAAACCTGCATGCGGGGATTATCGCGAGGGCGGCTGAACCTTCGTGGCGGGGTACAACGCCGCCGGCGTCAGCCAGCGCCATTGGCCCGGTGCCAGGTCTTCCGGCAGCGCGCAGGCGCCGATGGCGCTGCGGTGCAGCGCGTCCACCCGGTTGCCCACGGCGGCCACCATGCGCTTGACCTGGTGGTAGCGGCCCTCGGTGAGCGTCATGCGCAGCGTGTGCCCGCCGGTGGCCTGCACGTCCAGCGCCGCCACGGGGGCGGGGTCGTCGTCCAGCACCACCCCCGTGCGCAGCGCCGTCAGTTGCCGATCGTCGAGGCGATGGCGGGCCGTCACCTCGTAGACCTTGGGCATGTGCTTCTTGGGGGAGGTCAGGCGATGGATGAGGGTGCCGTCGTCGGTGAGCAGCAGCAGGCCCGTGGTGTCCTCGTCCAGCCGGCCCACGGGCTGCAGGCCGCGCGTGCGCAGCGGCGCGGGCAGCAGGCTCATGACGCTGGGATGGTGGCGCGGCTTCAGGGAGCACTCGTAGTGCGCGGGCTTGTGCAGCACCACCAGGGCCTTGTCGTGGAACGGCCACTCGCGTCCCTCCACGCTGAAGACCAGGCCCTCGGTGCTGAAGTCCTCGTCCGGGTCGTCGCAGACCCGGCCCGCGACCGACACCTGCCCTTCCAGCACTCGGCCCGCGCACTCCCGGCGCGTGCCGAAGCCCTGGCTGAAAAGGATGGCCGACAGGCGCATGCGCTCAGCGCGGGGCGGGCCGCAGCGGCAGGTCCCGCACGGCAGGCAGGCCGTACGCGGGCAGGCCCTCGGCCGCTCGCACCGCGCGGCGTATCGCCCGCGCCGTGAGTTCGGCCGCCACGGTGCCCAGGCCGCTCAAGTCCTCCACACGACCGGCCCGTCCGGTGGCCAGGGCGAACAGGGTGTCGCCGTCGTGCGTGGTGATGGGGTCGATGGCGCGTGACAGGCCGTGGTGCGCCAGCGAGGCCAGCTTGTTGGCCTGCGCCTTGGTCAAGGCGGCGTCCGTGGCCACCAGGCCGATGGTGGTGGCACTGCCGGGCGCCAGGCGCTGCGGTCCTTCGCCGCGCATGGTGGCGGCCGTGGTGCCCACCAGAAGCAGGCCGTCATCGCTTCGAGCGCCGGCCAGCACCTGCCCGTCCTCCCCCAGCACATCGCCCACGGCATTCACCGCCACCAGCGCCGCCACCGTGAAGCCGCCCAGGCGCGCGGACGCCGTGCCGATACCCCCCTTCATCGCACGGCGGAAGCCGAACAGCTTGCCCACGGCCGCGCCCGCGCCAGCACCCACGGTGCCTTCGGCCACCGGTCCGGCGGCGGCGGCGTCGCAGGCGGCGCGGCCGGCTTCAGCGTCGGGGCGTATGCGGTGGTCGCCCACCCACAGGTCGAACAGCACGGCCGTGGGCACCAGGGGCACCCGCGCGGGGCCCACCTGCAGGCCGTGCCCACGTTCTTCCAGCCACTGCACCACGCCCGTGGCGGCCGCCAGCCCGAAGGCGCTGCCGCCAGTGAGCAGCACCGCGTGCACGTGCTCCACCGTGTTCTCGGACTTCAGCAGGTCGGTCTCGCGCGTGCCGGGGGCTCCCCCGCGCACGTCCACACCGCACACCGCGCCGTCCTCGCACAAGACCACGGTGCAGCCGGTGGGGCGGCGCGGATCGGTGTGGTGGCCAACCTTCAGGCCGGCCACATCGGTCAGCGAACCCGCGTCTGACGGGTGCGCGTCCCTCTCGGCACCAGGGCGGGATGGGCGGGCGGTCATCGGGGTTCCGGGCCGCGGGGGATGCCCGTCTGTGGCGCTTGCGCGGGCGCGCAGGCGGGCCAGGCCTGCCCACGGCCGAACCGCCTCAGCAGGTCGGCCAAGGCCGCCTGCTCGTACGGCTTGGGAAGGTGCTCGTCCATCCCGGCGTCCAGGCAGGCCTGACGGTCCTCGGGTGCCGCGCTGGCAGTGACACCGATGATGGGCAGGCGCTCACCCGTCTCCGCTGCACGCCAGCGGCGCGTGGCTTCCCAGCCGTCGAGCACGGGCATGTGGCAGTCCATCAACACGGCCGCGTAGCGGCGCTGCTGCATCGCCATGAGCGCCTGCTGCCCATCTGCTGCAGCATCGCTTTCGATGCCCAGTTGTTCGAGCATGGACCGGGCCACCAGCGTGTTGACCTCGTTGTCGTCCACCACCAGCACCGGGCCCGTTGCCGACGCCTGCTGCGCGGCGGCGGTGTGCCCCGATGCCAGGGGCGCCCGGACCGCGCTGTCGGGTGCGGTGGGCGCGGCGAAGGTGAAGCGGAAGGTGCTGCCGTGGCCGAGCCTGGACTCGCAGGTCACGTCGCCGTCCATGGCCTGTGCGAGCCGGCGCGCGATCGTGAGGCCGAGCCCGGTGCCCGGCAGCAGCCCCACGTCGCCCACTCGCTCGAAGGCCTCGAAGACGCGCTTCTGGTCCTCCTCCGAGATGCCGGGCCCTGTGTCTTCCACCTCGATGGCCAGGCGGCCGGCGGCCGGGGCGGTCACCGTCAAGGTCACGGCACCCCTGGCGGTGAACTTCAGTGCGTTGCCCAGCAGGTTGTGCAGCACCTGACCGATGCGCGCAGCGTCCCCCATCACCCAGGGCGGGATGTCGCCACGCCAGCGCAGCGCCACATCGAGGCCCCTGCGGCTGGCCAGCGGCTCCAGGATATCCACCACGCCAGTGACCACTTCGCGCACGTTCAGCGCTGCGGGCTGCAGTTCCACGCCGCTGAAGTCCAGGCGGGACAGGTCGAGCAGGTCGTCGATGATGCGACCCAGGTGGCGGGCCGAGTTCTCCACCACCTGCAGCGAATGGTCGGCTCGCGGGTCAGGTCGCTGCCCGCGCAAGACCTGCACCATGCCGAAGATGCCGTTGAGCGGCGTGCGGATCTCGTGGCTCACCATCGCCAGAAAGCGGCTCTTGGCAGTGTCCGAGGCCTGCGCGGCCTCCAGGGCGGCCGCACGCTCATCGGCCAGCGCGGCGTTCTCGAAGCGCAGGCGCATCATCTCCAGCAGGTGGGTGTTGCTGCGCCTGGATTCGACGATCAGCAGGACCAGGTAGATCAAGCTGCCCAGGTACACAGCCTCATCTCCAGCCTGGTTGCGCAACGCAAACCACACCACCATGGTGCCCATGCACACGGTGCTGTAGGCCGCACACAAGGCCCAGTGGGAGACCGTGGTGAAGATGGCCAGGGAGGGAATGCCCACCAGGCCGCATATCAGCAGGGTCAAGGTCAGCGGGTCGGCGCCAGGGCCGAACAGAGGCAGCATCGCCGCCCAGGTCACGACGTCAATTCCGATCCAGATGTAGTACGAGCGCATCCAGCCCGTCAGCCGGGCGCTGCTGTTCTTGTCGGCCAGGAAGCGACGCACCTGCAAGACCCGAACCACGGCGATGAATGCCTTCAGCCAGAACCACCCCCAGGCCGAAGCGGCTGCCACATGATCGGACACTGCCGCGGCCACGACAGCGGCAAACAGCACACCGCCCATGACCGCCTGCGGTGTGGCGGCAAAGAGATGGGTGACGAGCGCCTGGCGGACGCTGGCGGCTACCTCGGCCCCGGCCGGCTTCGATGGGTTCACGCAAACACCCCGGCCGTGTCCTGCATGCGCCCGCTCACCTCGCCCAGGTGATGCAGGGTGTCGCCCCAGGTCATCTCCAGCATCGTCAGGCGCTTGAAGCAGTGGCTGGCGATGTACTCGTCGGTGACGCCAATGCCGCCGTGCAGCTGGATGCACTCCTGCCCGACGAAGCGCATGCTGCGGCCCAGTTGCACCTTGGCCTGAGACAGCGCACGGCGACGCGCCGCAGGCGCCTGCCCCAGCTTCAGGCTGGCGAAGTAGCTCATCGAGCGACCGAGTTCCAGCTGCATCTTCACGTCGGCCACGCGGTGCCGCAGAGCCTGGAAGCTGGCGATGGGCACGCCGAACTGCTTGCGCGTGTTCATGTAGTCCACCGTGATGGCCAGCAGCCGGTCCATCAGCCCGGTGCCTTCGGCGCAGGCGGCAGCGATGCCGATGTCGGCGGCGCCTGACAGGGCCTCGAAGCCCTCGGCGCAGATCAGGGTGGCCGGGGCGGCGGCCAGCGTGAGTTCGGCGCAGCGGCCGCCGTCCTGCGTGGGATAGCCGCGCATGCTCACGCCCGATGCGGCACGTTCCACCAGGAACAGCCCGATGCCGGTGGTGTCGCTGTCGGCGCCGCTCAGCCGGGCTGGCACGATGAAGGCGTCGGCCTCGTCGCCGGCAGGCACCACGCTCTTGGCGCCGCTGAGCACGTGGCCGCCGACCGATTCCGTGGCCCGGGTGGTCACGTGGTTCAGGTGGTAGCGCGCGGCGCGTTCCTGGTGCGCCAGCACCACCAGGGCCTCGCCCGCGGCGATGCGCGGCAGCCAGGCGGTCTGCACACCCGGCGGGGCCTCGGCCAGCAGGGCCGGCGCCACCAGGGCCGCGGCGGCGTAGGGGGCGTGCACCAGACCGCGGCCCAGTTCCTCCATCACCACCATGGCGTCCACGGCGCCGAAGCCCAGGCCGCCTTGGGCCTCGGGAACCGTCAGCCCCATCAGGCCCAGCTCGGCCAACTCGCCCAGCACCTCGCGCGAAGCGCCACCCGCCAGCGCCAGCGCGTGGCGGCGCTCGAAGCCGAAGCCCTTGTCCACCCAGCGCGCCACGGCATCGCGCAGGGCCAGCTGCTCTTCTGAAAACTCGAAGTCCATCGTCGTCTCCTTGCTGCCCCGGGCTGTCAGCCCAGCACCGTCTGCGCGACGATGTTGCGTTGCACCTCGTTGGACCCGCCGTAGATGGAGGTCTTGCGGAAGTTGAAGTAGGTGCCGGCCAGGGGCGCGGCTTGCGGCACGGCGCCGGGCCACAGCGCGGCCAGGGCCTGGTCGCCCTGCCAGCCGGCCTCCATCGCCTCGCGCACCAGCGGCATGCTGGCCGGCCCGGCGGCCAGCATCATCAGCTCGGTGTAGCGCTGCTGGATCTCGCTGCCGCGGATCTTCAGCAACCCCGCCACATCCAGGCTCTGCTTGCCACCCTTCTCCGACGATTTCTCGGCCGACAGCACGCGCAGCACCATCATCTCCAGCGCCACCACGTCCACCTCCAGCAGCGCGATCTGGTCGCGCAAGCGGGCGTCTTCCCACACCCCCTCGGCCTTGGCGATGCGCTTGAGACGCTCCAGCTCGCGCTTGGCGCGGTTGACATCGGCAATGTTGGTGCGCTCGTGGCTGAGCAGGTGCTTGGCGTAGGTCCAGCCCTTGTTCT
>JBMLPD010000304.1:0-1057 GCA_049242285.1 Rubrivivax sp.
GGGTGAAGCGAGAAGGGTGAAGCGGGAGGGCTGAAGCCGCGGCGGGCCTCAGCGCGCGCCGAAGTGCCAGTGGCGGAACAGTTGCGGGTGCTCGCGCGGTTGCGAGCGCCAGTACTGGTGGGGCGCGTCCACGCTGGCCCCCAGCGCGGCAGCGGCGTGCCAGGGCCAGCGCGGGTTGTAGAGCAGGCCGCGCGCCAGAGCCACGGCATCGGCCTGACCCTGCGCCAGGATGGCCTCGGCCTGCGCCGGCTCGGTGATGAGGCCCACCGCGATGGTGGGCAGGCCGGTGGCCTGCTTCAGTCGCTCGGCCAACGGCACCTGGTAGCCCGGCCCGAGCGGAATCTGCTGCCGCGGTGACACGCCGGCCGAGGACACATGCAGGGCCGCACAGCCGCGCGCCTTCAGCGCCAGGCCAAAGGCCGCCGAGTCTTCCACGTCCCAGCCGCCGGGCACCCAGTCGGTGGCCGACAGGCGCACCCACACGGGCCGGTCGGCGCGGAAGGCCTGACGCACGGCGTCGAACACTTCCAGCGGGAAGCGCATGCGGTTCTCGAGACTGCCGCCGTACCGGTCGGTGCGCTGGTTGGCCAGGGGCGAGAGGAACTGGTGCAGCAGATAGCCGTGGGCGGCGTGGATCTCGATCGACTCGATGCCGATGCGCGCGGCACGCCGGGCCGCCTGCGCGAAGCCTTCGCGGATGCGCTTCAGGCCGGCACCGTCCAGTGCCACCGGCGGCTCTTCGCTCGCCCCGTGGGGCAGCGCCGAGGGCGCCACCGCCTGCCAGGCCAACGGGTCGGCCAGCGGAATCTGCGCCCCGCCCTGCCACGGTGCCTGGCTGGACGCCTTGCGCCCGGCGTGGGCCAGTTGCATGCCCCAGGAGATGGGTGTCTGCTGGCGCAGCGCCTCCAGGATGCGCCCGAGTGCGCGCTCCTGCCCGTCGTTGTACAGGCCCAGGTCCCAGGGCGTGATGCGGCCATCAGCCGTGACCGCCGTGGCCTCCAGAATGAACAGGCCCGCACCCGAATGCGCCAGGTGCCCCAGGTGCACCATGTGCCAG
>JBMLPD010000305.1:0-18950 GCA_049242285.1 Rubrivivax sp.
GTCCAGGCCCTCGCGCAGGGCCTTGAAGTACAGCATGGTGCCGCCCACCAGCAGCGGCAAGGCCCCCCGAGCCTGGATCTGTGCGATCAGGCGCCGGGCGTCCGTCACGAAACGGGCGGCCGAGTAGGCCTGCCGGGGGTCGATCAGGTCGATCAGGTGGTGGGGCACCTCGGCCTGTTCGGCCGCGCTGGGCTTGGCCGTGCCGATGTCCATGCCCCGGTAGACCAGGGCCGAGTCCACGCTGACGATCTCCACCCTGCACACCGCAGCCAGGCCCCGCGCCACTGCCAGGGCGGCTGCGCTCTTGCCGCTGGCGGTGGGGCCGGCAAGGGCCAGGACCGGCCCGTTCACGTGGCGACCCTCCGTGGCGTCGGTTCGCCATGACGCTGCACAAGTGTCCAGCCCACGGCGGTGGTCAGTACCGAGAGCAGGCCCAGCGTCAGCGTCAGCGGGAACACCGTGCCGTCGATGGTGCGACCCAGCCACAGACCGATGAGGAAGGCCGCGCCGGCCGACATGAAGCCCGACAGCGCCGAGGCGGCGCCCGCGCTCTGCGGGAAGGGCCCCACCACCCCGGCCTGTCCGCAGGGCTGGTGGATGCCGTGGCCGAAATTGAAGACCAGTTGCGGCAGGCAGATGGCCCAGGCGCTGGTGATGCCGGCCAGCGACAGGGCGGCCATGCCGACACCGCCGACCAGGCTGAAGGCGGCGCCACGCCGCACCGTCCGGGCGATGCCGTGGCGGGTGATCCAGCGTCGGCACATGATGGTGCCGGCCAGGTAGGCCACCGAGGCGCTGGCCAGGAACACGCCGTACAGGGCCTTGGAGGTGCCCAGCACCTCGATGTACACAAAGGAACTGCTGGCCAGGAAGGTGTAGAGACCGCCGTAGGTGAACATCAGCAGCGACGACCAGGCCAGGAAGGTGGGGTGGCGCAGCATCCGGCCCCAGGTGCCCGCCATGCGGGCCGGCTGCAGTGCGTGCGGGTTGCGCTGGTGCAGCGTCTCCGGCAGGCGCCAGGCCACCAGTGCCAGGGCCGCTGCGGCGGTGATGCCGGTGGCCGCCAGAGCCCAGCGCCAGCCCAGGGCGGCGGCCAGGATCCCACCCAGAATGGGGCTTCCCAGAGCGAAAAACCCCAGGCCGGACTGCGCGCGGCTCATCACCAGGGTGCCGCGCAGCGGGTCGTACAGGTCGCGCACCATGGCGCGGCCGCACACCACCGCGGCAGCCAGACCCAGGCCCTGCAACACGCGCCCGGCGATCAGCACCTCCATGCTGCCCGCGTGCGCGCTGCCCCCGCTGCCCAGCAGGTACAGCGCCAGACCGCCCAGCAGCACCGGCCGGCGGCCGAAGCGGTCGGACATCGGGCCCAGCAGCAACTGCCCCAGGCCGAAGGCCAGGATCAACCCGGACAGGGTCAACTGCGCGCGGGCCACGGCGCCGCCGAACTCGGCCGACAGGGCGGGCAGGCCGGGCAGGTACAGATCGGTGGTCACCGGTTGAAGGCCCAGCAGCAGGGCCAGGATCACCGCCACGAAGGCGTCCGAGGGCCGAGGGCGTGGGGATGCTCCCGCGGCAGGGGTCATCGGTCAGGGCCCCCGGCGGTCTTGTTCAAGTGCCCGGCGGGCCTCAGAAGCGCTCGTCATCGCGCAGGTAGCGCCATTGCCCCGGCGGCAGCGGGCCCAGGAGCACGCTGCCGATGCGCACGCGCCGCAGCGCCAGCACTTTCAGGCCCACCCGTTCGCACATGCGCCGCACCTGGCGCCTGCGACCCTCGCGCAGCACGATGCGCAACTGGTCCTCGTTGGCCCAGCTCGCCTTGGCCGGCCGCAACGGCCGTCCGTCCAGTTCCAGCCCGTGGCGCAGCCGCTCCAGCCCGTTGTCGGGAAACGAGCCAGGGCCCAGCGGCGCCACGCGCACCAGGTACTCTTTCTCGACGTCGGATTCCTCGCCGATCAGGTGACGCGCCAGGCGGCCGTCCTGGGTCAGCACCAGCAGGCCGGTGGAGTCCAGGTCCAGACGGCCCGCGGGTGCGAGCCCGCGGGCGTGCGCGGGGTGCCAGGGACGGCCCCGGTCCTGCGCCCAGCGCCGGTCGGCGGTCACCAGCACGACTGCTGGCTGATGGCCGTCCTCGGCCTGGCCGCTGACGTAGCCCAGCGGCTTGTGCAGCAGGATGGTCACGCGGTGCCCCTGTTCCTGTCGCGCAGCCGGGTCGATGTCGATGCGTTCGTCGCCGCGGATGCGCTGGCCCAGCACGGCCATGCGACCGTTGACGCGCACCCAGCCGGCCTCGATCCACTCGTCTGCCTCGCGGCGCGAGGCGATGCTGCGCTCGGCCATCACCTTGGACAGGCGGATCCCTTGCGCGGCAGCGGGGTCTGGCGCGGGCAGGCATGCCGGCGCTGTCTTGGGGCCCGCTGCAGGCGCGGCCGCGCGGGAGCGCGGGCTCGCCAGGCCCCTCACGGCGGGGCGACGGGGATCACGCAGCGGGGAGTCCGGCTTCAAGCCGAGGCGGGGACGGTCTTTCACCGTGCCATTGGATCACGCCCCGCGGGCCGGATCCGCGCCCCGGGCCGGGCCTGCGCCGCACGGCCGCTCGCAGGTGATGGATTGATGACCGGTCTTGCGTGTGCGCAATGCAGCCGGAGCCTGGCGGCCGGAACATGCAGTTCGGACGGGGCCCATGCCCCGGTCCCTCAACCCTCAGAGGTCCCCCATGAAGCATCTTCAACCCCTGTGTCTGGCCATGCTGCCTTTGGCAGCCGTGGCCGCCCTGTCACTTTCGCCCGCCCTCGCGCAGGACCGGGCGGCCGCGGCAGCGGCTGCGGCAGCCTCGTCCCCCGACCGGGCGCAGGTCCGCAAGGAAACCGCCGCGGCCAACAAGGCCCACCGTCTGGAGCACGGCGAGGCAGGTCAGGACAACAGCGCCGTGCCTCCCGACAAGGCCAAGGCGCGCCAGAGCACGGTCAGCCGCGCCGAGGTGAAGAAGGAAACCGCCGCTGCGAACAAGGCGCACCGCATCGATCACGGCGAAGCCAGCCAGGACAACAGTGCCATGCCCTTCGACAAGTCCAAGGCCGCGAAGAGCACGGTCAACCGCGCGGACGTGAAGAAGGAGACCGCAGCCGCCAACAAGGCCGGTACCCTGCCGCACGGCGAGTCGGCGGGCGGCTCGACCAAGCCCTGAGCGGGCAGCGCCCGTCAAGGGCGCGGACTGGCGGTGGGTTCAGCGGCCGCGCAGGAACAACCCGTCCAGTTCCTTCAGCGTGAGTTGCCGCCAGGTGGGCCGGCCGTGGTTGCAGGTGTCGGCGCGATCGGTGGCTTCCATGTCGCGCAACAGCGCGTCCATCTCCGTCAGCGTCAGGCGGCGGTTGGCGCGCACGGCCGCGTGGCAGGCCAGAGTGGCCAGCAATTCGTCGCGGGCGCGCTGCACCACGCGGCTGGAGCCCACCTGCTGCAGTTCGGCCAGGACCGATCGCGTCAGTTCCGTCAGGTCGGCCTGCGGCAGGGCTGCGGGGCGGCTGCGCACGGCCAGGGTGGCCGGGCCCAGCACGTCCACCTCCAGACCCAGGGCGGCGAGGGCTTCGGCCTCGGCCTGCACGGTGGCCACTTCGGCGGCGGTGGCGGACATGGTGTGCGGGATCAGCAGCGGCTGCGCAGGCAGCGGGCCGCCCGTGTCGGCAGCCTGTTTCAGGCGCTCGTAGACGATGCGTTCGTGCGCGGCGTGCATGTCCACCACCACCAGCCCCTGCGCGTTCTCCGCCAGCACGTAGATGCCGCCGACCTGCGCGATGGCGCGGCCCAGAAGCAGGCCCTCGTGATGCGGCGGTAAGGCTGCAGCGCCACCGCGACTGTCGGCGCCCGTGGCCGGGTGCGGGGCGAAGGGGTTCTGGGGCGTCTGTGGCTTGCCGGCGTCAGGCCCGGCCTGACCCTGCCGCAGCGCGGCCCAGGCGGGCAGGCCCCCGCTGCCGGCCAGAGGGTCGGGCCGTTGCCAGGGCGGCGCCGCTTCCCGCACCTTCAGCGGGGTCAGCAGCGAGGCCTGGTGCGGCGTCCAGGGGGGTGGGTCGTGCGGCTGGATGCCCCGAGCCTGCGCTGGTGTCAGGGTGGCCGCTGCCTCAGCCCGGCCTGCCGTCGTCACGTCCTGCACGGGCGCTTGTGCCGGAAAGCCGCCGGCGCCCGCATCCGCGGCCGCAAAGCCCGCCCGCGTGGGGGCCAGTGCGTCTTCCACCGCCCGCTGCACGGCCTGGTGCACGGCGCGGCCGTCGCGCAGGCGCACCTCGATCTTGGTGGGGTGCACGTTCACGTCCACCAGTTCCGGCGCGATCTGCAGGAACAGCACGTACGCGGGCTGCCGGCTGCCGTGCAGCTGGTCTTCGTAGGCGGCCCGCACCGCGTGCGAGATCAGCCGGTCGCGCACGAAGCGGCCGTTGACGAAAAGGAACTGCTGGTCGGCCCGGCTGCGCGCTGCCTCGGGCTGGCCTGCGCGGCCCAGAAGCGTCATCGGCCCCTGGGCGCTGTGCACCACCCGGCTGGCCTGCAGGAAGTCGGCCCCCAGCACATCGGCCAGGCGCTGGTCGTGCGGGCCTGCGCGCCACTGCGCCACCAGCCGCGCTTCGTGCCAGACCGCAAAGCCCACGTCGGGCCGGGCCAGGGCGTGGCGGCGCACGGCCTCGAGTGCATGGGCCAGTTCCGTGGCGTCGGTCTTGAGGAACTTGCGCCGGGCGGGCGTGCTGAAGAAGAGCTCGCGCACCTCCACCGTGGTGCCGGTGGCGCGGGCGGCGGGCTGGAGCTCGCCGCTGCGCGCGTCCAGCCGGAAGGCGTGCGGGGCCTGTGCCGTGCGGCTGGTCAGCGACAGGTCGGCAATGCTGGCAATGGCCGCCAGCGCCTCGCCCCGGAAACCCATGGTGCCCACGCGCTCCAGCTCTGCCAGATCGCGGATCTTGCTGGTGGCGTGACGCTTGAGCGCCAGCGGCAGCTCCTGCGCCGGGATGCCGCCGCCGTCGTCTTCCACCGCAATGCTGCGCACGCCGCCCGCGGCCAGGCGCACGGTGATCTGCGTGGCACCCGCGTCCAGCGCGTTGTCCACCAGCTCGCGCACCACCGAGGCCGGCCGCTCCACCACCTCGCCCGCGGCGATCTGGCTCACCAGCTCGTCAGGCAGCTCGCGGATGGCACGCCGGGGCAGGCCGGATGAGGTGGAATCCATCCTGGACATTGTAGGAATCAGCTGGGGTGGATCGCCCAGGCGGGTCCCGATAATCGCCGCATGGAATGGTTCGCTTTTCTCGTTGACTTCATCCTGCATGTCGACAGGCACCTCGCCGCCTTCGTCCAGGCCTACGGCGCCTGGGTGTACGCGCTGCTGTTTGCCATCGTCTTCGTGGAGACGGGGGTGGTGGTCATGCCCTTCCTGCCCGGGGACTCCCTGCTGTTCGTGGTGGGCACGCTGTGCGGGGCGGGACTGATGAGCCTGCCTGTGGCCATGGCGCTGCTGATCGTGGCAGCCGTGCTGGGCGACCAGACCAACTACCTGATCGGACGCCACGTGGGGCCGCGGGTGTGGGGCTGGGAGCAGTCGCGCCTTTTCAACAGGCGGGCCTTTGAACAGGCCCACGCCTTCTACGAGCGCTGGGGCGGCATCACCATCATCCTGGCGCGCTTCATGCCATTCATCCGCACCTTCGCACCTTTCGTGGCCGGGGTGGCGCTGATGAACCGCGCCCGGTTCACCAGCTACAACGTCATCGGCGCGTTGATCTGGGTGATCGGCCTGACGCTGGCGGGCTACCTCTTCGGCAACCTGCCGATCGTGCAGCAGCACTTGAGCAAGATCATCTGGGCGCTGATCCTGGTGCCGGGCCTGATCGCGATCTTCGGGGCCTGGCGGGCTCGGCGCGCGGCGGGCTGATCAGCCCGCCGACGGCTTCACACCCTGCGCTGGCGGGTCAGCGGTGGGTTCTTCAGGAAGTAGCGCCGGATCCCCTCGGCCAGCGCTTGCACCAGCTGCGCCTGCCACTCGCGGTCGCGCAGCAGGGCTTCCTCCTGCGGGTTGGAGATGAAAGCGGTCTCCACCAGAATGCTGGGGATGTCCGGTGCCTTGAGCACCGCAAACCCGGCCTGCTCCACCTGCGGCTTGTGCAGCCGGCCCACCCGCCCCAGGCGGGTGAGCACCTCCTGGCCCACGCGCAGGCTGTCCTTGATCTGGGCCGTGGTGCTCATGTCCAGCATGGTGCGCAGCACCTGCGCGTCCTTCACCGCCACGTTGACGCCCCCCACCAGGTCCGCAGCGTTCTCTCGGTCGGCCATCCACTTCGCGGCCGTGCTGGTGGCTGCGCCCGTGGACAGCGCAAACACGCTGCCGCCGCGTGCCTGTGGGCGCATGAAGGCATCGGCGTGGATGGAGACAAACAGGTCGGCCTGCACCCGTCGGGCCTTGCGCACACGTTCGTGCAGGGGCACGAAGAAATCGGCGTCGCGCGTGAGCATCACGCGCATGCCACGTTGTTCGTTGATCCGGTCGCGCAGTTGCAGGGCGATCTGCAGCACGACATCCTTCTCGCGCAGCCCGGAGGGGCCGATGGCGCCAGGGTCCTCGCCACCGTGCCCGGGGTCCAGCGCGACAATGACCAGACGGTCGATGCTCTCGGGCAGGGGTGCCGCCTCGGCTGGGGCCGCTGGCGCCTGCGGCTGCGCGGCTGCCGGTTCGGCGGAGGCCGCGGGCAGGGCGGCCGTGGCACCACCGCGGCGCGCTGCGGGCGTGGGGGCAGCCGCTGCTGCAGCCGGCTTGCCCACGGGCTGTTCCACCCCGGCGATGAAATCGCCCAGCGCGTCTTGCACCGCCTGCGCCGCCTGGCGCGAGGCCTGCTCCCTTTCCTGCACCAGCGCCAGCAGCGGGTCGCGCTCCACCTGGGGGAACAGGTCCAGCACCAGCCGGTGCCGGTACGCCGCCACGGGCGCCAGCACGAACTGCTGGGGCGCCACGGGCTGCTTGAGATCCAGCACCAGGCGAACGATGCGCGGCTGGACCTGCCCGACGCGAACGCCGGCGATGTAGGGATCGTCGGGCCTGACCTTGCCCACCAGCTCGCGCAGGGCGCCGTCGAGCTCCAGTCCGTCGATGTCGATCACCAGCCGTGGCGGGCCTTCGGGAGTGAGGAACTGCCGCGCCGCCAGAGGTGCGTCGCTCTCGATGGTCACGCGCGTGTAGTCGGCCGCCGGCCATACCCGAACGGCCAGGATGGCCACGGCGCGGGCGGCATCGCTGACCGTCACCGCCAGCGCCAGCGTGCCCAGGCGCGCGAGCGCCTGGCGCCGGGAAGGCCCGGGCCTGCCGGGTTGCAGGATGATCGGTCGGGCAGGGCGGCGGCGCATGCTCAGGCGGCCTCTTCCAGGGTGTGCAACAGGCGCTGCCCCGCCGGGGTCAGCGCGTCCATGCGCACCAGACGGGGCAACGCGTCATCGCCCGCCTCCTCTTCAGGCGCCTGCACAGACAGGTGCAGGGTCAGGTCCGGAGTCGGCAGCGCGCCTGAGACCTTGTCCGGCCACTCGGCGATCTTCAGGCCGGGGCGTGCGAACACGTCCCTGAAGCCGGCGTCTTCCCACTCGCGCGGGTCGTTGAAGCGGTAGAAGTCGAAGTGCGCGATGTCCAGCGCGCCCGCCTGGTAGGACTCCATCACCGTATAGGTGGGGCTCTTGATGCGCCCTGTCACGCCCAGGGCGCGCAGCAGGTGGCGCACGAAGGTGGTCTTGCCGGCACCCAAGGGGCCCCGCAGCGTGAGGAAGGCGTTGAGCAGTTCGGGTGCGCGGGCCAGCCGGATTGCGGAGGCGGCACAGTCGGCCTCGTCGGCCCAGCGCAGGTGCCTGCTTTCTAGAATGGCTGAATGGAAGTGGTGCATCGGCCCGGGGAAATGGCGCTGCAGGCCGAAGCCCTGATGGCGCGCCTGCGCGAGGACGCGCGGATGCTGGGATTCTCCCAAATCGGGGTGTCGGGCATCGACTTGTCCATGGCCGAGCCGGGGTTGGTGGCCTGGCTGGAGGCGGGGTTCCACGGCTCCATGGGCTACATGGCGGCGCACGGGCTGAAGCGGGCGCGTCCTGCCGAGCTGGTGCCCGGCACGGTCAGCGTGATCAGCGTGCGCATGGATTACCTGCCGCGCCGGCAGGATGCCCAGGCCCGCCGCCCGCCGGACGACGACTGGCTCGCCCGCGAGCAGGCCCGCCTGACCGATCCGCAGCAGGCGATCATTTCCGTGTACGCCCGTGGCCGGGATTACCACAAGGTGCTGCGCCAGCGCCTGCGCAGGCTGGCCGAGAAACTGGGCCAATGGCTGGGCCCCTTCGGCCACCGGGCTTTCACCGACTCCGCTCCCGTGCTGGAGGTGGAACTGGCCGCCCGCAGCGGCGTTGGCTGGCGCGGCAAGCACACCCTGGCCCTGCACCGTGATGCCGGTTCGATGTTCTTTCTGGGTGAACTGTTCGTCGACCTGATCTTGCCGCCCACGCCACCCGTCAGCGCGCACTGCGGCAGCTGCAGTGCCTGCCTGGACGCCTGCCCCACGCGGGCCATCGTGGCGCCCTACCGCCTGGATGCCCGACGCTGCATCTCCTACCTCACCATCGAACACGACGGGCCGATCCCTGTGGAACTGCGTCCCGCCCTGGGCAACCGCATCTACGGCTGCGACGACTGCCAGCTGGCATGCCCCTGGAACAAGTACGCGCAACGATCCGTGCTGCCCGACTTTGACGAACGCGAAGGCCTGTCAGGCGCCACGCTGCTGACGCTGTGGGCCTGGGACGAGGCCGCCTGGCTGCGCCGCACCGAGGGCAGCGCCATCCGCCGCATCGGCTGGGCGCGCTGGCGCCGCAACCTGGCGGTGGCCCTGGGCAACGCGCTGGCCCGGGTGGCCGACATGCCTGCTGCCGGGGCGATCCGCCGGGCGTTGGCCGATGCCCGTGAACCGGCCGAGCCGATGGTGCGCGAGCACATCGACTGGGCCCTGGCCCAGCGCCCGGAGTGATCCATTCCTTGATCGCATCGGGGGAGCCCGCGGCAGGGCACACTTCGGGCTCGGTCACGTCCGTGTGCCGCCTTGTTCTGGAGACCCCCATGAAGCTCAAGTTCCTTCTGCCCCTGGTGAGCGCGGCCGTGCTGGCTGCCCCTCACGCCCTGGCCCAGCCCTACCCCAACAAGCCCGTGCGGCTGGTGGTGCCGTTTGCCCCGGGGGGCACCACGGACATCATCGCCCGCGTGGTGGCCGAAAAGATCGCCGGCCCGTTTGGCCAGCAGATGATCATCGAGAACAAGGCGGGCGGCGGTGGCTCCGTCGGTGCCACCGAGACGGCCAAGGCGATTGCCGACGGCTATGCCCTGGGCATGGCCACGGTCTCCACCACGGCAGCCAACCCGGCGATCAACCCCAAGATCGCCTACAACCCGTTGACCGATTTCACCCCCATCATCAATATCGCCGCCACGCCCAACGTGATTGCGGTGCACCCCAGCTTCCCGGCGCGGGATTACAAAGGCTTCATTGCCGAGCTGAAGAAGAACCCGGGCAAGTACAGCTACGCGAGTTCCGGCACCGGCGGCATCGGGCACCTGCAGACCGAGCTTTTCAAGAACCTGGCGGGTGTGTTCATGACGCACATTCCCTACCGCGGAGCCGGCCCGGCGTTGAACGACACCGTGGCCGGCCAGGTGCAGGTGATCTTCGACAACCTGCCCTCGGCGTTGCCCTTCATCCGCGACGGGCGCCTGATCCCCATCGTGGTGGCGGCACCCCAGCGCCTGGTCCAGTTGCCCAACGTGCCCACCTTCAAGGATGTGGGGCTGGAGCCTGTCAACCGCATGGCCTATTACGGCATCTACGGCCCCAAGGGCTTGCCCAGGGACGTGGTGGACAAGGTCAGCGCCGCGGTCAAGGCCACGGTGGCCATGCCTGACGTGAAAAAGCGCATCGAGGACACCGGCTCGCTGATCGTGGCCAACACGCCCGACGAGTTCGCCGCGCAGATCCGCGCCGAATTCGACGTCTACAGGAAGGTCGTGGCCCAGCAGAAGCTCACGCTGGACTGAGCGAGCGCCCACGCTGGACGGACTTGCACGCCTTGCGCAGCGCCGCCCTGATCGACCGTTTCATCGACGCCTTGTGGGTGGAGGACGGCCTGGCGCCGCTGACGCTGGCGGCCTACCGGCGCGATCTTGGCCTGTACGCCGCCTGGCTGGAGGAGGCGTCCGATCACACCCTGGAGCGCAGCCAGGAGTCCGACCTGCTGGGCTACATGAGCGCACGCCATGCCGCCACCCGGGCCACCACGGCCAACCGGCGTCTCACGGTCTTCAAGCGCTTTTTCCGCTGGGCGCTGCGCGAGCACCTGTGCACCGCCGACCCCACGCTCAAGCTGCTGACCGCGCGCCAGCCCTTGCGTGTGCCCAAGACGCTGAGCGAAGCACAGGTCGAGGCCCTGCTGGGCGCGCCGGACCCTGACATCCCGCTCGGACTGCGCGACCGCACCATGATGGAGCTGATGTATGCCAGCGGCCTGCGCGTGAGCGAGCTCGTGGGCTTGAAGACGGTGCACCTGGGGCTGAACGAGGGGGCGCTGCGGGTCTCGGGCAAGGGCTCCAAGGAGCGCCTGGTGCCTTTCGGCGAAGAGGCGCACGGCTGGCTGCGCCGCTACCTGGCCGATGCGCGCCCGGCCATCCTGCACGGCCAGGTGAGCGACGCGCTGTTCGTCACCGTCCGGGGCGGGCCCATGACCCGTCAGATGTTCTGGGTGCTCATCAAGCGCCATGCCCATCAGGCCGGCATCCATGTGCCCTTGTCGCCCCACACCCTGCGCCATGCCTTCGCCACCCACCTGCTGAACCACGGCGCCGACCTTCGCGCCGTGCAGATGCTGCTGGGCCACGCCGACATCTCCACCACCACCATCTACACCCACGTGGCGCGGGAGCGGCTGCGGCAGTTGCATGCCCGGCACCACCCTCGGGGGTGAGCAGGCGTCAATCCACGGGCAGTTCAGACAGTTCTTGCTCGGTGAAACCCGCCCGGCCGCGCGCCTCCAGGTTGAAGGGCCCCTTCAGGCGCGGGGCGCCATGGCGCTCGGCCAGCACGGGGTAGTGTTCCACCGGGTCCAGGCCTTGCTGCTCGCACAGCCAGCGGTACCAGCGGTTGCCGATGGCCACATGCTCCACCTCGTCGCGCAGGATCACCTCCAGGATCTCCACGGCGCGCTGGTCGCCGGCGCGCGCCAGCCGCGCCTGCATCGGGGGCGTGGCGTCCAGGCCGCGGGCTTCCAGCGTGCGCGGCACCAGGGCCATGCGCGCCACGATGTCTGCGGCGGTCTTGTCGGCCATGCTCCACAGGCCGTCGTGGGCCTCGAAATCGCCGTAGTCATGGCCCATGGACTGAAGATGGGCGCGCAACAGCTCGAAATGGCGTGCCTCATCGGCGGCAACGAACCACCAGTCGCGGTAGAAGCCCTGGGGCATCCTGCCGAACCGCCAGGCGGCGTCCAGGGCCAGGTTGATGGCGTTGAACTCGATGTGCGCCACCGCGTGCAGCAGGGCCGCGCGGCCCACGGGGGTGAAGGGGCTGCGGCGGGGCACTTCGGCCGGTTCCACCAGACGCGGACGCACCGGCCGGCCGGGCAGGGGCAGACGTGCGTCCAGGTCCAGGCGGGCGTTGGCTTCGCAGCCCGCCTGGACCATGGCCCAGCCGGCCTCCACCGCCGCCACCTTGCGTGCGGGGTCAGGCTCGGCCAAGGCGTCCAGGGCAATGCAGCGCAGGTCCATCCCTAGAATCGTGGGGTTTTGCAAACCCTGATCTTCCATCGCTTCAGCGCCACCTGCAAGGCTCCCATGGCCGTGTTTGCCCTAACCGACTGCGCCCCCCAGCTCCACGAAACCGCCTGGGTGGCCGAGAACGCCACCGTGATCGGCAATGTCAGGCTGGAGGCCGACGCCAGCGTCTGGTACGGCGTGGTGATCCGGGGCGACAACGAGCCCATCACCATCGGCCAGGGCAGCAATGTGCAGGACGGCAGTGTGCTGCATACCGACCACGGCTTCCCCTTGACCGTCGGGCAGGGGGTGACGGTCGGCCATCAGGTCACCCTGCACGGCTGCACCATCGGCGACGGTTCGCTCATCGGCATCCGGGCCGTGGTGCTCAATGGTGCCAGGATCGGCCGCAACTGCCTGGTGGGCGCCGGCGCATTGGTCACGCAGGGCAAGGAGTTCCCCGACAACAGCCTGATCATGGGGTCGCCGGCCGAGGTGGTGCGTGAGCTGAGCCCTGAGCAGGTGCAGCGGCTTCGCCGCGGCGCCGAGCACTACGTGACCAACGCCCGCAGGCACCGCGACGGCCTGCGCCGCGTGGACGGAACTCTTCATGGGTGAGCTTCACAAGTTCCTGTTCGAAGGCCTGCCGGTGCGCGGCATGCTGGTGCGCCTGACCGGCAGCTGGCGCGAGTTGCTGGCGCGGCGCGAGGCGGCCCAGGGCGGGGCGGGCGCCTATCCCGCCGCGGTGCGCAAGCTGCTGGGCGAGATGGCAGCCGCGGGGGTGCTGATGCAGGCCAACATCAAGTTCAACGGCGCCCTGATCCTGCAGATGCAGGGCGACGGGCCGGTGAAGCTGGCCGTGGCCGAAGCACGGCCCGACTTGTCGTTCCGGGTCACCGCCTCGGTCCGGGGCGACGTGCCCGAAGGGGCTGGCCTGGAGGCGCTGCTCAACGTGCACGGCCAGGGCCGCTGCGCCATCACGCTGGACCCACAGGACCGGCTTCCCGGCCAGCAGCCCTACCAGGGCGTGGTGCCGCTGCATGGCGACCAGCGCGAGCCGCTGCAGGAACTCAGCCGTGTGCTGGAGCACTACATGCTGCAGAGCGAGCAGCTGGACACCCGTCTGGTGCTGGCGGCCAACGACGAACGGGCGGCGGGCCTGTTGATCCAGCGCCTGCCAGTGCAGGGCCAGGGCAACCTGGAGGGCCGCAGCGCGCGCCGCAACGAGGACGACATCGGCCTGAGCGAAGGCTTCAACCGCATCGCCCATCTGGCGGCCACGCTCACCCGGGACGAACTGCTGGGCCTGGACGCCGACACCGTGCTGCGCCGCCTGTTCTGGGAAGAGAAAGTCCTGCGTTTCCCGCCGCTGCAGCCGCGCTTTGCCTGCAGTTGCTCCCGCCAGCGCGTGGGCGGCATGCTGTTGTCGCTGGGGCGGCAGGAGGTGGACGGCATCGTCGCCGAGCGCGGCGAGGTGGAGGTGGGCTGCGAGTTCTGCGGCGCCCAGTACCGCTTCGATGCCGTGGACGTGGGCGAGCTCTTCATCGCCCCAGCCGATCACCCGCCGGGTTCTGACGCGGTGAACTGAGCCGCAGCCGCCAGGAGCGGGCGGCCATGGCGGACGGGGTTCCCGCGCAGCCATGTCTGCACGGTGGCTTCGCAGGCCTGCAGGGCGTTGTCCAGCCGCGCCGATCCCGCCCCATGGACCCGTGTGAAGGGCTGCCCCGCCTGGACCAGCCACTGCTGCACGGTGGCATCGACCGGTTCGCGCACGTGCGGGCCGTCGCGCTGGTGCCCGTCAGGCACCCACGGCAGGTCCAGCGCCGTGAGCAGGGTCAGGTCCGTTCGGCGGTGCAGGGCCAGCGCGGGCTCGCGCAGGCTCGCATCGCCGAAGATCTGCAGGCTGTAGACGGCGGTCATCAGGGCGGTCGTGTCGGCCACCACGATGTCGTGGCCCTGGGTGGCGGCTTCGATGTGCCGGTGCTGCGTGTGCGCGATGGCGGCTTGCTCGTCCGCCCGTGGAGTACGCCCGTGGTCGGCGCACCATTGGCGCAGCCACTCCGGCACCCAGGTGCAGCGCAAGCCGGTGGTCCGCGCCATGCGGGCGCTGAGGCCCTGTGCCAGGGTGGTCTTGCCTGTGCTCTCGGCACCCAGCACCGCGATGATGAGCGGCTGCTGGCTCATGGTGGCCTGCCCGAGGCCTGGGCCAGGCGCTGCCAGGCCTGCCAGCCGAGGATCGAGAGCGCCGCGAACACGGCGTACAGCAGGGCCGTCAGCCACAGCGCCTTGTAGGCGAACAGCCCCACGCTGATGATGTTCACCGCCAGCCACACCGGCCAGGCCTCCACGCGCTTGCGGGCCAGCAGCCACTGGCCCGCAACGCTGGCCACGGTGGGCAGGGCGTCCAGCCAGGGCACGTCGCTGTCGGTGGCACGCTTGAGCAGCAGGGCCAGGACGGGCCAGGCCAGCAGGGTGGTCGCTGCCACGACCCAGCGCTGCCGCGTGGGCATGGACCGCACCTGCAGCGGTGCGCCGCCCGTCTCCGTGCCCCGCAGCCACTGGCGCCAGCCCCACGCCGAGACGGCAATGAAGAACCCCTGCAAAGCGGCCTCGCCGTACAGCCTGCTGTCGGCAAACAGCAGGGCGTAAAGGGCGGAGCTGGCCATGGCCAGCGGCCAGCCCAGCGGGTGCACACGGATGTTGCGTTCCACCATCCACAAGGCCAGGGCGAAGGCCACGACTTCGGCCCAGGTCACCGGGCTGCCCCAGAGCGTGAAGGCCGGCGCGAGCAGGGAGCCGAAGATCGGGCGCAGGGTGTCCATGGGGTTGGCAAGGGTTCAGGCGGGGTGGGGCCGGTGGTGTATCCGGGCGCCGTGGGGCGCCGTCCGCCCCGGCTCACACGCCTTCACCGGCGCTGGGTCACCTGCACCAGCACTTCGCCGGGCTTGATCATGCCCAGCTCGCTGCGGGCCTTGTCTTCCACCATCTCCAGGCCTTCCTTGAGGTCGGTCACCTCGGCCATCACGCGGGCATTGCGATCGCGGGCCCGCTCGTTGCTGTCTTTCTGGGTCTTGAGTTCGCGTTGCAGTTTCCACACCTGCGGCAGGCTGCCGCGCCCCAGCCACAGGTCCGCCTGCACCAGCAGCAGCAGGACAGCCAGGCAGAGGGTGACCCAGCGCATGACGGTTTCAGAACCAGGTGCGAGCCCGCTTCAGCGCAGGTTGTAGAACGCCAAGCGGCCGGGGTAGCGGGCCACGTCACCGAGGTCTTCCTCGATGCGCAGCAGCTGGTTGTACTTGGCGATGCGGTCGCTGCGGCTCATGGAGCCGGTCTTGATCTGCCCCGCGTTGGTGCCCACCGCGATGTCGGCGATGGTGGAGTCTTCCGTCTCGCCCGAGCGGTGGCTGATGACGGCGGTGTAGCCCGCGGTCTTGGCCATCTCGATGGCGGCGAAGGTCTCGGTCAGCGTGCCGATCTGGTTGATCTTGATGAGGATGGAATTGGCGATGCCCTCGTCGATGCCGCGCTTGAGGATCCTGGTGTTGGTGACGAAGAGGTCGTCGCCCACCAGCTGCACCTTGCGGCCCAGGCGCTCGGTCAGGTGCTTCCAGCCCGCCCAGTCGCCCTCGTGCATGCCGTCTTCGATGCTGATGATGGGGTACTTGTCCACCCAGGTGGCCAGCATGTCGGTCCAGGCCTCGGCCGTGAGCTTCAGGCCGCCTTCGCCTTCCAGCACGTACAGCCCGTCATGGAAGAACTCGCTGGCCGCGCAGTCCAGGCCGATGGCGATCTGCTCGCCGGCGGTGTAGCCCGCCTTGTCGATGGCCTCCAGGATCATCTGAATGGCCGCTTCGTGGCTCTCCACGTTCGGGGCAAAGCCGCCCTCGTCGCCCACGGCGGTGGGCATGCCGCGGCCGTCGATGATCTTCTTCAGGGCGTGGAAGGTCTCGGCCCCCCAGCGCACGGCCTCGCGGAAGCTCGGCGCCCCCACGGGGATGATCATCAGCTCCTGCAGGTCCAGGCTGTTGTTGGCGTGGGCCCCGCCGTTGATGACGTTCATCATCGGCACTGGCATCTGCAGGCCGCCCATGCCGCCGAGATAGCGGTACAGCGGCAGGCCGGACTCCTCGGCCGCGGCCCGGGCCACGGCCATGCTCACGGCCAGCATGGCGTTGGCGCCCAGCTTGCTCTTGTTCTCGGTGCCATCCAGTTCGATCAGGGTCTTGTCCAGGAAGGCCTGCTCGCTGGCGTCCAGGCCCATCACGGCTTCGGAGATCTCGGTGTTGATGTGTTCCACCGCGCGCAGCACGCCCTTGCCCAGGTAGCGGCTCTTGTCGCCGTCGCGCAGCTCGATGGCCTCGCGGCTGCCGGTGGACGCACCCGAGGGCACGGCCGCGCGGCCCATGGTGCCGGATTCCAGCAGGACGTCGCACTCGACGGTGGGGTTGCCTCTGCTGTCGAGGATTTCGCGGCCGACGATGTCGACGATGGCGCTCATGGGATGGGTTCTCTGAGGAGTTGAAGAATGGGGAGGTGGTAGCGCCGACGTGCAGGCGTTCAGGTGGCGAAGTCGTCTTCCAGCAAGGGCCGGGACTTGACCACGCGGTCCAGCGCGACGAGTTGCGCGAGCAGGGCCGGCATGAGCTTCAAGGGCACGGCGTTGGGCCCGTCCGACCAGGCCTCGGCCGGCCGGGGATGCGTCTCCATGAACAACCCGGCCACGCCGGCGCCCACGCCCGCACGGGCCAGCACCGGCACCATCTCGCGCGCGCCGCCGCTGCTGGCGCCCAGGCCACCGGGCTTCTGCACCGAATGCGTGACATCGAACACCACCGGCGCGCCGGACTTGCGCATCTCGGCCAGGCTGCTCATGTCGGCCACCAGGTTGTTGTAGCCAAAGCTCACGCCGCGCTCGCAGGCCAGGAAGCGGTCTTCGCTCAGGCCTTTCTCGCGCGCGGCGGCGCGGGCCTTGTCGATGACGTTCGCCATGTCCCAGGGCGCGAGAAACTGGCCCTTCTTGATGTTCACCGGCTTGCCGGACTGGGCAACAGCGCGGATGAAATCGGTCTGGCGGCACAGGAAGGCCGGTGTCTGCAGCACATCGACCACGCGGGCCACTTCGGCCACCTGGGCCTCGTCGTGCACGTCGGTGAGGATGGGCAGGCCGGTGTGGCGCCGCACCTCGTCCAGGATCTTCAGCCCGGCGTCCAGTCCGACGCCGCGCTTGCTGGCGCCCGAGGACCGGTTGGCCTTGTCAAACGATCCCTTGTAGATCAAGGGGATGCCCAGTGGCTTGCAGGCCTCCTGCAGCCGGCCCGCCACCTCCAGGGACATCTCCAGGCCCTCGATCGCGCAGGTGCCGGCGATGAGGAAGAAGGGCTGGTCGATGCCGACGTGGAAGCCGCAAAGCTGCATCGTGCGGTCTCTCATGCGGCGGCCACGGCGGCGGCCGGTGCCTGCAGGGCCTGCTGGTGGCTCAGCGCGGCCTTGACGAAGCTGCTGAACAACGGGTGCCCGCCCCAAGGTGTGCTCTTGAATTCGGGATGGAATTGCACGCCCACGAACCAGGGGTGCACCGCGCGCGGCAGTTCCACCATCTCGGTGAGCTTTTCGCGCTGGGTCAGTGCCGAGATCACCAGGCCGGCCTGTTGCAGCCGATCCAGGTAGTGCACGTTGGCCTCGTAGCGGTGGCGGTGACGCTCGGTCACCACCGGCCCGTAGATCTCATGGGCCAGGGTGCCGGGCTTGACGTCCGAACTCTGGGCCCCCAGGCGCATGGTGCCGCCCAGGTCTGAGCTTGCGTCGCGCTTCTGGATGGAGCCGTCACGGTCCTGCCACTCGTCGATCAGGGCGATCACGGGGTGGGGCGCCTCGGGCTCGAACTCGGTGGAGTTGGCGCCTGCCAGGCCGGCCACATGCCGGGCGTACTCGATGGTGGCCACCTGCATGCCCAGGCAGATGCCGAGGTAGGGCACCCTGTGTTCTCGGGCATAGCGGACCGCGCAGATCTTGCCTTCGATGCCGCGCTTGCCGAACCCGCCGGGCACCAGAATGGCGTCGAAACGGCCCAGCTGGGACACGTTGTCGGGCGTGAGCGTCTCGGCGTCCACGTACTCGATGTCCACGCGGGCGTGGTTGTGGATGCCGGCGTGGCGCAGGGCTTCGTTGAGCGACTTGTACGAATCCGACAGGTCGGTGTACTTGCCGCACATGGCGATCTTCACGCTGGCCTTGGGGTGTGCCACCTCGTGCACCAGCGAGTCCCAGCGCTTCAGGTCGGCCGGCTTGGTCAGCAACTGCAGCTTCATGCAGATGAGCTCGTCCAGGCCCTGCTCGTGCAGCAGCCGCGGCACCTTGTAGATGGTGTCCACATCCCACATGGAGATGACGCCGTGCAACTGCACGTTCGTGAACAGACTGATCTTCTCGCGCTCGTCGTCGGGGATGGGCCGGTCGGCCCGGCACAGCAGCACGTCGGGCTGGATGCCGATCTCGCGCAGCTTCTGCACCGTGTGCTGCGTGGGCTTGGTCTTGAGCTCTCCGGCAGCGGCGATCCACGGCACGTAGGTCAGGTGCACGAAAGCGGTGTTGGTGGGGCCGAGCTTCAGGCTCAACTGCCGCACGGCTTCCAGGAAGGGCAGGGACTCGATGTCGCCCACGGTGCCACCGATCTCCACGATGGCCACGTCCACGTCAGCGGCGCCGCGCTTGACGAATTCCTGGATCTCGTTGGTGACGTGCGGAATCACCTGAACGGTCTTGCCCAAGTAGTCCCCGCGGCGCTCCTTCTCGAGCACGCTCTTGTAGATCTGGCCGGTGGTGAAGTTGTTGGTGCGCTTCATCCGCGTGGTGATGAAGCGCTCGTAGTGGCCCAGGTCCAGGTCGGTCTCGGCGCCGTCGTCGGTGACGAAGACCTCGCCGTGCTGGAAGGGGCTCATCGTCCCCGGGTCCACGTTGAGGTAGGGGTCGAGCTTGACGAGGGTGACCTTCAGGCCGCGGGACTCCAGGATCGCGGCCAGGGACGCCGCGGCGATGCCCTTTCCGAGGGAGGACACCACGCCGCCGGTGACGAAGACGAACTTGGTCATTCTGGGTGGCAGGCCGGGGGGCGGAGAACGCGCCGGAGACTGCCCAGTGGGAAAGCCAAAGTATACCGGCCGGG
>JBMLPD010000306.1:0-1552 GCA_049242285.1 Rubrivivax sp.
CGTATTCGAAGGCCAGCTTCGATGAGGCGATCATGCACCCTCTTACGCGTATGGTCGTCGCCGAGCACCGGGCTCATCTGGTCGGATTTGCCCAGGTCACGCTGGCCGCAGACCATGCGCTGGCCCCCGCGGGTACCCAGGCCGAACTGCTGCGTCTGTACGTCCAGGAACCGTTTACCGGGGTCAAGGTGGGTACCCGGTTACTGGCCGAAGCCGAGGGCCTGGCGGCTCTGGCCGGCAGCACGGTTCTGTGGCTCACGCCCTGGGTTCACAACCACCGGGCTCTGGCCTTCTACGGGCGCCGCGGCTACGAAGATTTCGGCCTCACGCAATTCACCTTCGAGGGGGAGTCGCACGGCAATCGGGTGCTTGCCAAGCGCTTGTCCCTGGCTGCCGGTGCCGCATGACGTGAAATCCATCGAGGAACATCGCCGCTTCTATGCGGAGTTCATCGTGCGCAGCGCCGGCTTCAACGACCAGCGCCTGATCGACGCTTTCGCGTCGGTTGCACGGGAGCATTTCCTGGGGCCGGGGCCCTGGCCGGTGTTTGTGGGCAGCGGGTACATCCCCACCGTGGATGACGATCCCCGATCGATCTACCACGATGTCCTGGTGGGCCTGGCGACGGATCGGAAGATCAACAACGGCCAGCCTTCCCTGCACGCCCGCTGCATCGCTTCAGCGGCTCCAAAACTGGGTGACCATGTCATTCATGTGGGAGCTGGCACCGGCTACTACACAGCCATCCTGAGCACGCTGGTGGGGCCTGAAGGCCATGTGCTGGCGCTGGAGATCGAACCCGATGTTGCGGCCAGGGCCGGCACCAACCTGGCGGGCTCTCCCAATGTGCAGGTCGAGCTTGGCTCTGCCAACCACAGGGAACTGCCGCCCTGTGACCTCATCTATGCGAGCGCCGGGGCCACCCACCCCCCCGGGCAGTGGCTCGACGCACTTCGCGTGGGCGGCAGGCTGGTCGTACCCTTGACGCCGAATGAAGGCTTCGGGGTCATGCTGATGGTGACCCGGCGCACCCAGATCGCCTACGAAGCCCGCGCCCTCATGCGCGCGTCGTTCATTCCCTGCATTGGCGCGCGCGATGACGCCGCCTCTGCGTCCTTGACGCGCGCGCTGGAGCGCCAGTCATTGCAGGAGGTTCGCTCCCTGCGTCGAGACCGGCAACCCGACGGATCGACCTGGTGCGTCGGAGAAGATTGGTGGCTTTCCACCTCGCCTGCCCTCTGATGCGACCTGCTGCCTGCACTGCGGCCTCGGATTGCGGGGGAAACTGACGGTATGTCGGGCGTCCGGTTGTTCCTGCGGTCATCATCCCCCGGCCCCGGCCTCACCCCAACTTCAACCTGCGGCACAGCTCCAGCGTGAGCTCGCTCTGGTTCATGGTGTAGAAGTGGATGCCGGGCGCGCCGCCTGAGATCAGGCGTTCGCACAGACGGGTCACCACGTCCAGGCCGAAGGCGCGGATGGAGGCGGCGTCATCGTGGAAGCCCTCCATCTTCAGCGTCACCCAGCGCGGGATCTCGATGCCGTCGCGCGC
>JBMLPD010000307.1:0-2970 GCA_049242285.1 Rubrivivax sp.
CCCGGCAGCCGCACCGTGAACACGGCCCCGGTGACCCCGTCGGTGCGCGGGCCGGCGTCCAGGGTGCCGCCGTAGCGTTCCACCAGGCTGCGGCTGATCCACAGGCCCAGGCCGGTGCCGTCCTTGCGCCGGGTGACGAAGGGCTTGAACAGTTCGGACAGCAGCTCCGGGCTCAGGCCCGCGCCCGTGTCCTGCACCGACCACTGCACCGCCGGGCCGGCCGGCGTGCTCATGTCCTGGCTGCGCAGCGTGAGCGTGCCGCCCTGCGGCATGGCCTGGATGGCGTTGACCAGCAGGTTCACCATCACCTGCTGCATCTCGCCGCGGTTCACGGCTGGCTGTCCTGTGGCCCGCAGTTCCTGCTGCACGGTGATGCCGCTGCGTGAGAGCTGGTGGCTGGCCAGCACCAGGCTGTCCTCGATGAGGCGGTTGGGGTCCAGCGCTTCCACATAGCCGGCGAATTCGGTGGGGCGTGCGTACTGCAGCAACTGGGTGACGATCAGGCGCATGCGTTCGATCTGCTCGTCCACCAGCTTCATCTCGGCGCGCACCTTGTGCGCGTCCGGCCCCAGCAACTCCCGCATCAGGTCCAGGTTGCCCTGGATGACGGCGATGGGGTTGTTCACCTCGTGCGCGATGCTGGCGGTGAGCTGGCCCACGGTGGCCAGCTTTTCCGACTGCACCAACTGGCCCTGCGCGGCTTCCAGCTCCTGCGTGCGCTCCGACACCTTCGCGTCCAGCTCGGCGTTCCAGCGCTGCAGGGCGCGGGTCTTGTCGTCGATGGTGTCCAGCAAGTGGTCCAGGTGCCCGGCGAGCTGGCCGATCTCGTCATGCCGGCCGGTGCCGCCCACGCGCGCCTGCAGCTCGCCTTCTTCCACGCGCCGCATGGTGGCGGCCATGGTCTCCAGCGGCGCGAAGATGCGCCGCGCCCAGCGCAGGCTGACCCAGGCTCCGCCAATCATCACCAGAAAGCTGGTGGCGCCGATGGCCAGCAGGATGGAGATCTTGATCCAGCGGAAAGGCGCCTCGGTGAAGCCGACGTACAGCATGCCCACGCGCCGCCCGGTGCTGTCCTGAAGGGGCTCGTAAGCCGAGACGTACCAGTCATTCACCACGAAGGCGCGGTCCAGCCAGGTGCGGCCCGAACCCAGCACCACCTCGCGCACCGCCTGCGATACGCGGGTGCCGATGGCCCGTTCGTCCTGCTCGGCCCCGAACAGGCGCACGTTGGTCGAGATGCGCACGTCGTCCAGGAAGAGGGTGGCCGTGCCGCGGCTGCCGTAAGGCAGCGAGCCGGCCGGGTAGACGATCTCGTTGATGTGGTCGATGAAGGGCAAGTTGCGGTTGAGCAGCAGGCCGGCCTGCAAATGCCCCAGCGGACGGGCGTCCGTGCCCAGCACAGCCCGCGTGGACAGCAGCACCATGGCCCGGTCCTCGCGCGCACGGTCCGTCGGTGCGGCGTTACGCGTGTCCACCAGCGGCACGGACACCCGCGCGGCCAGCGTGGGCCCCAGCACGGCCAGTTGCTCAGGTGTCAGCACTTCCACGCTGGTGCCGCCTTGCGCCACCGCAGCCCGGGCGGGAGAGGTGGGGCTGGTGGGCTCCGGGCCGCGGGCCGGGCCGCTGTCGCCCAGCCACAGGCTGCCGTCGGGCCTTCGCAACTGGATGAAGTCCAGCCGTTCGCGCTCGCGCAGGGCCTGCAGCAGGGCCACCATCCGGCCTTCGTCTGCGCCCTCGATGGCCTGGTGCAGCGCGTGGGACTCGGCCACCGCCGCCGTGCTGCTGCCCACCTCGCCCAGCACGCGCTCGAAGTAGCCCTGGGCCACGGCCAGATCGCTGCGGATCTTGGTGATCAACAACTGGTCCAGTGCCGAGTTGCCCCAGGCCAGCAACACCACGCCCAGCGCCGGCAGCACCAGCAGCAGGGGCACCAGCACCAGCGCCAGCAGCTTGTGCCGTACCGACAGCCGGTCGAAGCGGCCGGCCAGCGTCAGGCGCTCAGCCGCCATGGCCCCAATCCGCCACCCGGCGCTCCAGCGTGCGCCGGGAAACGCCCAGCAGCCGCGCTGCCTGTGACTTGTCTCCGCCCACCGACTCCAGCACCGCCAGGATGTGACGCCGCTCCAGGGTCTGCAGGTCGGTGGGCCCCTCGCTCAGGGCCGATGCGGTGGCCCGGCCCGCTGCGTGGCCGGGCCGGGCTGGGGCCGAAGGCTCGGCGCCCCGTTTCAGGCCCTGGTACAGGGCCGACACATTGAGCGCCCCCAGGATGAGCGAGCGTTCGATCAGGTTGCGCAACTCGCGCACGTTGCCCGGCCAGTCGTACTCCGCCAGAAAGCGCATTTCGTCGTCCGTCACCTCGAATGCGGGCACGCCCAGTTGCGCTGGCAGGGTCTCCAGGAAGTGCGCCACCAGGTCCGGAATGTCCTCCTTGTGCGAACGCAGCGGCGGCAGCGTGATCTCCACCACCTGCAGCCGGTAGTACAGGTCCTTGCGGAAACGGCCGGCCTCCACCTCGTCGGCCAGCTTGCGGTTGCTGGCCGCCACGATGCGCACGTTCACCGGGATTTCCTGCTCGCTGCCCACAGGCCGCACACAGCGGCTTTCCAGCACGCGCAGCAGCGTGGCCTGCAGCGGCAGCGGCAGCTCGCCGATCTCGTCCAGGAACAGCGTGCCGCCCTGGGCGTACACGAACAGCCCGTCGCGCCGCTGCGCGCCGCCCTCGGTGCCGAAGAGCTCCTGCTCGATGAGGGCTGGTGACAGCGCCGCGCAATTCACCGGCACGAAGGGCGCGCCGGCATGCGGGCTCAGCGTGTGCAGCGCCAGGGCGGCCAGCTCCTTGCCCGTGCCGGACTCCCCCGTCAGCAGCACCGTGCTGTCCACCGCAGCCACCTTTTGCAGGGCCGTCTGCAAGCCCTTGATGACGATGGAGCGCCCCACCAGCCCGCTGGCGCTGGGCGTGCGCTGCTGCAG
>JBMLPD010000308.1:0-5021 GCA_049242285.1 Rubrivivax sp.
CTAGAGGCCTTCCGTGACAATACCATGTCACGCCTGGGGGGATACACACTGCTGGGCAGCGCCCGTACTGTCACATCCACTTCATCAAGACAGGACAAGATAACCGTCTGCCAAAGTCCGGCACACACGGACGGGCTGTGCTCAGGGGATGACTTCGGCTTGTGGAGAGCTTCGAAATGAAGCCGAGTGGTTCCGCCCTCTGGTCCGATGAAGATGCCAAACGCTTGCGCGACCTGCGAGAGGCCGTCGGGCTGGAGCGCACATGCGCAGCGCGCCTGGCCTGCCTGTCGGTGGCGCAATGGTCGCAACTGGAAGATGGCGGGCGCTCCCACTTCTACACGCCGCAGATCATGGCGCTCGCAGGTCTGCGGGCCACGACCGCCCTGCAGCGCAGGGCCGCGCAGCAAACTCCGGCAGCGGATCAGTCGATCAAGGCGCCACCATCATGAAACGGGTGCGGCCCATCGAACCGGCCGCTGGCCGCCGCGTGCGTGACAAGCCTGCCCACCCCGGACCAGGCGTGAAGGTGAAAGCCGGGGGCTCCATGACCCAGGCCGAGGGCGCGTCCCGGTGCAGGTCCAGACACACCTGATGCGCAGTGCTGGGAGCGGTGGACACCACCGTGTTGCCAAAGCGTGCGTAGATGGTGCGGTGCAGGTGTCCGCAGATGATGCGCTCCACCTGGGGATGACCGGCCACGCCTCGAGCCAGTCCAGCCTCTCCTGGAAAAGCCGTCCCCCGCTCTGCCCATGCTCCACGGAATCCAGTGCGACAAGCTGAAGATCGCCGACGCTGACCGAAACCTGCACGTGGCCTGAGGTGCCCAGGTAGGCGTGGGCTGGAAAACTGCGGCGCAGTTGCTCACGGTCGTCATGGTTGCCGGGCATCAGGTAGAGCGGCATGGCCATGGCCTCTTGCTGGTCGTGGGTGACGTGCAGCGCCGTGATGCCCAGCTGACGCAACAGCTGCGCCAGCTCGTCGCGCAGCGTCTCCTTGAGCTTGGCGTACAGCGCCGTCAGCGGCTCATCCAGCAGCAGCACGCGGGGGCGTACGGCCACCGCGCGGGCCAGGGCCACCCGCTGGCGCTGGCCGCCGGAGAGCTCGGCAGGTCGCCGGCGCCAGGCCTTGCAGACGCATCAGGTCCACCAACTCTCCCACCCGAGCGCGGACCAGTGCAACGTCCAGGCCGCGCACGCGCAGCCCGTAGCCGATATGGGCCTGCACGTCCATCTGGGGAAACAGGGCGTAGTGCTGAAACACCATGCCCACGGCGCGCTGCCCAATGGGCTTTGCGGTCACATCCTCGCCATTGAACCTGAACACGGCAGTTGACCGCTTGTAAGCCCGTTGTTGGCGTTGGGGCCCTTCTGGACCGGGCTCATGACGAAGGGCACCACCAGCGTGCCTTCCGAAGGAATCACGAACTCGACATTGGCCTTGTCTTTGTGCTTCGCAAGGCAGGCGTTGAAATCGCAGTGGAGCAGGATCGCGATCTCGCCCGACAGCACCCGGGCGCAGGAGGTCTGCTTCGGAACGATGGGCTCGTTCTTCTTCAGCGCCTTGAAGTACTCGATGGCCGGGGAGAAGTTGTCCAGGGTTCCGCCGCGCACCGCGTTGACGGCCACCGCACCCACACAGCCCACGAAGGCCGACGCCGGGTCCAGGCAGCCCACCAGCCCCTTGTATGCCGGCTGGAGCAGATCAAGCCCATGAGCAGGCGATGGGCTTGCCCTTGAGCGCGCTCACGTTCACCATGAATCCCCGCGTCCCGGAGTGGATGGTGAACCAGTGCCCCTCGGGATCCTTCAGCCCGTCCGGGATCTCCGCCCGGAACTCGGGCTTGCAGGCGGCGGTCACGCCTTCCTTCCTGGCCTGGATGCCGAAGGTCACCCCGTAGTGAGCCATGTCGGCCACGGGCTGGCCTTTTCGGCCACCAGCTGGGCCAGCGTCTGCCCGGAATTCTTGTTGTCCGGCGGCACCGTGATGCCGGTCTTTTCCTTGATGGCCTTGAGCTGCGTGCCCCAATCCGCCCACTCGGGCGGGCAGTTGCAGCGAATGGCTGTTGGCGACCGGGCGCCCGCAGCGCCCATGAGCCCCACAGACAGAAGAGCGGTGCGCAGCACCTTGCACAAAGACTTGCTCATGGGATCTCTCCGTGTTCCTCGCGCAGCGCCTCGCGTCAGGAACCTGACCGATGAATGGAATGCGCGGAGCAGGTCCGCAGCTCAGGGCGACGCAGTGACTTTTCGATGAAACCTGTCGCTGCAGAGGCCCACCAGGCAAAGCGCCTGATCTGCCGAGGAGCCCTCAACCTGCAGCAGCGATGAAGTTGCGGCCCCTGGTGGACCCCAAGGCGGCGGCGATACGCTGTTCGGCATCCCGCACGCCCACCGCGGCCGGGTCGCAAGGCGCGTCCACGCTGCTGAGCCAGGCCTGGAGCCGCTCGACCCCCGTCAGGCCGGAGGTCAGCGGCGCCACGTCATCGAAGACCCGCGCCAGCAACGCGTCCACTCGCGGGTCGCGGCCCTGGGCCAGGCGCCAGGCCGCGGGCAGCCAAAGGGCACAGGCCAGGCCGTGCGGCACGCCTTGTTCCAGCGTCACGGCATAAGACAGGGCATGCGCGAGCGCAGTACGGGTCTGCGCGAACGCGAGCCCGGCCTGCAAGGAGGCCAGTGAGAGCGCCTCGCGGGCCTGCGGGTGACGCGTATCGCGCAACACCACGGGCAGCCACTTCAGCACCTTCTGCGCGGCGGACAGCGCCAGCACATCGCTGAAAGGATTGGCATGCCGGTTCCAGATCGCTTCCAGCGCATGAGACAGCGCGTCCAGGCCGGTGTCACGCGTGACCGCCGCGGGGCAACTGTGGGTCAGCACAGGGTCCACGAAAGCCTTCTCGGCAAACCCGAAAGGCTCATCGAAAGATCGCTTCTGGGCCGGTGCGGCGTCGGTGTCCCACACCGTGGCCCAGCGCGTCACCTCGCTGCCCGTGCCGGCGGTGGTGGGCACCATCCACAGCGGGGCAAGCTCCAGGGCGGGCCACGCCCTCTGACCGCGCAGCGCAGCGGCCAGCGGCTCAAATCCATCCGGGTGGGTGGGTGGGCCGACCGTCGGCAACGGTTCGGTCGCCCGATGAGGGCTCACCACCGGCCGGCAGCGCAGCACCTTGGCGATGTCCAACGTGGTACCACCCCCCAGGCCGATCAGCACACTGCCCGGGTGCGCAGCCAGCAAGGGCCAGACCTGGGCCGAGAACTCCCGGCAACGCGCCACGCTGGACAAGCCATCGGGCACTTCGATCCACTGCAGCAAGCGGGCCCCGAGTGCCTGCGTCCACCGCAGCCGCCAGCCCAGGGCCGTGGCGGGCTCGAAGGCCAGGACCACGGCACAACGCTCGCCGAGCGCTTGATCGATGGAGTCGGCGCAGCCGGCGCCAAAGCGCACATCCACAGGCATGCGCCAACCAAAGACCGAAGCCGTCATCAGATGAAGCGCCGGCGCAGCCGTGCCGACAACAGGTCAATGAGGCTGACGCTGACCACCAGGATGATGAGCACGGCGCAGGTCTGCGCGTACTGGAACCCCCGGATCACCTCGAACAGCACCACACCGATGCCGCCCGCCCCCACCATGCCCACCACGGAAGCCGAGCGCACGTTGGACTCGAAGCGGTACAGCGTGAAGGACAGCCACAGCGGGAGCACCTGCGGAATGACGCCGTAGAGAATTTCCACCAGCGGATGCGCCCCGGTGGCCCGGATACCTTCGACGGGGCGCGGGTCGATGGCCTCGACAGCCTCGGAGAACAGTTTGGCCAGAGTGCCCGTGGTGTGCACCATCAGTGCCAGGACACCGGCAAACGGCCCCAGGCCCACCGCCACGATGAACAGCATGGCGAAAACCATCTCGTTGATGGCACGGCACGCGTCCATGATGCGACGCACGGGCTGGTGGATCCACGCCGGTGCGATGTTGGCCGAAGCCGCCAGGCCCAGCGGCACGGCAGCCACCACGGCCAGCAAGGTGCCCCACACGGCGATGTGCACCGTGATCAACATCTCGCGCAGGTAGATGCGCCAGTCGCCGAAGTTGGGCGGAAAGAAGTCGCTGAGGTAGGTGCCGATGTTGCCGGCGTCGCGCACCAGGTCCAGCGGCCGGATCTCGGCCCCCTTCCAGGCCCAGCCCAGAAAGGCCAGGGCCGCACCCCAGGCGGCGCAGTACACCCACCCGGGCCGCTGTGCCGCCGCGCGCTCTTCCAGCAGGCGCAGCGACTGCGTGGAGGGCGCCGCCCCTTGCGGAAGTGCAGTTCCTGCGGTCATGGAATCACTTCTTCAGCGCGGCAAGCTTGCGGTCGATCTCGGCAATCGCCTTGGCCTTGTCCTCGGCGCTCAGCTTGGTGTCGTTCTCGGTGCGGGTACGGTCGCGGAACAGCTCGAGCTCGCGGATCGGGATGAGCTGGTCGTTGTTGGAGGGGCGGAAGCCGTCGTAGTCATAGATCTTGTTCAGGATCGCCTTTTCCTGCGGATCCTTGGAGGCGTAGTTCAGCACGAAGTTGCGAATCTTGTCCTTGACGGCGGGGTCCAGATCCTTGCGGTAGACAAACGGGTCACTCGGGATCAGCGGGCTCTTCCACAGCACGCGCAACTGCTGGAACAGCTCGGGCTTGTTGGCCTCGAGCTTGCCCATGTCTTCGGTGTTGTTCGTGGCCACGTCCACCTGCCGGGCCAGCGCAGCCTGGATGTTGGCGCCGTGGCTGGCGCTGCGGATGGTCTTGAAGGCGGTGCGGTGGTCCACCTTGTTCTGCGCAAAGATGTAGAACGTGGGCACCAGGAAGCCGGAGGTGGAGTTGGGGTCACCGATGCCGAAGTTGATGTTCTTCGAGTTCTTCAGCACATCGTCCAGTGTCTTGTAGGGCGAGTCCTTGTGGGTGATCAGCAAGGCGTGGTAGCCGTAGCTGCCGTCCTTGTAGCGCACCTGCGCAAAGATCTCGCCGTTGGCGCGGTCCACGGCTTCCATGGCGGCCT
>JBMLPD010000309.1:0-5339 GCA_049242285.1 Rubrivivax sp.
TCGGCCAGCGTCTCCTGCAACTCGATGTGGCCGCGCGCCACGCGCTGGGCGATGGTGTGGCGGATGAAGTCGTAGTCGACCACTTCGTCCAGGGCGTCCGCGGTGGGGGTGGACAGGGCCAGGGGCACGTACAAGTCCACGTTGAAGCGGATGCGCTGGGGCGCGCCGTGCTCGAATTCGTGCACACCGATGTGAACCGCGAGTTCGTGGTTGCGCAGGAACAAGCGGCGGCAAGCGGCCAGATCAGGGTGGGCAAGAAGGGCGCTCATCGGCGGCATTCCTCAGGCGCTGTGCGCGCTGGATCGTACGCAGACATGCAGGTCCTGCGGGTTCATGGGGGGCCACATCACGTCTCCTGGGCGTTCTGGCGCGCCAGAAACATCACGTCGCGCGGCTGGCCGGCCAGATGCTGACCGCCGTCGACCAGCAAGGTGGTGCCGGTGATGGCGGGGGATTCGATCAGGAAGCGCACCGCCCGGGCGATGTCCTCGGGCGTGGACGAGCGGCGCAGCGGCGTCATGCGGTGCGCGCGCTCGAACTCGCCGTCAGCCATCGCCCCGGACAGCAGCGTCACTCCCGGGGCCACGCCGCACACGCGCACGGCTGGCGCCAGGCCCATGGCCAGCATGGTGGTGGCCGCTTCCAGCGCCGCCTTGGACAGGGTGTGCGACAGGTAGTCGGGGTTCTGGTTCCAGAGCTTCTGGTCCAGCAGGTTGACCACGCAGCCGGTGGCGCCGCGCGCCGTCACCTGCTCATGCAGCGCCTGGGCCAGCACGATGGCCGGTGCGGTGTTGGCGCGCCACTGGCGCTCCATCAACGCGTAGCTGAAGCTGGCCGGGTCGTCGTACTCGAAGTCCGAGGCGTTGTTCACCACGGCATCCACCCGGCCGAAAGCCTGCACCACGGTGGGCAGCAGCGCACGCGCTGCGGCCTCATCGGACAGGTCGGCCTGGAAGGTCTGGGTCCGCGCGCCCAGGTCGGCGCAGTCCTGCGCCGTGGCCTGCGCCTCTTCGGCAGAGCCACGGTAATGCACCGCCACGTCAAAACCATGACCGGCCAGGTCCAGCGCCATGGCGCGGCCCACGCGGCGGGCAGCGCCGGTGACCAGGACAACAGGGCGCGAAGTCATGCTTTCTACAATGACGCCGATGCGTGAAACGGAGCCCGGCAGTGTATCGGCGGCCCTGCTCGCCCACCTGCGGCAGGACATCGCGGCGGCGGGCGGCTGGATCCCGTTTGACCGGTTCATGCACACCGCGCTCTACACCCCCGGCCTGGGCTACTACGCGCGGGGCGAGTCACCCATCGGGCTGATGCCGGCGGGTGCTCCTGGCGCCAGGTCGAACGGCGCTGCGGGCAGCGACTTCGTCACCGCACCGGTGCTCTCGCCCTTCTTCGGCCGCGCCCTGTCGGCCCAGGTGGCGCAGGCCCTGCAAGCCGCGCAGGCCGACGAGGTCTTCGAGTTCGGGGCTGGCACGGGCGCCCTGGCCCAGCAGGTGCTGGACACCCTGGGCGAGGGCGTGCGCCGCTACACCATCGTGGAGGTGTCGGCCGCACTGCGTGAGCAGCAGCGCCAGGCCCTGGCCCGCTTCGGTGACCGCGTGCAGTGGGCCACCGCCCTGCCGCCCGTGATGCGCGGCGTGGTGCTGGGCAACGAGGTGCTGGACGCCATGCCGGCGCAGTTGCTGAGCTTCGACGGGCAGACCTGGTGCGAACGCGGCGTGGCCTGGCACGACGGCCGCCTGCACTTCGCCGACCGGCGCACGGACCTTCGCCCGCCCGTGGACGCGCCCTTCGTACCCGGCACCGTGCTGGAGATCCAGCCGCAGGCGCAGGCCTTCGTGGCCACGCTGGCCGAGCGCCTGACCTGCGGCCTGGCGCTGTTCATCGACTACGGATTTCCCGAGGCCGAGCTCTACCACCCGCAACGCACCGGCGGCACGCTGATGTGCCACCGGGCCCACCGGGCCGACGGCAACCCGTTGATCGACGTGGGCCTGAAGGACATCACGGTGCATGTGGACTTCACCGCCATCGCCCTGGCGGCCCAGGACGCGGGCCTCACGGTGGCCGGCTACACCAGCCAGGCCCGCTTTCTGCTGAACTGCGGCATGGCCGGCCTGCTGGAACACGCCACGATCCCTGAACGCGCAGCGGCGCAGAAGCTGCTGACCGAGCACGAGATGGGCGAACTGTTCAAGGTGATGGCCCTCACGCGGGGCCTGCACGCATTGGACGGCCTGGGCGACGGGTTGCTGGGCTTCACCGCAGGCGACCGCACGCACCGGCTCTGAGCGCCGGCCCTGCACCACATCGCCATGCGCTGGCTCCTCGTCTTCCTGCTGGCCTTCGTGCTGTTCAACGGCTTGACGGCCTGGCTGCGCAAGATCGGCCTGGGCCGCCTGCCCGGTGACTTCAGCTTCCGCTGGCGCGGACGCGAGTTCCACGTGCCGCTGGCCAGCAGCATCGTGCTCAGCGTGCTGGCGATGTTGATCGGGCTGTGGTTCTGAACGCGTCAGGGTCAGAGGTGGATGGGCCACTCGTGCCCGCAAGCACGGCAGCGCACCGCCACCTGCTGGTCCGCGGCTTCCGAGGTCTGGGATGCTGAGGCCGGGCTTGTGGATGCCGCCGGCTCCAGCCGCCCATAGGCCTTGCAGCGCGGGCAGTCGGCCTGGTTGGCAATGCTCTCGGCCCTGAGCAACAAGCCCATGTAGCGGCGCAGTGCCCACAGGCCTGCGCCGGTGCAGACCACCACGGCCATCAGGTCGAACAGCTGGTCGGCCGTGGAACGAAAGCGCGTGGCAGCCTCCAGCGCCATCATCAGGCCAAGGCAGCAGAAGATCAACACGACCAGGTGGGCATGGCCGCGAAGCAGCTCCCGCTCGTACCACTTCTTGAATCCATGCCTGCGAATGCCGTCGGCCAGCTGCATCATGGTTCCATCCTTTGCGAAGACGCCCACACCGGTTCCCGGCACAGGCAGCGCGAAGGCTTGCGGACGCTGCACCGGGGCCCCCATCCTCGCACAGGACCGGGGGCGAGGGCGGGAAGGCTCAGGGCCGGCCTGATGGCGCACTCTGCTGTCGGCGCACCTCCAGACGCTTCATCTGCACGTAGGCTTCCCAGTCCAGTTCGTGCAGTTGGCGGGGATGGCGTTCGGTGGCCGCAAACCAGTCCACGAGGCGCCGCTCCAGCTGCTGCGCCGGCGGCAGCGCCAGGGCGTCGAGGTAGGCGTCGACGGCCAGGTAGTAGCGCACGGTGTTGCGCTCCAGCAGCCCGCGCACGCCCGCCACAGGCTGCAGCGGGCCGCCAGGCCGGTCAGGGCTCTCGGGCACGAGGCTGAAGCCCACCTTCTGCCGGCCCACGGTTCCCAGATACACCTGCAGGGCCCAGCGCGCTGCCGGGCCTTGAGCGTAGGTGTAGCGCAGCTGCAGCAGGGTGCGCCCAAGCGACGGTTCGGCCAGTTGCACCGCGATGCGGATGTCGCGCGTGTCCAGAGGGCCTTCAGGGGCCAGCAGTTCCACGCTGGGCAGGGCCGCACCAGGCAGCCCGGCAGATGCAAGCGCGGAAGCAGCGGTACGGAAGCGGAACTCAAGCCAGTGCACGCTGCTCAAGGGCTCGTCGTGCTTGCGGCCCAGGCCCACCTCCAGCCGTTCGTCCGCGCCCGCTGTGCCCGCAGCGCCCGTCCCCGCGGTATGGCGCACGGCGCGGCAGTACTTCACGTTGAGGTGGAGGATGAGGATGTCGCACCAGACCGATGCCTGCGTCAGGGCCGCGCGCACGCGCTGCACGGGGTGGTCGATGAGGGCCAGCACCTCGCCTTCCAGGCGTTGCGGGGTCTCGCTCGATTGCAGGTACACCGGCTTCTGGCCGAGCTGCACCGCGCCCTGCCTCTGCAGCCACTCCAGGCGGGCCCCCAGATCCTCCGGCGGCACTGCTTCGCGCTGCGCCTGAGCGTCCAGACCCCAACCCGCGATCTGCAGGACGCAGACCACGGCCGCCCGCCGTGCCAAAGCATTCATGCGCCATCGTGGCGCCGGGCACTTCAGGCCGCACTGCGCCGACGCAAGGCTTGGCGGCGACGCGGGCTACGACGACAACGCTGCGGCTGCGGGCGCGGCTGCGGCCAGCGCCTGCACCCGAACCTGCCGCACGGCGCGGCCGATGGCCGGGCCGCCGAGCCCTTGACGCTGCGCCTGCCGGGCCACCTCACCGGTGTCCACCGCCAGCACGGTCTCCAGCGCGGCCTGCAGGCGCGGCGCCTGGGGGTATGGTCGGTCCTCCAGGCCGGTGCGGCCCCGGGCATCGCACTCGCAGGCCTGCAACGCCTGCAAGAAGCGCTGCGGCCGGCGCAGCGCGTCGCAACGCTCCAGCAGGCGCAGCGTGGCCTCGGGTCCCAGGCCGGCACTGGCGTGCACGTGGCCGTGCTCGCGCGCCACCACGTCGGCCAGTTCGCGGCAGTCGTTGGGCACTTTCAAGCGCTCGGCCACGCGCTGCGCCAGGCGGGCGCTGCGCCCCTCGTGGCCAATATGGCGGGGCCATTCATCGCGCGGCGTGGTGGCCTTGCCCAGGTCGTGCATCAGGCAGGCCCAGCGCACGGCCAGCGGCGCCTGCGCTCGCGCGCACTGCTGCAGCACCAGCATCAGGTGTTCGCCGGTGTCCACCTCGGGGTGATGGGCCGGCGGCTGCGGCATGCCCCACAGCGCATCCACCTCCGGCAGCAGGCGCTTCAAGGCGCCGCAGTCACGCAGCACCTCGAACAGGCGCCGCGGCCAGGCCTCCATCAGGCCCTTGGCCAGTTCCTGCCACACACGCTCGGGCACCAGGGCATCCACCTCGCCCTCGTCCACCAGGCGGCGCATCAGGGCCTGGGTGTCGGGCGCGACCTCGAAGTCGCCGTAGCGTGCGGCGAAGCGGGCCGTGCGCAGCAGCCGCACCGGGTCTTCGGCGAAGGCCTCGCTCACGTGGCGCAGGCGGCGTTCGCGCAGGTCACGCTGCCCGCCAAAGGGGTCCACCAGGCTGCCGTCGGGCCGGCGTGCCATGGCATTGATGGTCAGGTCGCGCCGCGCCAGGTCCTGCTCCAGCGTGACACCCGGGTCGGCATGGAAGGTGAAGCCCTGGTAGCCGCGCCCGGACTTGCGCTCGGTGCGGGCCAGCGCGTATTCCTCGTGCGTGGTCGGATGCAGGAAGACCGGAAAGTCCTTGCCCACCGGGCGAAAGCCCGCGTCCAGCATCTCCTGCGGCGTGGCGCCCACCACCACCCAGTCCCGGTCGGCGATGGGGCGGCCCAGCAGCGCGTCACGCACGCAACCGCCCACCTCGAAACAGCGGCTGGTCAG
>JBMLPD010000310.1:0-1069 GCA_049242285.1 Rubrivivax sp.
CCGTCCAGCGGGTTGCGGCGCTCGAAGGTGGCGTTCTTCTCGGCCGTGACCTTCAGGCCGTTGATCAGCATCGACATGTCGGACATGAGGGGCTCCTGGAAATGGATTCGGGGTTCAGGACACGGGAGCAGCGGCAGAGCGCCCCCGGCGGGCCGCATCGGCGGCCGAAGTGGTGTCATCTGCCTGCGCGCCCAGGTAGGCCTCGCGCACCACGGTGGAGCGCGCCAGCAGGCGCGCCGGGCCGCTGGCCACCAGGGCGCCGCGCTCCAGCACGTAGCCGCGGTCGGCCACGGCCAGGGCCTTCTTGACGTTCTGCTCCACCATCAGTACGGTGGTACCGGCGTCGGCAATGCGCCGGGCCAGCGCCAGCAGTTCGTCCACCATGCGCGGGGCCAGGCCCAGCGAAGGTTCGTCCAGCATCAGCAGGCGCGGCGCGCTCATCATGGCGCGGGCCACGGCCACCATCTGCTGCTCGCCGCCGCTCATGGTGCCGGCCAGTTGCTGGGCGCGTTCGCGCAGCTTGGGAAAGTCCTGCAAGGCCTGCTGCAGCCGGCGCGCGCGCTCGGCCTTGGGCACCAGCCAGCCGCCGAGCTCCAGGTTCTCGGCCACCGTCATCTGCGGAAAGAGCTGCCGCCCCTCGGCCACCAGGGCCACGCCGGCGCGCACGATCTCGTGCGTCTTCTCTGGCAGATCCTCGCCGTCCAGCAGCACCTCGCCCGCGCGCGGGATCAGGCCGGCCAGGGCGCGCAGCAGCGTGGTCTTGCCCGCGCCGTTGGGCCCGAGGATGACGGTCAGGCCGGGGCGGGCCTCGAAGCGCAGGCCGCGCAGCACCTGCACAGGCCCGTAGCCGGCGGCCAGGGCCTCCACCTTCAGGTGCGCGCGGCCGCTGCCGCCCAGCACGAAGCCTTCGGGGCGGTGCCACATCATGACGTGGCCTCCCCCACCACCTCGTCGCCCAGGTAGGCCTCGATGACCTCCGGGTCGCGCACCACCTCGGCCGGTGTGGCGTCGGCAATCTTGCGGCCCTGGTGCAGCACGATCACGCGCTCCACATGGCGCAGCAGCGTGG
>JBMLPD010000311.1:0-1188 GCA_049242285.1 Rubrivivax sp.
GGTTGGCCTTGAGCGTGCTGCCGGTGGACACGAGATCGACGATGGCGTCGGCCAGTCCGGTCAGCGGCGCCAGTTCCATGGAGCCGTAAAGCTTGATGAGGTCCACGTGCACGCCCTTGTCGCTGAAGTGCTGGCGGGCGATCTGCGTGTACTTGGTGGCCACGCGGATGCGCGAGCCCTGACGCACGGCGCGTGCATAGTCAAATTCCGCGGGAGCGGCCACGCTCATGCGGCAGCGGGAGATCCTCAGGTCCAGCGGGCGGTACAGACCGTGGTCGTCGTGCTCCAGCAGGGTGTCCAGGCCAGCCACGCCCAGATCGGCCCCGCCGTGCTGCACATAGGTGGGCACGTCGGTGGCCCGCACCAGCACCACGCGCACGTCGTCGCGGTTGGTGCGCAGGATGAGCTTGCGGCTTTGCTCCGGGTCTTCCAGCACCTCGACGCCAGCAGCGCGCAGCAGCGGCAGCGTCTCCTCGAAGATACGGCCTTTGGACAGGGCGAGCGTGATCATGGGGCTTTGACCAGGAGGCTCACTTCAGACGTTCGATGTCGGCACCCACGCCGCGCAGCTTGTCTTCCATGCGGTCGTAGCCGCGGTCGAGGTGGTAGATGCGGTCGACCACGGTCTCGCCCTCGGCCACCAGGCCGGCGATCACCAGGCTGGCCGAGGCGCGCAGGTCGGTGGCCATCACGGTGGCACCGGACAGGCGCGGCACACCCTGCACCACGGCCGTGTGGCCGTCGATCTGGATGTGGGCGCCCAGGCGCAGCAGCTCGTTGACGTGCATGAAACGGTTCTCGAAGATGGTCTCCGAGACCTTGGCGGCGCCTTCGGCGATGCAGTTCACCGCCATGAACTGCGCCTGCATGTCGGTGGGGAAGGCCGGGTACTCGCTGGTGCGAAAGCTCACCGCGCGGGGGCGGCCTTGGGCGCGCACGCGGATCCAGTCGTCGCCGGACCCGATCACCGCGCCGGCTTCGCGCAGCTTGTCCAGCACGGCGTCCAGGTGAGAGGCGCGCGCCCCGCGCAAGGTGACGTCGCCGCCCGCTGCCGCCACGGCGCACAGGAAGGTGCCGGTCTCGATGCGGTCCGGGATGATGCGATGCGGGGTGGCCGGCGCGTGCAGCGCGTCCACGCCCTGGATGCGGATGCGGCTGGTGCCGTGGCCCTCGATGCGCGCGCCCATG